>VBOD01000031.1 GCA_005877615.1 Nitrospirota bacterium | reverse complement strand
ATGAAACTGGCACGATCCGTCGCCAAAAAGACAATGGCCTCAGCAATCTCGTCCGCTGTAGCCGGACGGCCCGCCGGCGCCTGGGCGGCCAGTTCCTCGAGCCCCTCCCCCATTGCGTCCGTGCCTTCCGTGCGCGTAGGTCCCGGGCTCACTGCATTGACGCGGACACCGCTCGGGCCATATTCAGCCGCCCAGGCTTTGGTCAGCAGATTGATGGCCGCCTTGCTCGAGCCATAGAGGCTCATGCCGGCCGCCCCATAATCGGCAACCATCGTCGATACATTGACGATTGCCCCTTTGCCTCTCTTCGCCATCAGCGGAGCAAGTGCCGCGACGAGGAAGTACGGCGCCTTGACGTTGAGCGAATACACGCTCTCAAATACTTCTTCCGTCGTTTCATGCGTCGGCCCGAATGGGAAGATCCCCGCATTGTTGATCAGAATATCGACATGGCCGTTTCCGAGTTCGACCGCTCTTCTCGCCACTTCGCGTGCGCTCGACGCGTCTCGAAGGTCAGACGATATAAAATCCGCTTCGCCTCCTGCTGCGCGGATTTCCGCAACCGTCTTCTCGCCGCGTTCCGCATTGCGGCCTACGACTATGACATGGATGCCAAGCTGGGCCAGTTTATTGGCTGCCGCCCGGCCAATACCGCTCGTTCCCCCTGTAATAAGTGCTGTCAACGAATTGGTAGTCATTTGCAATTTCCCCTAATAAGCTGTTGCTTCATTCTGTTCCAGATGCCTGACTATTGAGTATGCTGATCGTCATATCTCGATCCTGGAAGTCAGACACAAGTGGAGCCATTCTCCCCGTGAGTCGAGGACTTGTCAACGCCATCCACAGCGCAGGGCTGGCGCGCTATACCGATCGGCAAAGTTCCATAATAGCTGCGAGGCGTTGAGCCCCTGTGTCAGCGCATCCAGTCCTATGTTAAATTCGCCCCTCACCCGTACCCTCTCCCCAAGATAGGGCGAGGGAATCTTAACGGACTCAATTTATAGAACGAGATTGCTTCGCGTCGCTCGCAACGACAGCGGTTGGCTAGCGCCCGTGGCTCTTCAGGATTTCCCGGACGCGCGTGAGATCGAGCGCCTCGGCCTTGTTGCCATCACGGCCGATGACCGTCGTCGCCATCGTGAGCGCGTTGAGGATGGCTTCCTGCGTGGCCTCGACCGTCGCGGTAAACAACGGGTTGAGGTGCGTGTCCGCGAAGACAGTCATCGGGTAGGTGCGTTCTTGAGGGTAGTGGGGGATGACGTTGCCGGTGGAGAAGGCCAGGATGAAATCGCCGCTGCCGTGCCGGCCGGTGGAGCCGGTGCGCGCCAGGCCGAGCGCCGCGCGCTTGGCCAGGCGTTTCAGTTGCCGGGCATCGAGCGGCGCGTCAGTCGCGATGATAATGATGATCGACCCGTCGGGTCCCGGCGCGGAGGCCGTGCCCTCTCCGTACAGCTTTCCGACGGGGATGCCTCCCATCACCAATTCCTCGCGCCGGCCGAAGTTCGCGTTGACGAGCACGCCGACCGTGAAGCCCCCCGCCGCCGAGACGATCCGGGAGGCGGTCCCGATGCCGCCCTTGAAACCGAAGGCGACCATGCCGGTCCCGGCGCCGACCGTTCCTTCCGACACCGGCCCGTCGCCCGCGCTGTCCAGGGCCTTGGTGACGTCGGCCTCCGAGACGTGGCGTCCCTGGATGTCGTTGAGCCGGCTGTCGTCGCACTCGGCGATGACCGGCGTGAGGGTGTCGTCCCGGATGCCGATTCCGGGATACCGGCTGATCATCCAGCTCATGACACCGTTGGCGACGCGGGGCAGGTTGAGCGTGTTGGTGAGGGCGATCGGATATTCGAGAAAGCCGGACTCTTCCACCCAGGCGAGCCCCGTCATCTCGCCGGTTCCGTTCAGCACGAAGGCTCCCGCCGGGACCTTCTTGTGCCAGACATCCTCGCGGGGGATGACCACGGTGACGCCCGTGCGGACCGGGCCTTGACCCGGCACGAGCTTGCCGTCTCCTCTGATCAGGGTCGTGTGGCCGACGCGAACGCCGGGCACGTCGGTGATGGCGTTGAGTTTGCCGGTGGGATAGATGCCGAGGTCCACCCCGAGGCTCCGCGCACGCACGCGCGGCTCGTCCCCGGGCGGTGATGGAGCGCTCTGGGCCTCTGCCGCGACAGGAGCCCAGAGCGCGAGCAGGAGCAGCAGGAGTGGCCGGATCAACGGCGCCCGCCGGCGAGCGGATAGCCGGCTTGCAGCCAGGCGTTCACGCTGCCGCGGATGTTGTAGACGTTCTTGTAGCCCAGTTCGGTCAAGGTGTCGGCGGCGATGTTGCCCCGCTTCCCGGACTGGCAGTACACGACGATGTGATCGTCGAAGCTGGCGCCGATCTCCTTGTGACGCTTGGCGATCTCCCTGAACTCAATATTCACGTCGGTGCCGGGAATCGCCCCGGTGTCGTGCTCTTCGACGGTCCGCACGTCTACCAGGAAGAAGCCCTTCTCGCGCAAACTGGACGCTTTGTCCAGCGCGACCTTCACTTCCTGCACGCTGAGCTGCCGGACGTGCGAAGCCGACGCCGGTCCACTCGCCACACCGGCCGCCGCAATGACCAGCACACCGAGGAACGAGAGCCAACGGAACGTCATGATGCACCGCCTTTTCAGAGGTTTTTGCAGAACAGCGCGACGCTGGCCGTGTAGCCGTGGAGGAAGTTGTTCCCGCCCACAGGGCCGATTTCGCCCATGGCGAAAAAGCCGCCGACCGGGATCCCGCCCATCTTTTCACGCACGGCGGTGACGTCGTGGTGGGGAGTACGGAAGAACCGCTGGCCACGCCCGTTGCAGCTGAACAGGAGCGCGCCGATGGGATCGCCCGCGTGTGTGTCTTCGCGTTCGCCGGTCAGCAGCGCGCGCAGGTCTTCGCTGGCGGAGGCACCGTCCCGGATCTGGAACTGCACGGTCTGCCCGACCCGGACGTAGTCGGCCACCGCCAAGCTGCCGGTCTTCTGGTCGACCCCGATCAGGTTGCGGATCAGGAAGTCCCCGCGCTCGAACTGGCCCTTGTGCTCGTCGATGACGACCCCCAGGTGCAGCGCGCGCTCGGCCTGGCGCTGCTCGGCGGGGGAAAGCAAGGAGAAGACTTCGCGCAGGCATTCCAGGGCCGGTTTCCCGCTGAGTTCGTGGATGACGTTCTGGTCGGCTTGCGTGATCATGAAACGGTCGCCGATCGGCCGGCAGCCCTGGGACACGACGGTTCGGATGCACACGGCCCCGGTCACGGCCACGCCGACAACACCGGTGTCCACGACTGTCTCGTTGAAGAGAAGGCGGTTCGCGCCGGGCTCCTGCGCGCCGCTGGCCATGCCGCCGATGGCCGAAGCCCCGGGAAAGCGTTCGGCTATATCTCCGAGAAGGGCCTCAGCCGGCGTGGTGAAGGGCTCGGCGATGACCAGAAAGGACGGATTTTGGTCCAGGGTCGGCATGTCCTTGGGCCAGCCGGACGCGGTGAACTGCTCGCCGGCCTGCACAAATTCGAGATGGAACGGAGTGAGGGTGGTCCCGGGCAGATGCCCGGCCCAGAGGCACAGGGCGGACTGGCCCTCCACCTCCTGAGTGTCCCCGATCACGCTTTCGGCCGAGCACCCCAGGAGAACCTTTGGCCGGAGCCGTTCGCGGACAGTTGAAACAATGAGATCGGCGGATTCGGCGTGGTCGGGGGAGAAAAACGCGAACGCCAGGTCCACCGGTCGTCCACCCAAGTGGGTCGTGGCCTCGCGGCACACCTCGTCGAGGGCGTCCGCGGTCCCGTTAGCTTTCGATAAAGCCGAATGCACTTGCATGGTGGCAGTGTATCACACGGGAATGTTGACTTGTCCAGCCGCCTTGAGGGGAAACCGCCTGCCTCTTAAATTTCGTAGGTGCTGGCTTCCAGCGTGCCGTTGCACACGGGGCAGCGTTGGGGCGGGGTGGCTGGCGAGGCCTGAGGCGCGGCGATCAATTGGGAGCGCTTAATAGCGGCGACGCCGGAATCGCAGGGGGTCCACAGCGAGCTGCAAACAGGACAGAGGTACCACTGGGTGTATCCAGGCCATTCCCGGTCACGCTGAGCCACGACTGATCTACCTCGTGGAATGTTTTACCACAGAACTGGCGACCGTGCAATTGCGCGTTCCCACTCTTTCTCTCGCTCCGGGGTCGTGATATGCTAGCTCATTATGATTCCTGATCTCGTCCTCTACCATGCCGACTGCACCGACGGGTTCGGTGCTGCCTGGGCCATCTGGAAGCGGTATCCTTCGGCCGAGTTCATTCCTGCCGACCACGGGCTCCCGCCTCCTGTCAGCTGCGCGGGGCGTCGGGTGGTGCTCGTGGACTTCGCTTATCCTCGGCCGATCTTGGAAGAGATGGCGGAGGAAGCCTCGGAACTCCAAGTCTTGGACCACCATATCACGGCCAAAGAGGCGCTTAAAGGACTGCCGTATGTCCGTTTTGATCTGGAAAAGAGCGGCGCCGTGCTCGCCTGGGAGTGGGCTCACGGCACCACGCCCCCCTGGCTCCTGCAATACGTGCAGGACAAGGACCTGTGGGCATGGAAGCTTCCCAACAGCCGCGAGATCAGCGCGGGATTGAACTCCTACCCCTATGACTTCAAGGTTTGGGACTCGTTGGAGAAGGAAAGGCTTGAACAAGAAGGGCGCGCCATCCTCCGCTATGAACACGAGTTGGTCAAGAAGATCATCCGTAATGTGGTATGGGTCCAATTCGAGGGAGAAACGGTCCCCTGTGTGCAAAGCGCGATCCTGACCAGCCAGATCGGCGAGCAGCTTTCGCCCGGCCGTCCGTTCTGCCTGATCTGGCATGACCGTCACGGTCTGCGTCACTTCAGCCTGCGCTCGGAGCAGGGTGGAACCGATGTGGCGAAGATCGCCGTGAAGTACGGCGGCGGTGGGCATACCCACGCTGCCGGGTTCTCGGTTCACCTGGGTAAGGCCGGCCCTCCGCCAGCCGATGGCTCGACGCCCAATGTGTTCATCCTGCCAGTTTCCCGTTAGCCCTTCTCCGCGCCTTGACGCTTCTCGCGTGATGTCCGTATAATTTCGTTTCTTCTGCGATCGGGGCGGGAATAGCTCAGTGGTAGAGCATCGCCTTGCCAAGGCGAGGGTCGCGGGTTCAAATCCCGTTTCCCGCTCCATTCCGATGGGCTCAGGGACCCCGCTGTTCCCTTCTTCCACTTCCGCTAGTCTGGCCGTCTAGCACCTCGCGAACTTTGCGCGCCAGGGCTTCAGGGGTGAAGGGCTTCTGCAGGAACGCCATATGCGCAGCCAGGACCCCGTGACGAACGACGGCATCGTCCGTGTAGCCCGACATGTACAGCACCTTTGTCTCCGGATGTTCAGACGTCAGTTGCTCGGCGATCTCGCGCCCGCTCATCTGGGGCATCACGACATCGGTGATCAGAAGGTGGATCGGTCCCGCATGGTGGATACTCAGGACCTGGGCTTCGATCCCGTGGCGCGCCTCCAGGACGGTATAACCCAGATGCCGAAGCATGTCCCGCACGAGCCACCGCACCTCTGGTTCGTCCTCCACCAGCAGCACGGTCTCCATTCCCTGTGGGAGTGCGGACCAGTGAGTGACCGGCGGGACTGAATCCGCTGGGTCAACGACTCTGGGCAGGTAGATCTTGAACGTCGTGCCCTGCCCGCGTTCACTGTAGACCCAGATGTAGCCGCCGCTCTGCTTCACGATCCCGTACACCGTGGAGAGGCCCAACCCCGTGCCCTTGCCCTGTTCCTTGGTGGTGAAGAAGGGCTCGAAAATCCTGGACTGCGTCGCTGCATCCATCCCGCAGCCGGTGTCGCTCACGGCCAGGCGCACATACGAGCCGGGTTGCATGGGGAGATGCCGGCGGGCATACGCCTCGTCGAGCTCAGCGTTGTCGGTCTCGAGCAGGAGTTTGCCCCCCTGGGACATCGCGTCGCGGGAGTTGATGGCCAAGTTCATGATGACCTGCTCGATCTGTCCGGGATCAGCTTTCACCTGTCCCAGTCCGGGCTTCAGCTCGATGACGAGCTCGATGTTCTCGCCGATCAATCGCTGGAGCATCGGCTCCAGATTGGTCACCACGGCGTTCAGGTCTAAGACCTTTGGTTGCAGCATCTGCCGGCGGCTGAAGGCGAGCAGTTGGCGGGTCAGAGAGTGGGCCCGGTCCCCGGCCTTCTTGATCTGCTCGAGTTCGCGCCGCATGGGGTCTTCAGGACCGATTCGACTGAGCAGCATGTCGCTGTATCCCGTGATGATCGTCACGAGGTTGTTGAAGTCGTGGGCAACGCCTCCGGCCAGCTTGCCGATCGCCTCCATCTTCTGCGCCTGGCGGAGCTGTTGCTCGAGCTGGCGGCGCTCCGTGATGTCCACCGCCATGCCGCCGAGTAAGCGTCGTCCGGCGTGATCCTTCACGGGAAACTTGAAGACCAGCCAGTGATGAAGGGTCCCGTCTGGACCCGGGAACGTTTCGAAAATTTCGGCTGGCCTGCCCTCGGCCAGTATCGTCTGGTCGTTCTCGCGCAACTGGCGCGCCGTCTCCTCGGGCCAGAGATCGAAACCCGTCTTTCCCAACCACTGGAGGCGCGTCAGCTTGAAGAAGCGTTCGAACACTTGGTTGACGTAGACGAATCGACCGTCCTCATCTTTCACGAACGCCACAGCTGGGCTGTTGTCCATGAAGGCATGAAAGCGGTCTTCGCTTTCCCGGAGCGCCCGACGCTCTTGGGCCCGCTCCAGCACCGTCTTTACCGACACCGACAGGCGGCCCCAAATTTTGCAGTGCCGGGGCGCTTTGATGACGTAGTCGTCGAGTCCGGCCTTCATGGCCTCCACGGCGATTTCTTCGCTGCCGGTCCCCGTGACCATGATCACCGGACAGTCGGGGTACCGGCTTTTGACGGTGTGCAGGATGGCCAGGCCATTCGTCCAGGGAAGCTGGTAGTCTGTCAGGACGAGGTCGTAGGCCTCGTCTTTTTCCAGGGCGCGGTCGAAATCAGTCGCGTTGAGGATCGAGGTCATCCGGAGATCGGCATGCTCGCGCTTTAGTTCGTGCTGGATCAAGGCGCGGTCGTCTGGATTGTCTTCGATGATCAAGACGCGGAGCGGGCGGCTCATGGCATCTCTATCCGGCTTTCCGATGCGGTTACGAGAACCTTTTTCGATTTCCGAACGGGGCGGTATGATTCGCCTTGAAGATAAATGCAGATATCGTGCCCGAAGGACGCCAGCCTGGCGTTTAGCCGGTGGGCGCTGGCCTTGGGACGCATAGTGGCGGAGGCCAATCGACTGCACAATCTAAGGGTTCGATGCGGTCCATTTCTGTACACCGTCCGATTTTTGACTTAGGGGCGGCTGTCCCATAAGATGCGGTTCTGATGTCGGGAAAAGCCCGGAGAAGAAGGTGGTGCGCCCGGCAGGACTTGAACCTGCGACCTGCGGGTTCGAAGCCCGACGCTCTATCCAACTGAGCTACGGGCGCACGGGAGTTGTAGCGTAGTCGCATCTGTGCACGCTGTCAATTGATGAAGGAGTGATCGTCCATGTCAGTCGAGGGTGAGCGGGTCGGGTTCGCAGGCCTGCGTGTGGCCGCCTTTGAAAGCCGGATGGCTGAGCAGATGATACAGCTCATCGAGCGGCACGGCGGTCGCCCGCTGGTCGCGCCGTCCATGCGCGAAGTGCCCTTGGAAGAGAACGCTGACGTGCTGCGCTTCGGCGAGCGTCTGCTTGCGGGCGAGTTCGATCTAGTGATCCTCCTCACCGGCGTGGGCACCCGCTTCATGCTGAAGGTCCTGGATTCCCGCTGGCCCCGGGTGCAGATACTGGCCGCCCTCGGCAAGACCATCACAGTCGTACGCGGGCCCAAGCCCTTGGCGGTGCTCCGCGAGAATAACCTGCAGCCCACGCTCGCCGTGCCGGAACCGAACACGTGGCGGGATCTGATCAAGGCGCTGGATGACCTCGGACGGTCGCTGACAGGGATGAGCGTAGCTGTGCAGGAGTATGGAGTGCCGAACGTCGAACTGCTGAAAGCTATCGAGGCGCGCGGGGCGATTGTCATGCGGGTTCCGGTGTACCAGTGGAGGCTGCCCGAAGACACCGGCCCGCTCACCGACGCGGTTCGCGCAATCCTGCGCGGGGAGGTGGACGTCGTCTTGTTCACCAACGCGGTGCAGGTGGATCACGTCATGCAGATGGCCGAGCGGTTGGGCGGCGCCGATCAGTTGCGTCAGGTGCTGGAGAAGGTGGTGGTCTCGGCCGTCGGTCCCATCGTGGCCGAGCGCTTGCGCAGCTACGAGTTGCCGGTGGATTTCGAGCCTTCCCACCCCAAGATGGGCATTCATGTGAAAGAGACCAGCGAGCGAGCCGCGGAGTTGCTGCTCCACAAACGCGCCGCCCCTCGACACTGATCGAGGGGCCAACGGTTTTTCATAATCTTTTCAGCACAGTACAAGTCAGCAAAGCGGTATCCACCCCTCCTGGCCCCCCAGTTCACGAGAGCTCCTTTCCTGGACGGTGAAATGTAACTTTTCTGATTCGGGCGTGTCATACCCAGAGTAAAGGCAGGCCAAGGACAACGACTTGGGATGTTCTCGACTCATACAGGGAGGGCAAGATGTCTAGGACAACAAGGGCAATTAGTTCTCAAATTTCGGTCATTCTCGCTATCGGTGCTTTGCTAGCTTGGGGTGTCTGCATTCCTACCGAGGTCCGAGCCGATGACCCAAGCCAGAGGATGATGAGGGGCGGGCATCCCGAGCATGGCAGGGCCATGCACGACTTTGTCGGCCATTCACTCCAAAGGTTACTCCGGCATGGAAAGGACCTGGGCTTGTCACAGGAGCAACGTGCCAAGATCAAGGCTATCGCGACTGACTATACGAAGACTCGTATCCGAGAGGAAGCCGACTTGAAACTGGCTGAGGTGGATGTCCGGACACTCATCCACGATGAGAAGGCCGACCTAGCTGCGATCGAGACAGCTCTGAAGAAATCCGAGAACACTCATACGGCCCTGCGTCTGGATGGGGTGAAGGCTCTGCGTGCGGCGGCCGCTGTTCTGACGCCGGAGCAGCGCGAGAAATGGCGTGCCATCAGAATGGAGAGATACGGCGGCGGAAGGCACGCAGAAGGCCAGCGGCCGAGAGCGTATAGTGGTGATGAGCCACAGGCTAGCCCTCACGAAGACGCACAACCGGACGAGGATAGTGATGAGTTGAGGGCAGTCCGCCACGATCTCCCCGAGAGAAAAGGCTAAGAGTCTGAGACTGGAACAGGGGACGGCAAGGATGCCGTTTCTCAGTAGGGCCTGTGCTACTTGACATCATCGTTGATACGGTGCTCGTCGTCGGGTCCTTGATCGTCCTCCTGCTCCTGTTCGTGGTCCTCCCAGGACTTGTGCTGTATGTCTTCCGCTGGGGGCGTATCAGTCGGAACGAGCAGGATGCGCCCCGTTCCCGCTGACCTGTCCTCTTTCAGCCGGTCCAGGTTTCATGCTACGTTTGGCTCACATGTTCATGCAAGAATCGACCAAGGCCGCCATTCCGGAGCGGACTCGATCCGCGGTGTTGCTCAAGCGCTGGGGGATCGGGCTGCTGGCGGTCTGTCTCCTTGCCATTGGCGCCTACGTCTTCTTCACAAAGTCGGGCGAGGCGCAACCGCGTCCCGCCAAAGGGTCGCCCGGCCCCGCACGCGCCGTGCCGGTGGTCGCCGTTGCGGCAAAGACAGGCGACATCGGCGTATATCTCACCGGGCTCGGCTCAGTTACTCCGCTCAAAACCGTCACCGTGAAAAGCCGTGTCGATGGAGAGCTCATGGCGGTTCTGTATCAGGAAGGGCAGATCGTCCGCACCGGTGATCTGTTGGCTCAAATAGACCCGCGCCCATTCGAAACGCAGTTGACCCAAGCTGAGGGGCAACTGGTCCGTGACCAGGCGTTGCTGAAAAACGCTCAGATCGACCTTGCGCGCTACCGTGATCTGATCAAGCAGGATCTAATCCCACAGCAGCAGTTGGACACCCAAGTGTATTTGGTGCGCCAGTATGAAGGGACTATCAAGAGCGATCAGGGGCAGATCGACAACGTCAAGCTGCAGCTGATCTACTGCCGCATTACCGCGCCGGTCAGCGGGCGAGTCGGGTTGCGTCTCGTGGATCCAGGCAACATCGTTCACGCCACTGATCCGAACGGCCTGGTGGTCATCACGCAGCTTCAACCCATTACGGTGGTGTTCACCATCCCCGAGGACAGTCTCCCCCCGGTGCTCGCCAAGCTCAAAGCCGGGGAGCGCCTGCCGGTCGAGGCGTTCGATCGGGAGCAAAAGCGGCGGCTGGCCACGGGATCCCTGCTGACGGTGGACAACCAGATCGATCCGAACACCGGCACCGTCAAGCTCAAGGCGATCTTACCCAACGAGGACAATGAGCTGTTCCCCAACCAGTTCGTCAATGCCCGTCTGCGCTTGGACGTCAAGCACGGCTCCACAATCGTGCCGACTGCCGCCATCCAACGAGGTCCTCAGGGGGTGGTGTTCGTCTACGTGGTTAAGGCTGACCAGACGGTTGCGGTGCGTCCGGTCACTGTCGGCGTGACCCAAGGGGACGAGGCATCCATCGAGACGGGTCTGTCCCCCGATGAAGTCGTTGTTGTAGACGGCACGGAGAAGCTGCGCGAGGGCAGCGCGGTTGACGTCAAGACCCGGACCCAGACGCAGACCGGCGAAACCCCGAAACGCCGTCCGTGAATCCGTCCCGTCTCTTCATCCTGCGACCGGTCGCGACCGTCTTACTGATGACGGCGATTCTGCTCGCCGGCGTTCTGGCCTACCGACAACTGCCGGTCTCCGCCCTCCCGCAAGTGGATTACCCGACCATCCAAGTCGTCACCTTCTACCCGGGCGCGAGTCCTGACGTGATGGCGTCCTCCGTCACCGCCCCGTTGGAACGCCAGTTCGGGCAGATGCCCGGCCTGAAACAGATGACGTCGACCAGTTCGGGGGGCAGCTCGGTCATCACGCTGCAGTTCAGCCTGGACCTCAGCCTGGACGTGGCCGAACAGGAGGTGCAGGCGGCCATCAACGCGGCGACGACTTTCTTGCCGAAGGATCTTCCGAACCCGCCTGTCTACAACAAGGTCAACCCGGCCGATGCGCCGATTCTGACGCTGGCGTTGACGTCGGACACCATGCCCTTGCCTCAGGTTGAAGATCTCGCGGATACCCGGTTTGCCCAGAAGATTTCGCAGTTGTCGGGTGTGGGGCTCGTCAGCATCAGCGGCGGGCAGAGGCCGGCCGTGCGGATTCAAGTCAACCCGACTGCCCTGGCCGCCTACGGATTGACCCTTGAAGACCTGCGCACGGTGGTGGCTGCCGCCAATGTCAATCAAGCCAAGGGCGCGTTCGACGGCCCGCGACGGGCTTCGATCATCGGCGCGAACGATCAGCTCCTGTCGAGCAAGGACTACCGGCCGCTGATCGTCGCCTATCGCAACGGCGCGCCGGTGCAGTTGTCCGACGTTGCCGATGCGATCGACGATGCCGAGAACGTGAAGCAGGCAGCCTGGATGAACGAGACCCCGGCGGTCATCGTCAACATCCAGCGCCAACCGGGCGCCAACGTCATCGAGGTCGCGGACCGCATCAAGAAGCTGCTGCCGCAACTGGAAAGCGCGTTGCCGTCGTCCATCCACGTCTCCGTGCTGACCGACCGCACCACGACCATTCGCGCATCAGTCCGGGACGTACAGTTCGAGCTGATGCTGGCAGTCGCGCTGGTGGTGATGGTGATCTTCCTGTTCCTGCGCACCCTCTCCGGCACCGTCATCCCCGGCGCCGCCGTGCCATTGTCCCTGGTGGGCACCTTCGGGGCCATGTACCTGCTGGGGTTCAGCCTGAATAACCTGACGTTGATGGCGCTCACGATTTCGACGGGCTTTGTCGTGGACGACGCGATTGTCATGATCGAAAACATCGCGCGATACATCGAACAGGGCGATACCCCGCTCCAGGCCGCGCTCAAAGGCTCCCAGCAGATCGCCTTCACCATCCTGTCCTTGACCATCTCGCTCATCGCCGTGCTGATCCCGCTGCTGTTCATGCAGGACGTGGTGGGACGGCTGTTCCGGGAGTTTGCAATCACCCTCGGTGTGACGATCCTGATCTCGGCCGTGGTCTCGCTCACCCTGACGCCGATGATGTGCGCGAGGCTGCTGCGGCGCACCCCGGAACAGCAGCAGGGCGCGTTCTACCGCTGGTCCCAACAGATGTTCGACCGGACGATCGCGCTCTACGGGACGACGCTGCGCTGGGTGCTGGACCACCAGGCGGCCACGCTGATGGTGGCCGTGGGAACGCTGGTCCTGACCGTGCTGCTCTACGTCGTCGTGCCCAAAGGCTTCTTCCCGATCCAGGACACCGGCGTGATCCTGGGGGTCTCCGAAGCGCCGCAAACCATCTCGTTCCCGGCGATGGCTGCCCGCCAACAGGCCCTGGCCCGGGTGATCTTGGAGGATCCGGCGGTCGAGAGCCTCTCCTCGTTCATCGGGGTGGACGGCACCAACACCACGCTCAACAGCGGGCGCATCCAGATCAACCTGAAGCCCCTCTCCGAGCGGAAGATCAGCGCGAGCGAGATCATCCGCCGCCTCCAACCGGAGCTGGTGAAGGTCGAAGGCATCATGCTGTTTCTGCAGCCGGTGCAGGATCTCACGGTGGAGGATCGCGTGAGCCGCACGCAGTACCAGTACAGCCTGGAGGATCCGGACATCAAGGAATTGAATGCATGGGCGCCCAAGTTCGTGGATGCCCTGCGAACGCTCCCAGAGCTTCGCGACGTGAGCAGCGATCAACAGGATCAAGGACTGCAGGCCTCGCTCGTGATCGACCGCAGCACTGCGTCCCGGCTCGGCATCACCCCGCAGCTCATCGACGACACGCTGTACGATGCCTTCGGGCAGCGGATCGTGTCCACGATGTTCACGCAGTTGAACCAGTACCGCGTTGTCCTCGAAGTGAAGCCTGAGTTCCAGCAGGGGCCCAGCGCGCTGCAGGACATCTATGTCCGCTCCTCATACGGCGGTCAGGTTCCCTTGAGCACGTTCACCCAGGTGACGGAGACGACGGCGCCGCTCGTCGTGAGCCATCAGGGGCAGTTTCCGGCCGTGATGGTGTCGTTCAATCTGGCGCCAGGCGCGGCACTCGGGGACGCGGTGCGCGCGATCGAAGCCGCTACGCAACAGCTCAACATGCCGGCCAGCATTCGGGGCGGCTTTCAGGGGACTGCCCAAGCCTTCCAGGCCTCGCTGACGAATGAGCCGCTGCTGATCCTTGCGGCGCTGGTGACGGTCTATATCGTGCTCGGTGTCCTGTACGAAAGCTACATCCACCCTCTCACGATCCTGTCCACGCTGCCGTCGGCGGGGGTGGGCGCGATCCTCGCGCTGCTGATGTTCCGGACGGACCTGAGCGTGATCGCGCTGATCGGCATCATTCTATTAATCGGCATCGTGAAGAAGAACGCGATCATGATGATCGACTTCGCCCTGGACGCTGAGCGCAAGGAGGGCAAGAGCCCAGTCGAGGCGATCTACGAGGCCTCGTTGCTGCGCTTCCGTCCCATCATGATGACGACGATGGCGGCGCTGCTCGCGGCGTTGCCGCTGGCGGTGAGCACGGGTGTGGGTGCGGAGCTGCGCCGGCCGCTCGGCATCGCGATCGTCGGGGGGCTGATCCTCAGCCAGATGCTGACGCTCTACACGACGCCGGTGGTGTACCTCGCCTTCGACCGATTGGCGAAACGCGTCGGGGAGCGTCGAGCCGCACAATCCCCTGGCGAAGCACTCGGGCCGAGGCCGTCATGAACATCTCGGCGCCCTTCATCCGGCGGCCGGTCGGCACGACGCTGCTGACGATCGCAATCGCGCTTGTCGGGGCCGTTGCCTTTCGTTTCCTCCCTGTCGCGGCCCTGCCCACGGTGGACTTTCCCACGATTTCCGTGTCGGCGACCCTACCGGGCGCGAGCCCCGAAACCATGGCCACCTCGGTGGCGGCCCCGCTCGAGCGCCAGTTTGGGCGCATCGCGGGCGTGACCGAAATGACCTCGACGAGTTACCTCGGCTCGACGAACATCGTCCTGCAATTTGATCTGAATCGGAATATCGACGGTGCCGCCCGCGACGTCCAGGCGGCGATCAATGCGGCGCGAAGTTACCTGCCGATAGCGCTCCCGTACAATCCCACATACCGCAAGGTCAATCCCGCGGATGCACCCATTTTCATCCTGGCGCTGACCTCCGACACCATGAGCCGGGGACAGATGTACGACGCGGCGTCCAGCGTCCTCCAACAGAAGCTGTCCCAGGTGGAGGGCGTCGGCCAGGTGTTCGTGGGCGGCGGCTCGCTCCCGGCCGTGCGCGTCGAGCTCAATCCGATGGCCCTGAACAAATACGGCATCGGGCTGGAGGATGTCCGCAGCGTGCTGAGCCGCACCAATGTGAACCGGCCGAAGGGGAAGATGGCGGATGGGGTCCGGATGTGGGAGATCCAGACGAATGATCAGATGCGCAAGGCCGACGAGTACATGCCGCTGATCGTCACGTACCGGAGCGGCGCGGCAGTGCAATTGTCGGACGTGGCCATGGTGGAAGACTCGGTCGAGGATCTGCGCACGACTGGGCTGTCCAACGGTAAGCCGTCGGCGGTGGTCGTCATCTTCCGGCAGCCGGGGGCGAATATCATCGAGACGGTGGACCACATCCGCGAGGTGCTTCCGCAGTTGGAGGCCTCCATTCCCAGAGCGATCACGCTATCCGTCGTGCTGGACCGGACCCCGACGATTCGCGCCTCCCTGCACGATGTGGAGCGGACGCTGCTGATCTCGGTCACGCTTGTGATCCTGGTGGTGTTTGCCTTCCTGCGCAATGTCAGGGCCACGCTGATCCCGAGCGTGGCGGTGCCGGTTTCGCTCATCGGCACCTTTGGGGCGATGTATCTGTGCGGCTACAGCCTGGATAACCTGTCCCTCATGGCGCTGACGATCGCGACCGGCTTTGTGGTGGATGACGCCATCGTGGTGCTCGAGAACATCACCCGGTACCGAGAACAGGGCGTGCCTCCTTTCGAGGCGGCGTTGCGCGGGGCGAAGGAAATCGCGTTCACCGTCCTGTCCATGAGCCTCTCGCTGATCGCGGTGTTCCTTCCGATCCTGCTGATGGGCGGCATCGTGGGCCGTCTGTTCCGGGAGTTCGCGGTGGTTCTCTCCACGGCCATCTTCATCTCGCTCGTCCTGTCGCTCACCACCACTCCCATGATGTGCGCCATGTTCCTCAGGCCGGAGAAAGTCCGTATCCATGGATTGCTGTACCGGGCGAGTGAGCGGGCCTTCCATTGGATGTTATCGCGGTACGAGAAGACTCTGTCATGGGCCTTGCGGCATCCGCGATTCATGCTCGTCTTGACCCTCGCCACCATCGCGCTCAACATTTATCTGTTCGTCATCGTTCCGAAAGGCTTCTTCCCGCAGCAGGACACCGGGCGCCTGATAGGTTCGATTCAGGCGGCGCAGGACACCTCTTTTCAGGCGATGCGTCAGAAGCTGATGCAGGTGGTGGAGATCATCAAGAACGATCCGGCCGTTGAATCCGTGACGGGGTTCAGCGGCGGCGGCGCCGGCGGGACCACGACGAACACCGGACGCATGTTCATCGGGCTGAAGCCGCTGCACGAACGGAAGCTGAGCGCGGATCAGGTGATCGCGCGGCTGCGCGGCAAGCTCGCTGGGATACCGGGCGCGCCGACCTATCTCCAGGCCACCCAGGACGTGCGTATCGGCGGGAGGCGGAGCAATGCGCAATTCGAGTACACGCTCCAGGGAGTCGACCTGGCGGAGCTGAACGCCTGGGCCCCGCGTGTCGAGCAGAAGCTGCGGTCGTTACCGCAGTTGGCGGACGTGAATAGCGACCAGCAGGACAGAGGCCTGCAGTCCTCGGTAGTGTTCGACCGTACCACCGCCTCGCGGTTGGGCATCACACCGCAGCTCATCGACGACACCCTCTACGATGCGTTCGGCCAGCGGCAGGTCTCGATCATGTATACGCCGTTGAACCAATACCACGTCGTGATGGAAGTCGCCCCACGGTACTGGCAGCAACCCGACACGCTGAAGGACATCTATGTGCGGTCTCCGACCGGAGCGCAAGTGCCGCTCAGCGCCTTCGCGCGTTACGAGCAGACGTCGACCGCGCTCTCGGTCAGCCATCAGGGGCAGTTTCCGGCGATCACGATCTCGTTTAACTTATCGCCGGGGGTGGCGCTCGGAGACGCGGTCCGGGCGATCGAGAGGGCCACGCGGGCGATCGGCCTGCCGGCCGGTTTTCACGGCAGCATGCAGGGGACGGCGCAGGCCTTTCAGGCCTCGCTGGCCAATCAGCCGCTGCTGATTCTCGCTGCGTTGGTTACGGTGTACATCGTGCTCGGCATCCTGTACGAGAGCTACATCCATCCGATCACGATCCTGTCCACATTGCCCTCCGCTGGCGTCGGCGCGATTCTGGCCCTGATGCTCTTTCGCACGGAGCTAAGCATCATTGCGCTGATCGGCATCATCCTGCTGATCGGCATCGTGAAGAAGAACGCGATCATGATGATCGACTTCGCATTGGAGGCGGAGCGCAAACAAGGGAAGAATTCGACCGACGCGATCTACGAGGCCTGTTTGCTCAGATTTCGGCCAATCATGATGACGACGATGGCGGCGCTGCTAGGGGCCATGCCGTTGGCGGTGGGGATGGGCGTCGGGTCGGAGATGCGCCGGCCGCTGGGCATCGCCATCGTCGGCGGGTTGATCGTCAGCCAGATGCTGACGCTCTATACGACTCCGGTCGTGTACCTCTACCTCGACCGCGCGAGACTCTGGGTTGAACGCCTTCGGGCTGGACGTGCGCAGCGGACGTCCTCTCCCCATGTGGCTCCCTAGGGCAGCCGATTACTCCACTTCTCGCTGGCCCGTTTGTAGCACTAATCCTTTTAGCGCTAGCGTCCGTGGGTGAGAAAGCAACACCCCAACAAATAGTGGTGCTCAGTGGGACCACCGGCCATATTGTGATCAAGCCATTCGAAGGCGGCAAGTGACTTTTTGCCGTGAGAAGTGTCATAGTAGGTGAGGAAACCGAACTAGGATTAAGGAGGCTTGATATGCTCCGCCTCGGTGCCGCCATCATCCTTGCGCTGCTCCTGTCGCCGCTCTCGGCTCACGCCGAACTCTGGCGTTGCCACCAGGCAGATGGTTCAGACGTCTTCACCGACAAGTTGACGGACCCCAGTACGTGCCAGCAGTACCAGGCAGCGGCCGACGTCACCGTTGTGCCGAGTTCCTCGACGACGACACTGTCCGAAGTGGCTCCCAGTAGGCGTGCGTTTACGCAGCAAGAACTCGATCAGATGCTGGCGCCGATAGCGCTGTACCCGGACTCGCTCCTGACGCAGATTTTGATGGCCTCGACCTATCCGCTCGAGGTCGTCGAGGCCGCGCGTTGGTCCAGGGCCAATCCCAGCCTCAAAGGCGACCAGGCGGTGCAGGCGGTTACACAGAATAGCTGGGATCCCAGCGTCAAATCGCTCGTCGCGTTTCCCCAGATCCTCCAGATGATGGACGAGAAGCTGGACTGGACGGAACGGCTCGGCGATGCGTTTCTCGCCCAGCAGACACAGGTGATGGACACAGTCCAGAATCTGCGTCAGAAGGCGTATGAGGCCGGTAATCTCAAGTCGACCGACCAGGTCCGCGTGGATCAGCAGGGGCAGACCATCGTGGTCGAGCCGGCGAGGCCAGATGTAATCTACGTCCCCTACTACGATCCGGCGGTGGTCTACGGGCCGTGGTGGTGGCCGGCGTACCCGCCGGTCTATTGGGCGCCGTGGCCCGGCTACTTCGTGGGCCCCGGATTCGGAGTGGGTTTCGTCTGGGGCGTCGGGGTTACGGTGGGTGCAGGATTCTTCTTCGGCGCCTTCGACTGGCCGCACCGCCACATCACCGTGGTCAACGTGAACAACTTCTACTTCCACACGGTGAACGTGAACCGGGTGACTGTGTGGCAACACGATCCGGTCCATCGCCGGGGTGTTCTCTATCGGGATGCGTCGTTGCGGCAACAATTTCGCCGCACGAGCGCGTCGCCCGAGGCACGTCGCGACTTCCGTGGACACGAGCCGTCTTCGGTTGCGGGTCGTAGCGAATTTGGCAATCGCCCGGAGGCGCGCGGTGGTCCCGGCAGTCGCCTGGAAGAACGTGGCAGCCCCGGAGGTCTTGGCAACCGTCCGAATATGGGCAGCCCGCCCAGTCGCATGCACGTGCCCGACGTGAGCCGTCCCGACGTGCGCAGCGCCCCAAGCCGCCCTAGTGCGCCAAGCGGAGTCAGTCCTCCTCATTTTGAACAGCGGCCCCATGCCTTCGAGGGCGTAGGCCATGGAGGGGACATGCGGACCTTCAGCGCGCGCGGGCACGCGAGCTTCCAAGGATCCGCGCCACGGTCTTCTGGAAGCATTCGCGGCGGCAGCGGAAGTTCGCGCCACTAGCAGCAGCGAAGTGATCTCCCAGCCTTTTCAACATTCATTTGCGTCGAGGAGAATTATTGTGAACAGGACAATCTGTGCAGTGGCGCTATTGGGTATGGCATCCATGGCCCTGGCGGCGACAGCAGGGCCAAAGAGCTTTGCGTCGCCGGAGGCGGGGATCGCCGCGCTGGTTGAAGCGGTCAAGGTGGACGATCAACCGATGTTGCATGGGATTCTGGGATCTCACGGCAGCAAGCTGACCAGTTCGGGTGACGCCGTGGCCGATAGGCAAAACCGCGAGACATTTCTCAAGGCCTATGGCGAAGCCCACAAGCTCGTGCTCGAAGGCGACACGAAAGCGACGCTCGTGATCGGTCAGGACGAGTGGCCGATGCCGATTCCGCTCGTGAAATCGGATGGCGGTTGGCGTTTCGACACCCAGCAGGGCGAAAAAGAGATTCTCGCTCGCCGGATCGGCCGCAACGAAATGGCGGCGATCCAGGTTTGTCTCGCGATCGTCGACGCCGAACGCGAATACGCGACGCTCGATCTGGATAGCGATGGTATTCCGGAATATGCCCCCAAATTCGTGAGCGCGCCTGGTAAGCGCGATGGGCTCTATTGGCAGACAGAGGCGGACGAGCCGCTGAGTCCACTCGGCCCGCTGCTGGCGACCGCGACCCAAGAGGGCTATACCCGCTCAGCCTCCAGGCCGCTTGCGCCCTATCATGGTTACTTCTATAGAATTCTCACCAGACAGGGGAAGGACGCTCCGGGTGGGGCCTACGACTATTTTGTCAATGGCAAAATGATCGGCGGTTTCGCGGTGATCGCCTATCCGGCTCGGTACGGTGCGTCAGGCGTTATGAGCTTTATTGTCAATCACGATGGAGTGGTCTATGAAAAAGATCTGGGCAAGAACACCGCAGCGATAGCCTCCAAGATGACGACTTTCAATCCCGACGCGAGCTGGAAACGACCGTAGTTATGTCAATGACCTTACAACGTGCAGTGAAAGCCTCTTAACCCGACCATACCCTTTCCAGCCAGACAGGTTCTCCCAGCCCCTCGAGGCTGTCGCATGTCCGGCTAGACATCAGGTGGCGCACCTGCTATTATGTGAGTGATCACTTACTTACATGGCGGGTACATGAGCGTCATCCAGAAATCCAGAACGCAGAGGGCGACCGGCCAGGAACGTCAGGCCAGCATCATCGCGGCCGCGGCCTCCTTGTTCGCCCAGAAGGGCTTCAACGGCACGACGACTCGCGAGATCGCGAAGACCGCCGGGATTAGCGAGGCGCTCCTGTTCCGGTACTTTCCGACCAAGCGGGTGCTGTACGCCGCGATCATTGCCGCGAGGAGCCAACTCTCCCAGCTCATGGCGTCCATCGAGGAAGCGGCGGACAAGCGGGAGGACGTGCGGGTCTTCACGCTCATCGCCAGCTTCCGCATCCATCGTGGCGCCGATCCGTCTCTGCTCCGCCTGCTGCTCTTCAGCGCACTCGAAGGACACGAACTCTCGGACATGTTCTTCCGGAACCGGCATCGAGTGTTTTATGAATTCCTGGCCGGCTACATCGCCCGCCGCACCAAGGAAGGCGCGTTCCGGAAGGTGGACCCGCTGCTCGCCGCCCAGTCCTTCATCGGCATGATCGTGTATCACCGGCTGCTGCATGAGATCTTCAAGGTCCCCCCCCATTGCTCGCCGGAGGAGGCCGTCGCCGGCTATGTGGATGTCTTCCTCGAGGGTCTGCGAAAATGAGCCGCTTCAAGCGCCATCCCGTACTCACGCTCGCCGGCATTTTCGTCCTGACGCTGGTCGCGCTCGTGGCTTTCCGTCTCGTCAGCAGCGGGGCCAAAAAAGACCCCCGCAAGGAGCGCGTGATCACGGTGGGCACGATCATGCCGGTCCGGAAGGATCTCGACGTGCGCCTGACGTACACCGCGGACATTCAACCGTACCAGCAGGTCAACATCTTCTCGCGGGTGGACGGTTACATCTCCAAGATCTATGTGGACAAGGGCGACTATGTGAAAGCGGATCAGCTGCTCGTCGAGGTGGACCACACCGATTACGTGCATGCTGTAAACCGCGCCAAGGCCAATTTGGAGGCCGCGCGCGCGAACGTCGTGAGCCAGGAGGCAACCATCCGCAACGCG
>VBOD01000030.1 GCA_005877615.1 Nitrospirota bacterium | reverse complement strand
TCCACAAAAGCACGAGCGTCAGTCCGTTGTAGACGACCGCGCCCAGCATGCGGGGCGGAAACAGCAGGAACGTTGCCGTCAGCGCAAGGAGCAGCGACACCATCGGCACGACGATCCGGTCCAGGGGCCGGGCCAGCAGCCCGTTCATCTTGTAGAAGAGCAGCACCAGCAAGACGAGGAACACGAGGATCGCCGAAAAGTTCATCAAGGCGAAGCCGATCGCCGACGCCCCCCGCAGGAAATACTCGACGACCACGTACTCCTTCGCGACCTTCGACAGGTGCATCCCCAATCGGGACACCAGACGGTAGAGGATGAGCTCGCAGAGCCCCGCGACCAGCAAGGCCTTCAGGAAATATTCCAAGAGCACGCCGCCACTCTCGGCGCCCACGCGAACTTTTGGGGTCATCACGGACTCGGCCATCAGGGCTCCTTTACGGGAGCGATCACGCCCCTGCTATCCAGTCGCGACCGGATGCGTCTTCGCGCGGGCGATGTACAGCAATCCGTCCGCCATAGCGTAATTGAAGGGGAGTTCGCACACCACTTCGCTGATCTTCTCGTACACGTACTGGTAGACCCGTTCCGCTTCGTCGGGCTTCATCCCTTCCATCACCTCATAGAAATAGCCCAGGCTGAGGTCCTCCGACGCCGGTCGCATGATCCGCCGGATGCCGTAGCTGGCCGGATCGCTCATGATCGGCGCCTCCTTCTCCAGATCGAAG
The DNA here is from genome assembly GCA_005877615.1 of Nitrospirota bacterium. Classification (GTDB taxonomy): domain Bacteria; phylum Nitrospirota; class Nitrospiria; order Nitrospirales; family NS-4; genus NS-12. Next base: position 17,249 of record VBOD01000030.1, on the reverse strand, counting down.
AGGCAGGGCTGGCACGAGAAGCCGTAGGACGAGTGCAGCCGGGTGTGCCCAAGGATGAAATTCGCGGTTTCCATCGCTTCCGCCTCCGTCTCGGTGGGGAAGCCGATCAGGATATAACAGTGCACGGCGATATCGAGGTCCAGGCAATCGTCGATGATCCGGTTGACGTGCTCGCGCTTGATCCCCTTCTTCATGAAATCCATCACGCGCTGGTTGTAGGATTCCAGTCCGCAAACGATCTTCAAGCACCCGGCATCCCGCATCAACTTGAGCAGGTCCCGCGTCAGGTTCTTTTCGAACCGCATCTCGCAGGTCCACTGGGCGTTGACCCCGGCCTCGACGAGCTGGCTGCAGAGACGCCTGGTCGGCGAGAGGGCGAAGCACTCGTCGGTGAAGAAGAAGAACGGCGTCTGATACCTCGCCATGAGCCCTTTCAGGTCGTCCACGACCTTTTCCGGCGCCCGCTGCCGGAAATTCTGGTGATCCAGCGTCAAGGCGCAGAAGGCACAGTCCTTGTAATAGCACCCGCGGGAAAATTGGATGGGGAGCACGGACTGGGGCGCGAGGTACTGGCGGAACGGAAAGCCGTCAAAATTCGGCGCCGACAGCGCATTGATGTTTTCCGAAAAAAACGGTTGGTTGACGATGGTCTTCCCGTTCTGCCGGTAGATGAGATTCGGCACCTTGCTGAAATCGCGCTTCCCCTCCAGTTGATGGATGAGCTCAAGCAAGGCGGTCTCACCTTCAAAGACCACAAAGTCATCGGCAAACTGGAACATCGCCTCGACCCGCCGGAGGTTGTCCACCAGCCGGGTGAAGATGCTCCCGCCGATGGTCAGATGCAGATCCGGGTGCGCCTGCTTGAGCAAGCGGCAGAGGGTCAGGCCCGGCAGGATTTGGGACGTCGCGGTGATCGAGACGCCGACCAGGTCGGGGGCCTGCGCCAGGATGTCCGGCACCAGTCGGGACCGGAAGACCTCCAGGTACGGATTCTCCTGCTCGTCCGCGACCGCCTTCAGGATGTCCTTGGACGAATAGATGGAATACCGCCACTGGTTGTCGACCACGGAGATACGTGTCGGGAAATAGAGCGTCGAAAGGAAGGCGAGCCAGCGATCGATGAGGAAGAGGCTCTCTCGGTATTTGTCCTGATCGTAGAACTGCTCGGAGCGCAGGGTCCATTTGGCTTCTTCGACGTGGTCGTAGAGCGGCGGAAACCAGTCGAGGGCTTCTTTCATCCGGGCGAGGTGCTCCTGGCTCGAGGGACCCGTTTCCCCTTGCGTCCCCAGCCGTTCCAGGGTTCTGACCTTCTCCTGCATCCGCTCGTAGGTCTCACGGCCGGTGGCTTGGCTGAGGAAGCTGTCGAGAACCTCAATGCCGAGATCCCGTTGGATGATGTCCGTGACGCCCTCTTGCTTGAGAAAGCCGGTGAGCGACGGGAGGCTTAGGTATGGCTGGGAGGGATGCCAAGTAGGGGGAAACAAGAGCATGGTTCTCATCTTGGCGCCTCGTTACCGAACAGCATAAATATACAAAGAAGCTAGAAGAAACACGCGTTTCCCTCGCGTTGCCACTGCTGGTTTTATACACCCAGCGTAGTGGGTAATGCAACTGAATCTGCAGGGTTGGCGACCCTCCCAAGGGGCACATGGGGCCGCTTCCGTTGCCCCTTTCAAGGGCATAAAAAACCCCGGGGGATCCTTGAAACTGATCCCCCGGGGCCAATCTGCTACCGTGCCGGGGATGCGCTCCCTACGGCAGCGGTATGACCATGCACCTTACTGCGGAAGATGCAGGGTGAACCAAGTGGAGATCGCCTTCATCCCGTCACGCTCGACGTTCTGGCCATCCCACACGGCAAACGCAACCGGAACCGACATGCCGAGCTTGAACTGCACGTCATTGGGGTCCTGGGTCTGCAACGCCCGCTTGTACACCACACGCCACGTCGGACCCGTGCAGCACCCACCCTTGAGCGAACCCGAATGCTCCCACACGCCGTTCCCCAACACATCCTGGTGGATTTGGGTCGTCAGGGTGCTGAACCCGTTCGCATTGAGGTCTTCGACGGACCCAATCCGCAACTCAGGATCGGAGAGGATATTGCCCGACCAGATGCCGGTGTTGAACGGGCCCATGCTCCGCCCGACGCGATCCAGGTAGGTCACGCCGCCAGCCGGCTCCTCGTAGTAGTAGTCCCAGAAAATAGCCGGGTATTCGTTGTCCACGTCCCAGATTCCAGCAACGTCCTTTCCAAGGTCCTTCTGCCACTCGGCATTCCACCGCCAAATGTTCACCGTGCCGCCTGACTGCCCCATGCACTGGAAGGGCGGGGCGCCGCTGGTGTTGACCGGGAACTGAATGGCCGCCTGGTCACGGAAATGCTGCGGGCCGATGGTCGTATCGTTCTTGGACTGATCCCCCCAGTCCAGCCGGATGCCGATGTCCTTGCCGTTCGTGACCGCCTTCACAAAGACCGACTTGACGGCTATGTTGGGGTGCATGGGCGTGGTGATAGTTTGTCCGGTGAGCGGAACCACCACACCGGGAACATTCTCCCAGAGGGGGTTGGCCCCGTCCATCGGAATGGGTCCCTTGATCATCTTCGCCTGGATGGCGACCGGCTGGCTGACGGCCAACGGGACCTGTCCCAGCGTCAGGACCACGCCTACGACGAGGGCGCTCAGCAACACCCCCCATGCGACGGCCCTGTTCCTCGTGTGAATGATTTCCATAGCGATAGCCCCTCCTCTCTAAGAAATAAAATAATTAACCGAAGAACGACTGTGTGACTCGCAGATTATTAAAAAGCCTCACGTGACTACGCTGTCCGCCCAGAATCCCCGTTTCCTTCCTTCGTGTCGCCGTCGTCCATCTGGGAGCGGCCCCCGACTTCATCCAGCAGGACGGTCAACTCGTTCCCAAGGTCCTGCGCCCCGCACTCGAACGTGGCTCCTTCCGGTGGATTGAAGGTGGCCGGCTTATAGTCGGTTTCTTTATAGGGCTGGGGTTTGACGCCGAGATAGGCGCATTCGAACTTGAGATAGGCCTTGCACAGCTCGCACAGCAGGTGGAAGAACCCCCGCTGCGCCTTCTTCGACGCCATGTCAGCAAACAAGGGCGCCCATCGCCCGATGTGGTCCCGCACAAACTTCTTCTCGGCGTCCACGACGATCTGAAGCTTCTCCTCACCGTCGTGACAGAGCGCGTACGACTCCTTGTAGGCCAGGAAATGCAAGAACTCCAGCTCGACGCTGATGTGGTCCAGCCGCTCGTGGACGACTTCAGCCAGCTCCAGACCGAACGCCTTGTAGTATCCCGCAATGTCGCCCATGGTGTGGGACTGTTGAAAGACGTGTTCGTTCCCGAAAAGCGTTTCGTAGGGTGGGGCGTCCAGGCTGATCACGTTGGAGAAGACCCGCCGATGCTCGTCCTGCAGGTCGCTGAATTCCCACGTCTTGAAGTTTTCCTGTTCCCACTCGCCGATCTGTTCGATGAGCTTGCGAATGGGGAAGATGAGGTCCCGGGCTGCCGGGGCCGCCTTCACCGCGTCAAAGCTTTTCTCCAACGATTCAACCGCGGAGAAACCGTCCTCCACAAACTCGCCGTCTTGCAGGTAGTTGTAAAACTCTTCTTCCTCGGGGAAGAGGAAGCCCCAGGAGAGGAGGAGGTACACTTTGCTGCGGGATAGAGCCAATTCGACTGCCGGGGCATCGGCCAAGCCGACCTTACCGGTTGGATTACCAGACATTGCATGAGGTCCCATCGCTCACAGCCTCCCTAAGCCTTGAGCTTCCCAAGAATAGGAGAACCCCTCCAATGTTGTCAAGGGGTTTTTGGGGCCGTTTCGAGGCGCCTGCCCGACACGACCTTGATGGCGATCCGATCGTTCACGGTTGAGCAGACTTGCTCACAAATACCGCATCCCACGCATTTGGCCACGTCCACGACCGGATAAGGGTCGATAAAATCAACCGAAAGTGCTTCGACCGGGCATTTCGCCAGGCAGAACCGGCACCCCTGGTCGGCCGTGCAGTCCGCCCGGCTGACCACCGCCACCCCCATGCGCACTTCCGCGCGGTCTCCCACCGGAAGCAGGGCTTCAGTCTCGCAGGCCGCGATACAGGGAAAATCCTCGCACAAATAACACGGGGACTCGTTGGCAAAAATGATCGGATAGCCGGTCGCGACATCCTTCTTGATGCTTCCGTACGGACACGCCGGCAGGCAGTCACCACAACGCGTACAGCGGTCCAGGAAGAGCTCTTCGGCGACCGCCCCCGGCGGCCGCAACCAATCCGTCCGGACCTTGACCGGAGACTCCTTGGGACCGGTCTCCGACGGGGTCTCTTTCTGTTGCTGGTAGTATTCGTAGACAGTTTTGCCGACCGACAGGACAGACTGCTTGAGAAACTCCCGCCGACCCTTGTCGAAGTCTTCGCCCATCCGCGCGCGCTAATCCCCCATGACGCCGGCGGCCCGGAGTTTGTACACCTCGATGCAGCGGTCGCACCCCCCGTACTCGGGATCCCAGCCGGGGTGGTTTTGACGGATATAGTCCAAGACTTCCGGCTCCACTTCCTTCTCGAGGTTTTCGACCCAGTTGTATGTGGGAAAGCCGCAAAGCGGACACGGGAACCCCGGCATCAGCATGATTTTCTTGCGTTCGGGGATCTCCGCCCCCTCCACTTCGATCGCCCGGTCAATGACCTTGAGAGTATCGGTCGCCATCTCGATCAATTCCGGGTGGGTGAAGTGCTCGGTCGCCCAGAGGCCTTCGAACACGGCCACCAGTTGTTTGCCGGGAATTTTGCGGTACCAGGTGGAAAATTCCCGGAACCGCTGTTCCTTGGGGAACACCGCCTCCTTCCCCATCCGCGTCAAGCGACTATCGATCGACAGACACCACAGGACTCGAAACCGGGCCAGGATGAGACTTTCCTCGCCAGGGGTGTTCCCAACCTTGATGTCCGGGTCATAGAGAAAGGCCGGATCGAGCATGTCCTTAATGTGCAAGAGCTCGTGACGGCAGAAGCGGGGCAACGCCGGATCATAGAAGCGCCGGGGCAGAAGCTTGATCCCGACTCCCTTGAGGCCCTTGGACTCAAACTGTTTGGCCAAGTCCTCTTCGACGGTCCCCCACTTCCGCAAGATGTCCACGGATTCCTGGTCCTCCTTGAGCACCCCGCGAACCAGGGTGATGCCGATGCGCCCCTTGAGCTCGGAAAACTCGTTGAAGGCGTTGTCAATGATATCCGCGAAGCCCCAGTGCCCGAACAGGTACTGGTACAGCTTTTGGAACTCCGGTTCTCTATCGTCCAACGGAAAGTTCTCGTAGATGGGATCAGCCAGCTCATGGAACTCCTTGTAGAACGTCGGATCCCCTTCCCGCTCGGTCTTTTCGATGAAGGCATCGATGACTTCCTGGATCAGGGACGGCTGAAACCTCAGCTCCATGACAGGCCTCCTTGACTTCCTTTTTCAGGGTCCGTTATGATCGTAAACACTGTTCAAAAGAATTGCGTCAACAGCCCATTATAAGTAGCGCCTGCGCTCTTTTGCAAGCCAAGGACACCTGGGTCCTTTCCAGAGGAAAGCACGATGGCCGATAGCTCTGTAACAGCGGGGATCCCGCCGGTCCCTGTCGTGGATTGCGAGGCTTACTGGCGAGCCGGAGCCCGCGAGGTCCGAGTCTTTCGCGGGCACCATGACCCGGTCTGGGTCGTGGCGTACCATCCCGATGGCACGATCGCGGCCAGCGGCAGCGTGGACCACACGATTCGGATCTGGGAGGTCGACACCGGCCGGATGCTCAGGATTTTGCGTGGCCATTCGGATGCGGTCCGCTGCCTCGCTTTCGCGCCGGACGGACAAATGCTGGCCAGCGGGTCCACCGACCGGACAATCCGCCTGTGGAATCCCAAGACCGGGGAGTTCATCAGAATGCTGTTCGGCCGTTACGACCATGCCGTCCACTCACTCTCCTTCTCGCCGGACGGGCTCATGCTGGCCCGCGGGAACGAGAACCGGGATATCAAGATCTGGGAAGTCAGCACCGCGACAGAATTGCTGTCGCTCCTGCCCCGTGACGTCTATGACCGGCATTGGAACATCTGCACCGTGTTTTCCCCTGATGGCCGCCTGCTGGCCAGCGGCAATGACGTGGGTGGCATGACGCTGTTCGAAGTGCTGCCCAGCGGGCAGGAGCTCTGCGCCTTGGACGGGCACAAGTCCGACCCCTTTGACGGCACGATCGAGCGGCGCGGCTTCTGGGTAGAGTCGCAGGAAGGGTGGGAGACCGCCTTCGAGAACTGGATCGGCGGCTTGGCCTTTGCTCCGGACGGTAGCGTTATCGTCAGCGGGAGCCGGGACAAGACCATGAAATACTGGGAAGTGCCAAGCGGCAAGCTCATCCGCACCGTGAGGGCCCACGCCGGATGGGTGCGCGCCGTCGCCTACTCCCCGGACGGCAAGATCGTCGCGTCGTGCTCCGACGACACCACAATCAAGCTTTGGGACATCAAGACCGGCCGCCCGATCCGGACCTTGAAGGGCCACAAGGAGCCGGTGCGCTCGATCGCCTTCTCCCCCGATGGCCGCCGGCTTATCAGCGGCGGTCTCGACCGCACCGTCAAGCTGTGGGAAGGGGGAGAAGGCCCGAAGCCCGTCTAGACGGGTCGGTCAGTCCTCTCACCACCACCGTTCGCACCCTTCGAGATCCCGTAGCGCTTGCACTTCTCCCAGAGAGCTTTGCGGGACAGGCCGAGCAGCTTTGCAGCTTCGGTCTTGTTGTCCCGCGTCCGCTCCAGCGCCTTGAGAATGTGCTGCTTCTCGAACTGCTCGCGGGCGGCGTCCAGTCGGTCCACCAGCACCCCTCTCTTGTCCGCCATGGACACCCCTTCGCCGCAAAATCCGCACGTCGGCTGCGGCGGGCCGCCGAGATACGGGCACGCCGGGAACCCGCAGAGGTCCCAGGGCTCGATCTCACTGCCGTCATGGCCCAACGTCACAGCCCGTTCCACCGTGTTTTCCAGTTCTCGGACGTTGCCGGGGAAGGAATAGCGCAGAAGCAGCTCCTGCGACCGCTGCGAGAAGGCCTTCACCCGCTTGCCCGTCCGCATCGCAAAGCCCTCCAGGAAGTGCTTGGCCAGGACCATGACGTCCTCTTTGCGCTCCCGCAACGGCGGCAGATAGACCGGGACTACGCTCAGCCGATAGTAGAGGTCTTCCCGGAATCGTCCGGCCTTCACTTCTTTCTTGAGGTCCCGCTGAGTGGCGCAGATGAGGCGCACATCCACCTCGATCGTCTGGTCGCCGCCGACCCGCTCAAACTGCCGTTCCTGCAGCACGCGCAGCAGCTTGACCTGCACCACCGGTGAGACCTCGCCGATCTCGTCCAGGAAGATGGTGCCCTGGTGCGCCAGCTCGAACCGTCCCTTGCGCTGCCGCATCGCGCCCGTAAAGGCCCCGCGCTCATGCCCGAACAGTTCGGTCTCAAGCAGCGTTTCCGGAAGGGCAGCACAGCTGACCTTGATGAAGGCGCCTTCGCGCCGCGGGCTGTTGTGGTGGATCGCGTTAGCCACCAGTTCCTTCCCGGTCCCGCTCTCACCGATGATCAGCACGGTCGAGTCGGTCGGGGCCACCAGCTTGATCTTCTCCAGCACCTCCCGCATCTTGTCGTTCTTGCCGAGCAGCCCTTTGAAGCTGAACCGCCCCTCCAGTTCTTCCCGCAAGGACCGGTTCTCATCCTCCAGTTCCAGGACTTTCACCAGACGCTTGACGATCAGCAGCAGCTCGTCCATGGAGAAGGGCTTGGTGATGTAGTCGTAAGCGCCCTTTTTGATGGCTTCCACCGCCGTCTCGACGGAGCCATACGCAGTGATGACGATCACGCCGGTCGTGGGCGAGACCTCCTTGCAGGCCTGGAGGATCTGAAGGCCGTCCATCCCAGGCAGGCGGAGGTCGGTGATGACGATTTCAAACGGCTCCTTCCGGATCAGATCCATGCCCTCCAGACCCGTCGTCGCGACCTTGACCTGGCACCCTTCCGCCTTCAGCGCGTCGGCGATCGAGATCCGCATGAGGGGCTCGTCGTCGATGATCAGAACGTTCGGCTGCGGCATGGCGTCAGGCCTCCTTCCCGACCATCGACCGGACCGATATGGCCGGCAGCCGCACGATGAACGTGGTCCCGCGGCCGACCTGGCTCTTCACCGCAATCTCTCCGCCATGTCGTTCGACGATCCCCAGGCTCACCGACAGCCCCAGACCCGTCCCCTCGCCCTGCCCCTTGGTCGTGAAGAACGGATCGAAGATCTTCGGCAGGACGTCGGGCGGGATGCCACAGCCGGTATCCTCCACCTCGATCGTGCACCACAGGCCGTCGTGGCCGGAGCGGACCGTCACGACCCCTTCCCCGCGGATCGCCTGCACCGCGTTGAGGATCAGATTCATGAGCACCTGCTCGAGCATGTGCCGGTCCGCCAGGAGGGGCGGCAGCTCGTGGCCTAGTTCCCGGTGCAGGCGCACCCGGGTCCCTTCGAACGCGTAGCTGGTGAGCGTCAAGACCCGCTCGATGATCGCATTGACCTCGGTCGGGGTGAGCTCGGGATCGTGCTGCTGGGAGAAATCGAGCAGCTGCCGTACGATCTTCTGGACCCTCCGCAAGCCCTCTTCCATCGATGCCAGGTACTCCGTCGCCCGCTCTAGCGAGACGCTCTTCTTGCGGAGGTTGTAGAGGCAGTTCAGAATGCCCCCCAGCGGATTGTTGATTTCGTGTGCGACCCCGGCGGCCAGTTTCCCGATGGAGGCGAGCTTCTCGGCATTGAGCACCTGCTGCTCCAGGCGTTTCTTCTCCGTGATGTCCCGCGCGATGCCCAGCACCCCCACGATCTGCCCGCTGTTATCCCGGAGGGGAGACACGCTGACCAAGGCATTGCGCGGCTCTCCCGTCTTGTTCAGGATCTCCACCTCATACGCCTGCTTGGTCCCGATATCGAGGGTGGTCCGGAGGCGCTTGCCGCGATGTCGCTTGGACATCAACGACAAGTACGGCCGGCCGATCAGGTCTTCCTTCCGGTAGCCCCAGCTCTCGACCTTGCTGTTCACGTAGGTGAACCGCTGGTCCAGGTCGAGCGTGTAGATGACGTCGTTGGCGTTCTCAAGCAGGTTCTCGAGATAGGTCTTCGTCTCTTCGATTTCCCGGGTCCGCTCCTGGACCTTTACCTCCAGCGACTCGCTGTACTCCTGTAGCTGCCGCTCCAGAACCTTGCGTTCCGTGATGTCGCGCAGCTGCACCATGATGTAGGTCATGGGGCCGGCTCCGATGCCGGTGAGGTCCAGTTCCATGGAAACCGGCCGCCCAGCCCGATCGAACACCTTGACTTCCACCGTCGGCGTCTTGTCCGCCCCCTTGAGGACCTCTTGCATCAACGCCGCGACCGACGGCTGGTACTTGGGTAAGATGAGGTCGATGAAGCGACGCCCCACGAGCTGCTCTTCCGGATACTTAAGGATGGCTTCCTGGCGCCGGTTGACCGCGATGATGCCGCCGCCGGGATTCACCATGATCACCGAATCGGCGGCCTCGTCGAACAGGATCTTGTAGCGTTCCTGCGATGCGCGGAGGTCCCGCGTCCGGCGCGCCACTTCGTGTTCAAGCCCTTCCGTGTGCTGGCGGAGACTGGCCGCCATCCGGTTGAAGCTGTCGGCCAGCTTTTCGATCTCATCGCCCGTCGTGATATCGAGACGGTGGTTGAGCTCGCCCCGACCGATCAGGGCCGCTCCCTCTTGGAGCACTTGGATCGGACGCACGATCCGGCGGGCCAGGAAGCGGCCAGCCACGAGCATGAGGACGAACACCCCGATGGCTCCCGCGGAGACCTTCCAGATAAGCTGGTTCAGCGGCGCGAACGTCTCTTTCGGGTCCTGCCGGACGAAGGCGATCCACTGCACTCCGTTCCCGCCCAGGCTCTCGCGGGCGAGGGCAACCGGAAGCTGGACCGGCGCGTACCCGACGATCGCGTTCTTTCCCCCATGCGAGTCATCTTCGGCTACCACCCAGCCGGCCGTCGGTTGTGTGATCTGCCGCATCAAAGAGGCGTTGATCGTATGCTTATCAGGGGAGAGCACCGGGCAGATCAACGGCCGGCCGGCCGTGCTCAAAAGCATCGCGTGCCCCTGTTCGCCGATCCGGACCTCCTGGATCGCCTTGAAGAGTTCATCGCGACGCAGGCGGACGTTGACGGCGCCGACTGCCACCTTCTGCGAGTCGTCTAGCACGGGTACTGCCACATCGAGCACGTGGAACCCCAGCTTCTCGTCGAAGACGAGGTCGCTCACGTAGATCTGGCCCTTGCCCCCGTTGAAGGCTGCCTTCCACCACTGGGCCTGGCTCTGATCGTATACGGCCTGAGGCGTGGAACTCACCACCAGGGCCCCCTGGCCGTCCGTCACGAAGATGGCAACGTATTCCGCTTTCCGGATCCGCAACCATTCGTTGAGATAGTCTGTTGCCATCTTATTGATGAAATCCGGGTACTGGTCCTGGCGTGGTCGCATGGCCCACCGACGCTCCCATTCACGGACAATCCGACGAATGGCCGCGTGATCCCGTCCCGTATAGCTCCGGTTGGAATCGATGACCGTCCCGCGCAGGATAGGAATCGTGGCCAGCTGACGGGCCTCGCTGACGCCCTGCATCACCTGTAATTCGACTTTCCCCGCCGCCTCGATGGCGATCTGACGAAAGTCCCGCCCGATCGCATCCCGGATCGCCTGGCGCTCTTCGAGATAGGTGATGACGAAAGCGAAACTAAGCGGCAGGAGCCCGATCAGCACCATGGCGGTGATGATCCGGCGTTTAAGACTCTGGTGTCGGCTGGACTGTTTCAATTTGGTAACACCACGATGGCTTGTAACTATTTATTTTTCCTCGGAGTATCCCTGATTGTCAAGTGGGGGTAACACCTTTAACGTCGGCGGAGCAGCTTTCCCGGGGTGCCTTTCCAGAGGATGAGCAGGGGGCTGGCGACGAACACCGATGAATAGGTGCCGACGATGACGCCCAGGAGCAAGGCGAGGGAAAAGTCGTGCAACACCTCCCCTCCGGCCAGGGTGAGCGGGATGAGGACCAGAATGACGGTCAGCGACACAACGACGGTCCGGCTCAGAACCTGGTTCACGGCATTGTTGATGACTGTCTCGAGGGGGTCCCGATGGCGTATCTTGAGGTTTTCCCGGATCCGGTCGAAGACCACGACGGTATCCGTCAGGGAGTACCCCGCCAGCGTCAGGAGGGCGGTGACGATCAGGAGGGTGATCTCCTTCTCCAGCACGTAGAAGACCCCCAGCACGGCCAGCACGTCGTGAAAGGTCGCGATCGCCGCCGCAATCCCGAACCGGAATTCAAAGCGGGCCGCGACATACACAATGATGCCCAGCATCGAAATCGAGATGGCAATGAGCGCATCCTTCTGGAGCTTCTGCCCGATGGTCGGGCCGATCTCGTAACTGGAATCGATGACGAAGGGGTTCGACGGGAAATCCTTCTTGAAGATCTCCAAGACCTTCTCGGCGACCTTCTCCTCAATAGTCGTCTGGGCCTTGACACGGATCAGCAGCTTGTTGCCTTGGGTGATATCCTGGATCTCGACCTCCGCGAACCCGTGATGGCCCAGGGCCTGCCTGGCCTGTTCGATCGGGATCGGCTGGTCAAACTTCAACTGCACGGCCGTTCCCCCCGCGAAGTCGATCCCCAGGTTCGCCACCCCCCGCCAGATCTGGACCAGCGCGATCAGGCCGACGAAGATCAGGACGCCCGAGAACGCGAAGGAGTACCTCCGCAGCCCCATGAAATCGATGGACGTTTTGCCGAGGATCTCCAACATATCCGCTCCTAGATGCTGAGCCGTTCCATCCGCCCCCGCCGGTTGAGCAGGTCATAGACGACCTTCGTCCCCACCAGAGCCGTAAAGAGGTTGATCGCAATGCCCAAGCACAGGGTGACGGCAAAGCCCTTGATCGGGCCCGTGCCGAACAAGAACAACGCAAACCCCGTGATCAGCGTGGTCACATGCGAGTCCACAATAGTCAGGAACGCCTTGTCATAGCCGGCGTCGACGGCCGGCCGGACCGGCTTGCCCGTCCGCAGCTCCTCCCGGATCCGCTCCAAGATCAGCACGTTCGAGTCCACCCCCATCCCGATGGTCAGGATGATCCCGGCGATGCCCGGCAGGGTGAGGGTGGCATTGAGCCCGGCGAGCGCGCCGATCAAACAGAGGAGGTTCAGCATGAGGGCTAAATCCGCGATGGCGCCGGATAGCCGGTAATAGACCACCATGAAGAGGACCACCAGCGTGCCGGCGATCACGGTCGACCGAACGCCCTTTTCGATGGAGTCCCGTCCCAGCGAAGGCCCGACCGTCAGGTCCTGGATGATCTTCACCGGAGCCGGCAAGGCGCCGGCCCGGAGGATGATGGCCAGATCGTTCGCCTCCTCCGTGGAGAAACTGCCGGTGATCTGGGCCCGGCCCCCTCCAATCCGCTCCTGAATGACCGGCGCCGAATAGACTGTATTGTCCAAGATGATGGCCATGCGCTTCTTGACGTTTTCCGCCGTGATCCGCTCAAAAAGCTTGGCGCCGGTGCTGTCGAAGGTCACCGACACGTAGGCTTCCTGGAACTGGCCGATCGCCACACGGGCATCCGTCAACACATCGCCCGTCAGGACCGCTCGTTTCTTGATCAGATACGGAGTCTTCATCACCCGCCCGGTCTGTTTGTCCACGTGACGCTCGAAGAGGATCTCATCCTCGGGAGGGATTTGTGGCCCGAATTCCTTCAGGACCTCCTCTTCCTTCCCTGCAGGAACCCGACTCGGCAGCTCGCGCGCGACCTTGTGGTCCTCATCCAGCATCTTGAATTCCAGCAAGGCCGTGTTCTTGATGAGGGCCTTGGCCCGCCCTGGGTCTTTCACGCCAGGCAACTGCACAACGATCTGCCGAAGGCCCTGCTGCTGGATCAGCGGCTCGGCCACGCCGAATTGGTCCACGCGGTTCCGGACGGTTTCGAGGGCCTGGCTGATGGCCGCCTTCTTGATCCGTTCGGCTTCGTCGGGTTTCAGGGCAAGGACCAGCGTGCGATCGCCGGACGACCGCCCGCTCAACATCGGGAACTGATCGTCGGTCAGGGTGAGGACCGCCTCCTTGGCCTCCGGCCTCGAGAGCGCGACCGTGATCTCGGTCGGGCCGGTCCGCTTGACGCTCTCCACCTGAAGCTTCTTCTCGGCGAAGAGCTCCGTCATGGTGGTGACGTCTCGGTCCAGCTTGATCTCGATCGCGCGTTCGGCCTCCACTTCCAGCACCAAGTGGATGCCGCCCTGCAGGTCGAGGCCGAGCGTGATGCCCTTGTTGGGCAAGTGCTGTTTCCACCATTCGGGCATGGCGGGGAACAGCGGCGTGGAGGGTAAAAAGAACACCAGCGACACGACCACCGCGATGCCCAGCAGGAATAAGCGCCCCGCGACGGGTTTCATAGGCGGCGCCTGTCAGTCATCTGCTTCATCCCCGCGCACTCGGAGAATATGGTCCCGGGCAACCTTGATCTTGGCGTTTTCGGCCACCTGCACGGTCACGGTCTCCTTGCCGACGTTCGTCACCGTGCCCCAGATCCCCCCGGTCGTCACCACCTTGTCTCCCTTCTTGAGCTGGCTGATCAAGGCTTGATGCTTTTCGCGCTGCTGCTTCTGCGGCCGGTAAATCACAAAGTAAAAGATGACGACGATCAGCACGAACATCGGCAGCATTTGGGCGAACTGCTCCCCGACAGACGGCGCGGGCGCCGGAGCGGGGGCTTGCGCGAGCACCATCAGGAATGTTCCGGTCATGTCTGGCACGCCTCCCGGTTCGCATAAAACTGGTCCCGAAATTCGGCCAGCCGTCCTTGACGGACCGCGTCCCGCAAGCCCGTCATCAAGGTCGCAAAGAAGTGGAGGTTGTGCAGGGTATTGAGACGAACCCCGAGCATCTCTTTTGCCAGGAAGAGATGGCGCAGGTACGCTCGCGAATAGGAGCGACACACCGGGCAGGAGCAGGTCGGATCCACCGGCGATTCGTCCCGCGCATACTGGGCATTCTTGATCAACACCCGCCCAAACGAGGTGAACAGCCAGCCCGTCCGGCCATGACGGGTGGGCATGACGCAGTCGAACAGATCCATGCCGTGGGCGACGCCTTCAATGAGGTCCTCCGGCGTGCCCACCCCCATCAGGTATCGTGGGGCGGACTCTGGCAACTCGGCCACCGCGGCGTCAAGCGCGACGTACATCACCTCTTTGTCCTCCCCCACGCTCAAGCCGCCGAGCGCATACCCGTCGAACCCAATCTCCACCAACGCGGCGGCCGCCCGCGCCCGCAAGCCCGGATAGTGCGCCCCTTGGACAATGCCGAAGAGCAATTGGTCGGGCCGGCGACGCGCATCCCGACTGCGCCGAGCCCATTGCGTCGTCCGCAGAAGCGCGGCCTCAGCGGCGTCCTCCGCCGCGGGATACCGCAGACATTCGTCGAGGGTCATCGCCACATCGGCGCCGAGCGATTCCTGAATCTCGATCACGCGCTCGGGCGTCAGGTGATGCAGCGAGCCGTCCAGGTGGGATTGGAACGTCACACCGTCGTCCGACACCTTGCAGAGCGGCGCCAGACTGAATACCTGGTAGCCCCCGCTATCGGTCAAGATCGACCGCGACCATCCCATGAACCGGTGGAGACCGCCCAGTTCCGCGATCAACTGATGGCCAGGCCGGAGATAGAGATGGTAGGCGTTGCAGAGGACCATCTCGAAGCCCAGCCCGGTGAGGTCGTCGGAGGAGAGCCCTTTGACCGTGGCCTGGGACCCCACCGGCATGAACGCCGGGGTCTGGACCACACCGTGCGCGGTCGAGAGCTCGCCGACGCGCGCCCGTGAATGTCCCTCCCTTTGCAGGACCCGAAATCCCTGAGCGAGCATCACATCCTTTCTGGAGCGGACACGCCGAGTATGCCCAGGCCGTTTCGGATCACGGACTGGACGTTACGGAAGAGACAGAGCCGGGCCGCAGTCAGAGCCGGCGTCAACGTTTCCCGTTTCCGTTCCCGATCGGTCTCCTGGGCAGACGCTTTGAGATTATCCTTGTTGTCTAACTCTTGTTCCAGGGCGGGCGGGAGAATCCGGTGCTTGTAATAGTAAGCATGGAGACGAGCCGCCAGTTCCTGCAGGTAATACGTCAGGCGGTGCGGCTCGAGCGCCTGGGCGCTCGCTTCCACCAGCGCGGGGTATTCCGCCAAGGGCTTGATCAGCTCCAGGTCATCCGGCGAACTCAGCACGCTCCAGTCCACCTTGCTTGTGCGCTGAACAGGGACACCCCGCTCAGCGGCGACACGGAAAAGACTGGCGACCCGTGCATGCGCGTACTGCACATAGTAGACGGGATTCTCGGCGGACTGCTGCTTTGCAACCTCGAGGTCGAAATCCAACTGGCTGTCGGCCCGCCGGGTCAGGAAGATGAACTTGGCCGCATCCGCTCCGACTTCCTCCACGACTTCACGCAGCGTGATCATTTCGCCGGCCCGCTTCGACATCGTCACGCGCTGACCACCACGCAGCAAGTTCACGATCTGCACCAAGACCACCTTCAAGCGGTCCTTCGGACAGCCGAAGGCCTGCACCACCGCCTGCATCCGGGGGATGTAGCCGTGATGATCGGCGCCCCAGATATTGATCAGGAGGTCGTATCCCCGATCCAGCTTGTTGCGATGATAGGCAATGTCGGACGCGAGATACGTGTACTCTCCGTCCTGCTTCCTGACGACGCGATCCTTGTCATCCCCGAAGGCCGTTGATTTGAACCACAGGGCGCCGTCCTGCTCGAAGAGATACCCCTTTTCTTTCAACCAGCCGAGCGCCTGTGAGACAGCTCCTGAATCGAACAGATCTTTTTGTTCGCTGAACCATCGGTCGAAGCTGATGTTGAATGCTCGTAAATCAGTCTTGATGCCTTGCAGCAATTGCGAACAGGCCCATTCGGCCACTTCTGATTCACTTAGTCCGGATCGCAGATCACCGGCTTGTTGCCTGTCATGTAACTGCTTAGCGAGATCAGCAATATACGCACCTTTATAGCCATCCTCTGGAGGATTCTGAACTGCGGTCACCGATGCAGCCATGAGACGTACTTGCCGGCCGGCGTCGTTGATGTAGTATTCCGTGGTCACTTCGTATCCGATGGCCTGGAGCAGATTCGCCAGGGCTCCGCCGACGGCGGCGCCCCGTCCGTGCCCCACATGCAAGGGACCCGTGGGGTTGGCGCTCACGAACTCCAGCAGGACCCGTTTTCCAAGGCCGAGCGTCGATCGTCCGTACTGCTCCCCCTGCGCCTCGATCTCCGCCAGGACGCGAAACCACAGATCTCGCTTGACCGTCAGATTGATATAGCCGGGGGGCGCCACGTCGATCCGCTCCAGGACTTCGGGATGGGAGCGTAAGCGGCCGGCGATTATTTCGGCGATCTCGTGAGGGGCGCGACGCTCGGAGGCGGCGAGGTTCATGGCCACGGTTGTGGCGAGATCGCCCCAGGCGGTCTTTTTCGGGACGTCAAGCACCAGCGCGGGCAAGGTGGTGAGTTTCAGATCACCGGACGCCCGCGCGTCTTCGAGAGCCTCCCGTAACGTGGAGAGGACTGTCTCTCTCACGACCCCCACCGACATCGACGAAACACCCCATACAACTGCGGCCCTCGAGAACCCCCCGAGGGCCGCCAAAGTGGGCAGCAATCTAACATAAACGCTCGGACATCGCAAGGATCAGAAGGGTCAGGTCTCGATCCATTTTTTCGCCTTGGCGAGATCCTCAGGTGTGTTGATGTTGAAAAACGAGCGCAGCTCGGGGTCCACGTTCCTGAAGGCAGCCTCCGGAATCCGATGCGCCCGGAGCTGCGGACTCAGACAGAGGTCCTGCACCTTCAGGCGGCCGACTTCGACCAGGGAGCGGAGGACCGGCAGGCAGGTTTTCGCGTACACAGCGTGCATGGGCTGGAGTTTTCCTGCCAGGTCCGGAATGACGATGTCGCCGGACAGGGCTCGGTCGAGGACGACGCGGATCGCGGCAGGTGAGAGCCACGGCATGTCGCTCGCGGCGGCGAAAACCCGGTCATGCGCGGCGAAATGCAGGCCCGTGTACAGCCCGCCGAGGGTGGCGCGCCCCGGAATGAGGTCCAC
>VBOD01000061.1 GCA_005877615.1 Nitrospirota bacterium | reverse complement strand
CCATGGTGCTCGCCTCCTCGATCCTGCTCTTCGCCGGGGTGTTCATCTCCTGGCACATCAAGGACCGGACCAAGGAGTTTTACGCCTTCCTGCTGATCCTGGCGGGGGCGACCATCGGGGTCTACGTGTCGCTGGACCTCTTCTTCCTGTACTTCTTCTACGAGATGTCGGTCATCCCCATGTACCCGCTGCTGGGCATCTGGGGGAGCCACACGAAGGGCTATCTTGAGACGACCAACGCGGAAGAATGGGAGCGGCCCGACGCGCCCAGGTTCATCCTGAACTTCGCGCGCAACAGCAAGGAATACGCCGCGATGAAGCTCACGCTGTTCCTGTCGGCCGGCGCGATCGTGGCCCTGCTGGGAATTCTATTGATCTACAAGGCCTCCGGCCTCAACACCTTCGAGATCCCGGTCCTGGCCGAGAAGGCCCACTTCGACGGGACGCTGGCGACGATCATCTGGCTCTTGTGCTTCTTCGGGTTCGCCTCGATCGCGCCCCTCTGGCCGCTGCACTCCTGGTCGCCGGTGGGCCATGCCGCGGCCCCGGCGGCCACCAGCATGCTGCACGCCGGCGTGCTGATGAAGCTCGGACATTTCTCGATCATCCGGACGTGCTTCCAGATTCTCCCGGACACGACCCATGACCTGATGCCCATCGCGGCCATCCTCTGCATCTTGAACATCCTGTACGGCGGGTACGTGGCGTACTACTCCAACGACACGAAGTATGTCATCGGCTACAGCAGCTCCAGCCACATGGGGTACGTGTTCCTCGGCATGGCGGCGCTCGACTACATCAGCCTGACCGGCGCCGTTCTCTACATGTTCGCGCACGCCCTGGCCACGGGGATGCTGTTCGCCATGGCCGGCTGGGTCTACGATCAGACCCACACGCGCGACATCCCCTCGCTCGGCGGCCTCGTCGCCAAGATGCCCTTCGTGGCCGGCTGCTTCCTCGTCGCCTGCATGGCGTCTATCGGCATGCCGGGGACCGTGAACTTCGTGGCCGAGGTCATGATCGTGCTGGGGAGCTGGGCCAAGTACCCCGTCCAGACCGTCATCGCGGTCCTGGGCATCGTGCTCACGATGTCCTATCTCTTCCGCATGATGCGCGGGGTCTTCTACGGGCAGTTGAGCGAGTTGGGCCACCACGCCCATGACGCCGAGGCTCTTGTGGACCGGGCGCCGCTCTTGATCATGATCTTCAGCAGCGTCATGTTCGGGCTGCTCCCGGGCCGGATGCTGGACGTCATCCGATCGGGCGTGAATCCGATCCTGGCCCGGATCATGGAAGTGGCGCCGGTGGTGACCCAAACGGGGAGCGGGCTCCTCCCATGACCTTCGATCTCAACCTCACCATCAGCGATCTTCTCCTGATGCTCCCGGAGCTTTGGGTGACGCTGTGGATCTGCCTCGTGCTGTGCGTGGACTTCCTGATGCCCCGCATGTCCCAGCGCGCCATCGCCGGGCTCAGCGTCGCTGGTATGGGCGTCGCCCTGGGGTTCCTGCTGTGGTACTACGCGGATGGGACGAACGGGGTCCTCTTCAAAGGGATGTTTGTCCTGGACCGGCTGGCCCTGTTCTTCAAGATCCTTGTGGTCGGCGCGAGCCTGCTCGTCCTCTTGTCCTCCGTCGACTTCGTCGGCCGGTTCAGCTTCTTCAAGAGCGAGTATTACTTCCTGGTCATGATGGCGGCGCTGGGCATGATGTTCATGTCCTCGGCCAACGACCTGCTGTCCGTCTTCGTCACCGTGGAGTTCAGCACGTTCGGCTTCTACGTGCTGGTGGCGTACCTCCGGGACGACCTCCGCTCGAGCGAGGCCGGGCTCAAGTTCTTCATCCTGGGGGTCTTCGCCGCCGCACTGCTGGCCTACGGAAGCAGCCTGGTCTACGGGGAAACCGGGACGTTCATCTTCCCCACGATTGCCCAGGGAACGGCTGACATGACGCCCAGCCTGGTCGTGGGCTGGCTGATGATCTTCGCGGCCCTGGGCTTTAAGATCGGGACCGTGCCGCTGCACTCCTGGATCCCCGACACGTACCAGGGAGCGCCGACCCCCATCACGGCCTACCTGTCGATCGCGCCCAAAGGGGCCGCGTTCGCCATCCTCCTGCGGATGTTCTTCTCGACGCTCGCGGCGTTCAAGCCGCAGTGGGTGTGGTTGATGATCGGCACGGCGATGCTCTCCATGCTCTACGGGAACATCGTGGCGATTGCGCAGCGGAACATCAAGCGGCTACTGGCCTACTCCGGGATCGCCCAGATCGGGAACATCCTGATCGGGATGGCCGCCGGAACGCGCATGGGCGCCGATTCGGTCCTGTTCTACCTGCTCACCTACCTGTTCGCCAACCTGGGGGCCTTCGCGGTCGTGATTGCCTTCAGCCAGACCACCAACAGCGACGAGATCGAAGACTACAGCGGCCTGAACCGGCGTTCGCCGTTCCTCGCGTTCACCATGCTGGTCTTCCTGCTCTCGCTGGCCGGCGTGCCGCCGCTGGCCGGCTTTATCGGCAAGCTCTACCTGTTCGTCGCGGCGATTAAGGAGGGTCTCTACGCCCTGATCGTGGTGGGGCTGATCAGCATCGTGATCTCGCTGTACTACTACCTGGTCGTGGTGAAGAAGATGTACATCAACGAGCCGGCCGATCCCACGCCTATCAAAGTCTCCGGCGCGCTCCAGGCCGTCATCTACGTGGGCCTGGCCGGCACGCTGATCCTGGGTATCTACCCCAAGCCGTTCATCGAATACACCGTCGCGGCGACGACGATCTTCTCCAATATGGGCGGGAGCGCCGTCGTCACGCTGCTGCCGTAAGCGCCGTTCTACCTGGTTGCCTGGTGCTGCGTCCTTATCTTGACTCCCGCCCCGGTAGTGGCCTACCATAACGCCCGTTCTTTTGTCCTGGATGTCGAACATTTGTAATGAGGAGGGGATCATGACGATGACTCCAGTAGCACGTGTAGTAGGGATCCTGGCAGTGTTCGCCTTCGTTGGCGAGGTCGGTCTGGCGGTGGCGGCCGAGGAAACGAAAAAGGAGAAGGCTTCGGCAGCAACTGCACAGCCGGGCGGCGGGATCCAGAGCAACAAGGCCAAGGCCTCCGAATCGCCTCGGCTGACGAAGGGCAAGAGCTGCTCCGGTGCCACGCCCAAGATCAAGAAGGTTACGCCGGATGAAGGCAAGACCGGAGACAAGGTGACAATCGCTGGTGAGCACTTCGGCGAACCAGGATGCGTCAGTATGGTCTCTTTCGGACCCGGCGGTGCGGCCAAGTTCACCCAGGTGGACGACAGGACGATCACGGTGACGGTCCCCGAGGGCAAGAAGGGGATGGAACTGCTGACCGTGACCGGCTTCACCGGCGAGGACTCCAAGCCGTTCCTACGTAAGTAAGCTGCCTTTTTCTCATCCCGCCACCGGCCGCGTCGGGTTCTCAAACAGACGGCGCGGCCGCTGGTGGCCCATCCAGGACATCCAGCGTATAATCCACCCATGTCGGGTGTCCCCGCCGTCGGCGACCGCGCTCCGGAGTTTTTGCTCCTCTCGGATACTGGTGAGACCCTGTGACGAAGCGGCCGGCAGATGCTGAATACATCCGGGACGAAGCCGGGCTGCTCGCCCTCTGCGAGCGGCTGCGCGAACACGACCGACTTGCGGTGGATACCGAGTTCATGGGGGAGGACTCCTTCCACCCGCGGCTCGAGATCATCCAGGTCGCGTCCGGGGACATGATCGCCATCATCGACTACCAGTCGGTGTCTAAGCTGGCCCCGTTCTTCTCGCTGCTCGATGACGCCCGCATCCTCAAAGTGCTCCATGCCGGACGGCAGGACCTGGAGATCTTCTCCGTGCTGTCCGGGTCTGTGCCGACGCCCGTCTTCGACACGCAAGTGGCGGCGGCGATGGTCGGGTACGGGACCCAGATCGGCTACGCCCAGCTCGTGCACCAAGTCCTCAGGGTCACCCTGGAGAAGTCCGAGACCTTCACCAACTGGGCGCAGCGGCCTCTGACGCCCGAGCAGATCGCCTATGCGTTGGAAGATGTCCGTTATCTCTTGGCGCTGCACGACCATCTGGTCAGGAGACTCAAGGCTCTTGGCCGCCTGGAGTGGGCGGAAGAGGAGTTTCGCCGGGTCCAGTCGCTCGCCGACCATGAGGCGCGCGACCCCCGGCTTCGCTACCAGCGCATCAGAGGATGGGAAGGTTTGAACCCGCGCGCCCGCGGCGTGCTGCGAGAGATCGCGGCGTGGCGCGAGCACGAAGCCAAGCGACGGGACCGGCCCCGAGGGCGGATCCTGCGCGATGAGATCCTGGTCGAAGTCGCCAGGCGGGCGCCGACCACGGTGGAGGCGCTGGGCCAGATGCGCGGCATCCAACCGTCACACGTCGAAAAGTACGGGGAGGCGCTCGTGGGTGCCGTCAAGCAGGGACTGGCGGTGCGCGATCACGAGCTGCCTCACGTCGAGAAGCGCAAGCGGATCGATCCGGAAACGGCGGGGCTGGCGGATCTGCTCGGCACGGCCCTGAAGGTGCGGGCCGTGGAGGCGTCCATCTCGCCGCAACTCTTGGCGACTTCGGCGGACCTGGAACTGTTCGCGCTGGAGCGCGGGCGTGGTGCCGCGGAGAAACTGCCCATCCTGCAAGGCTGGCGGCGTCAGTTGGCCGGCGAGCACTTGTTGAAGGTGCTGGAGGGCAAGCTCACCGTGGGCTACGACCCGGAAACCAAGCAGGTACGCCTGTTCGAGCGGTAGCGCTAACTGCTTGACCTTTGTTCTACTGTAGTCGTACTGTCTTGATAGCTCATTTACTGAGATAGTTTCCAATCAAAGGAGGATGCCATGTTTACGATGTCCATAAAGAGGCGGTTGGGTGTCTCCGCATTGGCCGTGGCGGCACTGCTCATGCTTCCGTTGAGCAGCCCGCTGCGTGCTGCCGAGACTCCGGCGAAAGACAAGGTCAAGGTCCTCTACCACGTAGACGGCAAGGATCTCGAGGTGGCGAAATATGCTATGGCGCTCATCAACAAGCACATTGACGCCGAAGGCGGGCCGGACAAGATTGACGTGGAGCTGGTCGTCCACGGGCCTGCGCTCGAGCTCTTCGACAAGGACAAGATGGACCCTGAGCTGAAGAAAAGATTCGAGCAGATCGTCGAGAAGGGCGTCCACGCGGAGATGTGCCAGGTCTCGATGAAGCTGTACAACAAGACGCTGGACAACCTCGTGAAGGGGTTCGTCGCCACACTGCATCCGGTCGCGGTGAAGCGGATCGCGGACCTGCAAAAGGAAGGCTACATCTACATCAAGCCGTAACTGCCCTGATCAGGCTGGCTTCGGCTTGATGACGAAGAGGCCGTCGCGGATGGTGAGGAGGACGGCGGTCACGCGGGGATCTGACGACACCACGCGGTTCAACTCCTGAATAGCTTTAGTTGAAGGGTCCGGGGTGTTTGCGTTCAGTACCCTCCCGCTCCAGAGGACGTTGTCGATCAGGATCACCCCTGTCGGCGCGATCAGTTCCTTCACACGCCGGTAGTAGTTCACGTAGTTCGCCTTGTCGGCGTCGATGAAGATCACGTCGAAGGGTCCTGTCAGGGTTCTGAGAGTCTCCAGCGCCGGGCCTACGCGGACTTCGATCTTCTGGCCGTGCGGGCTCTTGTCCCAGAAGCGGCGGGCAAAGGCCGCTGACTCGGGGTCGATCTCGCAGGTCAGCACCAATCCGCCCTCCGGCAGCGCCTCCGCCATCGCCAGCGCGCTGTAGCCGGTGAACGTCCCGATCTCCAGCACCCGCCGAGCGCGGACGGCGAGGACCATCACTTTGAGAAACGCCGCCTCCAGCGGCCCCACCACCATCTGCGGACAGTCCTGGGTGCGGTAGGTCTCT
>VBOD01000065.1 GCA_005877615.1 Nitrospirota bacterium | reverse complement strand
CTGGCGCCCACGGTGTCGGTAGTAGTCTCTGCGATGGTTATCTAACCACAAGGAGGGCCTATGACAAAGAAACTCATTCTCCTACAAGTGGCGGTGGCGCTTGTCTGCTTCTCTGCGACTGCGGCTTTGGCCGCCGGCAATCCTGACACCGGCCCAGGCTGCGGATTGGGCAAGCTTGCGTGGGCAGATTTCCATCATCAGAAAAATATCGGACCGCAGGTCCTGATGGCCACCACCAACGGGACATTCGGGAGCCAGACTTTCGGGATCAGCACGGGAACGTCGGGGTGCACGAATGACGGTAAGGTCTGGGCCGAATATAAAGTGACGATGTTCGCCGAGATCAATTTCGAAAACCTCTCCCAGGAGATGGCACAAGGGCACGGCGAACACCTCGCCTCGCTCGCTACGCTCATGGGAGTGCCGGTTGATCAACAGCCTGCCTTCTTTGCGCTGACGCAGGAGCAGTACACCTCCCTGATCCAATCGGGGGAGACCGCGCCGGTCGCCATGATCAAGGCGTTGAACGCCGCGATGGCCGGCCACCCGGCTCTCGCGCAACTCTCCACCAATCGCTGAGCGACACCGGGGCTCCCGGCGTTTCTGCCGGGAGCCCTTCATTTCCGTTTCACGCACGACGCTCCCGCGACGACAGGCAGCATGGCTGCTGGCATTCCTGCTGATTTCGACGACCGCGGGAACCGCCGAGGGCAGCGACGACACCTATTTCGCGGAACTGATTCGACGGGCGCGCGAAGCGCGGCTTTCGGAGCAGCGCTACTGGCACCTGCTGTTGCATTACCGTGAGAACCTCGGAGCTGGCTACACCAGCGAAGTGGACGATCCCGGGTTCTTCATGGCTCCCACCGGCAAGACGGACCCGCAGGCCGAGCTCGAGGCGACCCTCGCCAAATTTTTCTCCGATGAGCTGGTCGGCCGGTCACGCCAGCCCGCGCAGTGCGCGTTCGTGGCCCGCTACCATTGGCTGAAATCGGAACTGGCCTTCGACGATCGCCGCTTGCCGCCGCAAACCTGCGAGCGGTTCCGGTCCTGGTTTGCCGAGATGAACCCGCAATCCATCACGCTCATCTTCGCCTCGGCGTTCCTGAACAACCCTTCCTCCATGTTCGGTCATACCTTTCTGCGCATCGACCAGAAGGGCCAGACGGAGCAGACGCGTCTGCTGGCCTACACGATCAACTATGCCGCGGAAGTGACGACCGAGAATGAATTCGCCTTCGCCATCCTGGGGGTCTTCGGCGGGTTCAAGGGCTATTTTTCGACCATCCCCTATTACATCAAGGTCCAGGAATACCGGGACTTCGAAAACCGCGACATCTGGGAATACCGCCTCAACCTGTCGGCAGAACAGATCACGCGGATGCTCATGCATGCCTGGGAGTTGGGCAACGCCTACTTCGACTACTTTTTTTTCAAGGAGAATTGCTCGTACCATATCCTGTCCCTCCTGGAGGTCGCCGATCCCCGGCTGCGCCTCACCGATCAGTTCGTCGCCTGGACGGTGCCCGCCGACACCGTGCGCGTGATCACGCAGTACCCCGGCCTCGTCGCCGACATTGCTTACCGACCCTCCCGCAGCACACAGATCCGGCGGAAACGAGCCATGCTGTCCAAGGGGGAAGATCAGTCGGTACTCCGCCTGATTGACGATCCGGCGGCAGCTGACTCGTCGGAATTCACACGCCTCCCGCCCGATCGGCAGACCTTCCTCCTGGACCTGGCAACGGACTATCTGCGGTACCGGAGCGCGACCGCTCCTGCCGGCGGGGCCGCGCCCTACCGGGACCAGCAGCGCGCCCTGCTCGTCATCCGCAGCCGGATCAAGATCCCTTCAGAGGACACTCCCATCATGCCGTTCACTAACCGGCCGGAGCTGGGCCACAGCACGTCGCGGGCCGGGCTCGGCGCAGGATGGCGGCAGGATGAGTTTTTCGAAGAGCTCACGGTCCGGGCCGGCTACCATGACCTGCTGGACCCCGATGTCGGCTTCACGTCCGGGGCGCAGATCGAGCTATTGTCGTTCAGCCTGCGCCATTACAACAGGCGCGACCAGAGCAGGTTGGAACGGTTCAAACTGGCGGACATCGTGTCCTTGACACCGATGGACGCGCTGTTCAAAAGCCCGTCGTGGAAGATCAGCGCCGGCTATGACACGGTGAACCGACACGACTGTCGCTACTGCGGCAACGCCAACCTGAACGGCGGCATCGGTGCCGCGGTGGAGACCCACTGGGTGCGGCATGAACTGTACTTCGCCTTCGCCGAGCTGGACGCGAACTACAGCCATGCCTTTGAACAGAATCACCGGGTCGGCGGAGGGGGGACGGCTGGCCTTCTCGCTGATCTCACGGAACGGTGGAAGATCCTGCTGTCGACCACGTATCTCCGGTATCCTGTTGGCGAAGATTCCGACGACTGGCGGGTCTCGTTCCAGCAGCGATTCACATTGCAGAAAGATCTGGCCCTGCGTCTGGAATTCAACCACTGGGACCGTCACGACAATGAAGCGGTGCTGTCCGTGCAGGTCTACTTCTAGAAGGAGAGCGTTTCGTGCTTGATCAGCTCCTGGTCTACCATCCCTCGCCATGGGAGGAGAGGGACTGGGCGCGCCTCAGCAAGCTCCCTCTCGAGGAGGTCTGGTTCCAGGCCCAGGATGGGACCCGTCTGTTCGGCTGGTATGTGCCGGCCACGGGCCTCCCGGGGGTGCTGCTGTGGTGTCACGGGAACGCTGGCAACATCATCCACCGCCTGGAGAACCTGGCGGCGCTCCACAAGATAGGACTGTCCGTATTCCTCTTCGACTATCGCGGCTACGGGCGAAGTGAGGGCATGCCCTCAGAGCCCGGACTGTACGAAGACGCGCTGGCCGCCTATGAGGTCCTCACCAAGGCCAAGCAAGTTCCTCCGGAACGGATCGTGCTTTTCGGCCGATCCCTGGGCGCGGCGGTGGCCGGCACGCTGGCGAGCCAACGACCGGCGGCCGGTCTGATCTTGGAGTCCGCATTCCCCTCCGTCGAGGCGCTGGCCAAATTTCACTATTGGGGGCTCCCTATGCATTGGCTGGTCAGCGCCGAGTTCAATCTCGCCGACCGACTACGCCAGGTCCGCCGGCCGGTCCTCGTCATCCATGGAGACCGCGACAGTCTCGTGCCACTCCAACTGGGGCAGGCGGTCTTCGAAGCGGCGCGCCCGCCGAAGGACCTGTACATCGTCCACGGGGCCGACCACAACGATCTGGTGTGGATCGGGGGGAGCCCATACTTCGAGCGCCTCCGGCAATTTGTGAAAGACGTCATCGGATGAGGCGGGACGATGCTTGTCTGAGGCGCCGCGACCTGCTATAGTCGCGCTATATGCCCGTAGAACCTCAATACATCGTGGTGGACCAGAAGACCTTTACCAAGGAGGACTTGGTGCTGGACAACCACGTCTACAAGAACTGTCAGATCGACAAGTGCCGGCTTTATTACAGCGGCGGGCCGTTCGAGCTGATCGACACGCATATCACGGAATCGGAACTCGTCCTGAACCAGCCCGCCAAGAACATCTACGCGGCTATCCAGATCTTCCGTTCCAAGTCGCCCGGCTCAACCGTGGTTTTTGAATAGGCGCGCCCCTTCCCGTAGCGGTCACAGGCACGGCCTCTTCTGTATCTTCCCCTCCGCGACCTTCGTGTTGCCGCACCGCTTCGTGATCTCCGAGGGTTTAAAGACCGGGTCCGTCATGCCCTTGGGCGTGAACGAGGCGACCCGCCTGGCGAAGGCCTCCGGCCACAACTCGCCAGGCGTGGCATAGTGGAGCGAAATCTCCACGTCGAAGGAGGGGGCCCCCTCCGGCGTCGGAAAGGTAAAGGTCTCCACGCGGGTCTCCTCGGCCTTGAGGGTCGTGTCCTCCAGCAGTTTGACCGCATCATGGTCCATCAGCGTCCGATTGCCCTTCGCATCGGCAAAGATGCGACCGTAGGTACGTTTCTCTTTATAGACCTCCCGGAGGTTCAGCCCTTTGATGACGACCTGGAGATACACCTGATTCCAGATCGGGTGCGTGGTGGGCACATTGTGGGGGACCAGGTTTTTCAGCTTGACGGTCAGCTTGGTCTGGGCTCCCTGGACTTCGGTTTCATAGTCCAGCTCAAAGGCCTGCTTGCGGAGTGCCGGGGACTTGCCGTTGAACTCGTGCCCCGCGATGTCCCGCTTCTTCTCCTCGTTCGCCGACGAGTCGAAGCCCTGCGGCATATGGCAGGTCTGACAGTTCTTCCCTTCCTTGGCCGCCTTGCTGCCTTTCCAATTCCCAACAGCTTCGGCCGTCGGCACCCCTGGCGGGGCAACGGTATGACAGGCAAGACAAAGGTCCGACTTCTTGAAGATATCCAGGTACTGCGAATCGTGCGCCTTGCTCTCAAGGAAATCCTTATAACCTCCGAAGACGGTCCGACCCGGCTCCAATTTGACGGAGGGATGGCCTTTCACATTCGGATCCACCGCCTTGATGAGATGGCACTGGATGCAGCCGACCCCTTCGAACGTCAGGTCTCCGGAGATGATTTGCTTGACCATGGAATCGACCAGATCCGGGAACACGACCGACTGGGGCGCATGGCAATTGAGGCAATAGCGCTTATCCTTTCCCTTGCTCACGTAGTCTTCCAACATCGCCCGGAACGTGGGCGACACGATCGCCCGGGCGATGGTCGACTCCTCGTATTCCTCATTGGCGCGGATGTGGCACTTCTTGCACTTGGAGGAGGCCGGGAAGACCCGCTCCGGCGTCATCGGGCCCTCGTCGACCTTGGCGGCAAACGTGCCTTGAAACCACCCGACCCCCACCACCACACCCAGGATGGCGAGGCTGATGGTGAGCGTCTTCACTGGCCGAGATGTCCATCCCATAGCTCGCTTGCTCCCTGTCTCGCGATGTCCAGCCACGGAAGGTGGGGTGGCTGTCCTACTAGAGGGGTTTCGTCCGGAACGTCAATATGCGGGGTTCCGCGTAGTCTGCGATCAGTTTTTTGATACGCTCGCGCTCCGCGTTAGACTGGAGCGTTTTCAGGTAGCCGTCCAGCAGCGCGGGGGCAGGCTTGGGAATCAGGCTGTAGGTCAGGACCGCCTCGATCTGCAGACCTTCGCCCTCTTCGCTCAGCGTCAGCTCGAAGGGGATCCGCTTGGTCGTACCGCCCTTGACCAGGATGTCGCCCAGGGGTTGCTCCAGGAGTTGCTCGTAGGGGGTCCCGAACGTCTTCTGGAAGGAACCCAGCGGACGTCCTTTCTTATCCTTGACGGTGACGGTGAGGAAGAACTGCTTGAGGACGGGATCGCCGTCCGGAAAATTGTGCGGCACGGCGCCGTTCATGACGGCCACCTGGCCTTCCACCTTGGTGCCGTTCTTCTTGGCGTCGATCTCAAGGCGCGGCATCCACTCGGCCTGCAGGTTCCGGTTCTTCAGCATCAACCCGGGGATCACGATGCCACGGAAGTAATGGCGGCCGATCTCGCGTGTCATGGCCCCGCGCTTCGATGTCGAGCTTCCCGTCGACTGCTCCATGTGGCAGGACTGGCACACGGTGCCTTCCAGAATCTCGCTGTCAATGGTCGAGCTTCGGTTGTCGCGCAGCTTCTCGAAATGGCACGCGGTGCAGAAGTTCGCGCCCTTGTAAAGGGGAGACTGGAAGGAGGTATGGATCATGTTGTCTTCCGGGTCCTTGAACGGACCGTACATGGTCTTGCCGGCCGTCAGTTGATAGGACGGGATCTTCTTGGGATCATCGGCGAGTTTTTCGACCAGGTGGCAGGAGGCGCAGCTGATGCCTTCGACCGAGACCTTACCGGACAGGACCTGTTCGATGATCCGTTCCGTGTGCTGCGGGAAGATCGTCACGGCTGGGGCATGGCAGGAGAGGCACTGTTGCTTCTTGGCCGCGCTGGGATTGGTCTGCAGCCAGACCCCCATTACGGCGCGGAAGACCGGCGAGGGCAACGCCGTCCCGTGGAGCAGCGCCGCATCCACCCGGCCCATCAGCTTGAGGTCCATGGTCATCTCGCGCAGGCCGGCCATCTCCTCGTAGTGTCGATCATGGCATTGGCGGCAGACCTCCGAGCGGACGAAGACGCTTTCGATCTCCTCGATCCAGGGTTCTTTCGGGGATTTCTTGTCCTGCCCGGCTCCCTCTTGAAACAGGGCAGTGCCGAACCCGACCAGCAGGAAGGCCGCCAGGCCCGCCAGTAGTGCTCCACATCTCATGCCGGCTCTCCGCATGCGCTCGAACCCAGGCGAGGCCCGCGCTAATCCGTGCGCTTGGGCACGAAATGGAAGTTCATCTGTCCGCCCTGACCTTGATTTTCCGGATTGGTGGGCTCCCATGTGCCGATCGTGAAATTGCCCTGAGGGAGCACCTCGGCCATCAGCCGCCCGAAGTCTTCAAGGGTACGGACCGGCTTTTTATTGATCTCGGCGATGACTGCGCCCACCTTGATGCCGGCCAACTCCGCCAGACTGTCGCCGATCACCTCGAAGACGGCGACGCCTTCGGCCGACCGGAGGTTGAGCTCCTTGCGGATGTCCTCAGTGACCGGCCCGACGATCAGCCCGAACTCTTCGGCCATCGCGATGATGTCCTTTTGCTTCTTGTCCGCAGCCTTGTCCGGCGTCAGCGCCACGCTTTTCTTATCCGTCGTCGCGTCCGATGCCGCATGGGCTACGCTCACTACCATCCCCAGTAAGACTAAGCTGCTCAAGACGATTCTCAGGTAACGCATCGGCTCAGCTCTCCTTCTTCTCGACTCGTTCAGAAGGGACCGGATCAATGATCAGCTGGAGCCAGGGGGCGACAGCCTTTTGCCCGTTGCGTTCCTTGTTTTCTCCGTTCCAGACCGCAAAGGCGACCGTCTGCATGCGACCCGGTCCGAACGCGGCGTCGTTGTCGGGATCCCGCGTCTCCATGGTGCGCTTGAAGACGACCCTCCAACGTCCCTGCTCCCAGACGGCATTCCCCTGCACGGTCCCCTGCCCGCGTTTGCTGGTGAGCGTGCTGAAGCCCCCGCCCAACAAGTCCTCGACCGAGGAGGCCCGGCGTGGGATGACTTCGAAGCGCCGGATTTGTCCCTCATCACCGCCCGCCTTGCGTTCCTCCTCCTTCGCCTTGCGGCGGTCGATATCGGTCTGCCAGTCGGCCTTCCAATGCCAGATGTTCAAATAGTGATCCAATTGCCCCATGCAGAAGAAGGCCGGGGCGTCCCCGAGCGGGAAGGAGATGGCCACCCCGTCGCGGAAGGTGCCGGGGGTGAGGCGATCATTCTTCGTCGGATCCTGCCACTCCAGGAGGAACGCCAGCTCCTTGCCGTTATGGAGCGAGCGGACGGTCAGCGATTTGATGGTCGGATCAGGCAGGCTTGGCCGCGTGATGACTTGGCCGCTGAGCGGAACGACCATCGGGGAAGCCTTGTTCCAATCCGGAGACTTTGGATCAAAGGGCAGGTCGCCGGGGATGTAATAGGAGCGGATGAAGAGCCCCTGCGAGCTGACCACCTGAACGCCGAGTCCGTAGGACCCGATCACCAGAAGCAGCAGGATCATGAGGAGAGCCTGGACCCGGCGACGCGCCTTGGCGGCAGGAGCACTCCAGCCCATCGTCACCCCCATTCACGATCATCACGGCCTCCCTTGCGCGTGGGAGGACCAGCACTAGTACAGCTTCAACCGGCGAATCTTGTTC
>VBOD01000064.1 GCA_005877615.1 Nitrospirota bacterium | reverse complement strand
TCCTTGACGTCGGCGACCACCAGCTCATCGTCCGGCTGGAAAATGCCGGCGCGTTCCAGCCCGTTACGGATCCGCTGGATCAACGCCGCCTCCGGCACGGCGTGCGTTGGCTGGTGCGAGACCTCCACGTAGAGTGAGCTGCACCCGGGCGGCCCCAACGAGGGGGAGAAGTTCATGGGAAAGCCGACACGGTAGAACGGGAACTCCGGCTCCGGGAAGTAGATCCAGTGCTTGTCGGAGACCTTTGCCCGCGCTATCCCCAGATTGACGTTGTAGACCGATGCGCAGCGGAGCCCGCCCGCCGCCTCGCGGGTCGCCTTCGGCAGGTCGGTGCACCGGCGGACCAGTTCGGGCACCGGGACCGTGGAGACCAGCGTCTCGTACTCTTCGACGCGGCCATCGGAGAAGGTCGCCCGCCGGCGCTTCGTCTCCACCTCGATCAATTCGCAGCCGTAGGCGATGGCCCGCACGCCGGGCAGGAACGCCCGGGGGAGCACGCTGATCCCGCCCTGCGCCGGATAGAGGAAGGTCGGGTTGTAGCCAAAGGCCTTATCCTTGATCCCCAGCGCGCCGTTGATCACGTCCTTGAGGTCCGGCTTGGGCACCAGCCAGGACACCCAGTCCGAGGTCAGCTCGTCCAACGACACCTGCCATAGCTTCTCATTGAACGGCACCATGAAGTGCTTGGCGATGCCCTCGCCCATGTTGTCTAGAATCCAGTCCTTGAAGGAGCGATCCGCCGGCCGGGCCGCGGACGGTTTCGCGAGCGTGGCGATGAACCCTATCAGGCACTCGCGGACGACCTCGGGCGGCAGTCCGTAGGTGTTAACCTGGAACGGGTACTCCGTGTAGGTCCGGTGCGAGTAGATAAAGGAGCGGCGGACGTGCTTCTCCAGCCGGCCGTCCAGCAGCCCCTCCACGAGCGCCTGGATCGCGGCCTGGCGGAAATGGAGGAGATGGCCCGTAATGTCGAAGGTGAAGCCGTCCTTCTGGTAGGACCGGCAGAGGCCGCCCGCTTCCTTTTCCTTCTCGATCACCCGGTAGGGCCGGTCCCCCAGGTGATACGCGGTGCTGAGCCCAGCCAGGCCGGCCCCGATGATCAGGATCACGGCGCTCTCCGCACGGACTCCGGCGCGGGAGGCACCACAGCCCCCTTCGCCGGCCTGGGCATTTCAACGCGCGTGAGCCAGACCGCCGCGACGACCGCCAGGAGCACCGCGACGCCCGCGATGATCAGCGCCGTCGCCGTGGCCACGAACATCATCGCCAGGGCCGCCCCGCCCAGCGCGACCGATGCGCCATAGCTCGCGCCGACAACCTGATGAACCGAGAGCCGCAACTGCCTCAGGCGGAGCGCGAAATGGTCCAGGCTCCCGAGGAACATCGGCAGGCCACGCAGCCGGCGGACGTACATCACGAACAGCGTGTCGAACACCGGCACGCCGAGAATGAGGACCGGCGCCAGGACCGCCACCGGGTTCACCGCCGTGTACTTGCTCACCATCGCCAGCGCCCCCAGCATAAGGCCCACGAAGAGCGAGCCGGCGTCGCCCAGATAGATCGTCGCCGGGTGCAAGTTGTACCGCAGGAACCCGACCAGGCTCCCCGCCAGCGCCGCCAGCATCACGGCGACCGTTGTGTCATGGTTCACCAGCGCCACGACGAAGAGCCAGAGGCAGGCGATCACGCTGACCCCGCCGGCCAGTCCGTCCATCACGTCGATGATGTTGACGGCGTTGATGATACCGATCATCCACATGACGGTGAGCAGCAGGTCCAGCCAGTCGGGAAACGCGGCGATCTCAATGCGGATGCCGCTCCGGATTAGGACGAACACCGCGATGAGCTGGCCGATCAGCTTGGGCCAGGGCTCGAGGACCCCGAAATCATCTATCAAGCCCAGCATCACCATGAGCGTCCCGCCCAGGACCAGCCCCAGGACGTCCTGGCGGAATTCGAAGGTCAGGGCCAAGCTGACCAGGAACGCCAGGTAGACGGCGAGCCCGCCGAAGTAGGGGACCGGTGCGGACTGGTGCTTGAGCCGCCCGTCCGGCCGGTCCACGACGTTGAACTGCAGCGCCGCACGGCGCGCCACCGGAACTCCATACAGGGCCAGCAACAGCGCGAGGACGAACGCCAGCAAGTACAGCACCATCACTCGACCTCGATGGCGGACCAGACGGTCTTGATCGCTTCATAGACGAAGGTCTTCGCATAGCGGCGGCGCATCCACCAACCGTCCGGCTCGAACAGGCCGTCGTTCACCGGAGACGCAAGGAAATGAGGACCGTAGGGGCCCGCAGCCCGTTCAAAAATCCGTTTGGCCCGGGCCGTATGGTAGTTGGACGTCACCAGGATCACTTCTTTCAGCCCTCGGCGTTTCAGGATCGGCACAACCACACCGGCTTCCTCCTTGGTGGAATCGCCGTTCTGCCTCACGGTCAGGATACGAGTCGAAGGGACGCCGAGAAATTCGGCATGCCGCCGCATGACGACGGCCTCGTGCGTCCGAAACCCCATCGGTGTCCCGCTCAGCACCAGCAGCGGCGCCAGGCCGCGCTTGAAGAGCTGGACCGCGTGCCGCACGCGGTCGCCCTCACGCGACTCGCCGGCCAGTACCAGAATCGCACCGGCCGGATGGAGCGGATCGTCCGTGATCAAGGCCACCCCCAGCGCCTTCAACCCCAACGGAACGGCATAGGCCAGCGCCACGAGAATCAGGACGGCCGCCAGCAGCCGCCAGCCCCACCGCCAGTCCTTCATGCCTCGACCCTGGCGTACAGCGAACTGAGATAGGCCCGGTACCGTTCATCCGAGTGCTGCTCGACCACCCGCTGCCGGGCGGCCCGGCCCAGCCGGTCGCATCGTTGCGAATCCTGAAGCAGCGAGATCACCGCCTCGGCGATCGGCCCGGGGTCCGGCTTGACGCGGATTCCCGTCGTCTCGTCCACCAGCTTCCACGTCAGGCCGACATCCGTCGCGACCGGCACCGCGCCGCACGCCATCGCCTCCAGCAGGCTCTGGGAAGGATAGTTGTCCTGCCGCTGCAGCGACACGAACACGCGCGCCTTGCCAAGCACGGGCGCCAAGTCCGCGCGGAACCCCAGCTCGACGAAACGGCGGAGGCGCAGGCGGTCCAGGGCCTGCTCGACCTGCGGGCGGAGCGGACCGTCCCCCAACAAGAAGAACCGCGCGGCCGGGACAGCCCGGAGGATGGCCGGCAGGGCTTCGAGGAAGAGCACCGGGTTCTTGTCCTCAATGAGGCGCCCGATGAAAACCACCCGGGGCTCCTTGGCTGGCGAGGGTTGATATTGCTCCGCGTCGATCGCGCTTCCGGACGGGACGGCGATCTTCTCCCCGGCGATGCCTCGCTGGAGCAGGTCCTCGCGAACTCCCTCGGTCAGGGCGTCCACGCACGCGCACTTCAGAAGTGCGAACCGGTAGAGCGGCAGCGCCCAGGAGACCCCGACCAGTTCGGCCAGGCTCCGATTCGTCACGGAGATGACGGCGCGATGGTCCGGGCGCAGCAGCAGCAGCGGCAGCGCGACGTAGGCGCCGCCCAGAACCACGTGGAAGAGACGCCGCGCGGCCACTCCGTAGCGCACCAGGAGCACCAAGCTGAAGAAGACGTAGTCCAGTTTGCGCAGTCCGAACGAGAGCGCGCCCTGCCGCAGCCCCAGCCCGTCCGCCAGCCTCCCCCACGGTTCAGGCAGCCGCCACACTCGTCCCTCCCGGTTCGTCACGACGCCGGCCGCCACCAGCTTCTCCCAGAGCCCGGCATTGATGATCAGCATGGCCTCCGGATCGGCGCCCACCATGAGGGCGAAGAGCCGGCCCATCCGCCGCTCCGAGCCGCCGATGCCTGTGTTGTTGATCAGGATGAAGACGCGGCTCATGAGGGGTGATCCACAAAGGCTCGGCACCAGAGCTCCAGATTGAGCCACCGCCAGATGGTGAAGCTGATGTTCTTCCGGCCGGCCTCATGGGCCTCGAACTCCTTCAGCGCGGCCTCCACGTTGAGGTAGCCCCGGGCGCGGGTCCGCGAATCCGACAGGATGTCCCGCGTCATCTCGCGCAGCGACGTCCGGAACCAGATGTCCTCTGGCGTCACGAATCCCATCTTGTCCACGCGCCAACGCACTTCGTCCGGTAGGACCCCGTCCAGCGCCTCTCGGAGGACCGCTTTGGTCCAGCCGTTCCTGATCTTCAGCTCCGGTGCCAGCCCGTACAGGAACTCGACCAGCCGGTAGTCCAGGAACGGGAGGCGTGTCTCAATGCCGAAGGCCATCGAGTTCCGATCCTCATAGTGCAGCAGCGCCCGCAGCCCGCTCCAGACGAGCAGTTGGTACTCCATGGTGTGGAGATGCGAGCCCGCGAGCGAGGGCGCGGCTGGAATCGGACCCCATTGACGCCTGAACTCCGAGGCAATCCAGTCCACGCTGCCGGTCACGCGGCTGCGGACGAAGCGGACAAGCGGCGACGGGAGGAACGCCCGTGCCAGGTTCGCGACAACATACTTCGGGATCGGCCCGTGCAAGCGGCGGTAGGCCGCCAGCTCCCTCAGCAAGCCAAGCCACCGTTTCCGCGCCGCCAGGTCGGCGAAGAATGCACCGAAGAAGCCGTGGTAGCCGGCCAGGAGCTCGTCGGCGCCTTGCCCGTCCAGCAACACCTTGACACCGTGCTGCGCGGCCAGGCGCATCACGTTCCATTGCGCGAAAATGCTCGTTGAGCCGAACGGCTCGTCCTGTTGCCACACCAGTCGCGACACCGACTCAGCCAATTCCTTCGGGTCTGGGAAGGTATAGTGGGCTTCGGCACCGGTCCGCTCCACGACCGGTTGGATGAATTGCCGCTCGTCGTAGGCCGGATCTTCGAAGCAGGACGAGAAGGTCTTCTGGCGCTCCCCGATGAGCTCGCGCGGGACTGCATGCTCCACAAACATCAGGTCGTTCGCCACACAGACGATGGACGACGAGTCCAGCCCTCCGCTCAAGCAGGTGCCGATGGGCACATCGCTCCGGAGGCGGAGCCGGACCGCGTCACGGAAGAGGTGTCGAAAGCGCTCGGCCGCGTCCCGCATCGAGAGAGCGCTCGAACCCGGAGTCGGAAAATCCCAATACCGCCGCACCGTGATCTGCGTCTCCACCGTCAAGGTATGCGCGGGCGGGAGCTGCCGGATTCCTTCGAAGAAGGTGTCCTCGGAATGATCCAGGCAGGCCCCTTCGAGGTAATCGAAGACGGCGCGCTGGTTCGGCGAGGGCCGCCCTATGACCGGGAGCAGGCCCTTGATTTCGGACGCGAAGGCGAATCGCACGCCGTCCCAGGCATAGTAGAACGGCTTCACGCCCAGGCGGTCTCTGGCGCAAAAAAGCCGGCGGCGGTCCCCGTCCCAGATGGCGAATGCGAACATCCCGTTGAAACGCGTGACGCAGGCTTCGCCCCATTCCCGGTAGGCCGCGAGCAGGACCTCGGTGTCGGACGCCGAGCGAAACCGGTGTCCCTTCCCGCGCAGCTCCTCGCGGAGCTCGACGTAGTTGTAGATTTCCCCGTTGTAGGTAACCCAGCAGCGGCCGTCTTCTGTCGCCATCGGCTGGTGGCCGAGGGGCGAGAGGTCCACGATCGCCAGCCGACGGTGGCCCAAGGCGATCGTGTAACGGCGCGGGCTAGCTCCGAGGGCGTCCGTCAGCCGTCCCTTCAGCGCGACCGGCTGCTCCCGTCCCTGCGCGTCCAGCAGCACGTAGCCCTCCCCGTCTGGCCCGCGATGCGCCTGGAGGCACACCATGCGCTCCAGCACCGACGGCTCCACGGCCTGACCTGCGACATCGTAGAGTCCGGCAATGGCGCACATCAGCGGAGACCTCCTCGTCCTTTCGAAGGGACGCCGACGAGTTCCCGATAGCACGCCAGGAGTTGGGGTTCCCCTTGCGCTTCCCACGTGAAGCGTGCGCCTGCGGCGCGCGCCCTGGCTTTGAGCGCTTGGAGTCGTCCAGCATCGCACGTCAGCGCATTGATCGCGCGCGCGATGTCGTCGGGGCGATCGGGATCGAACAGGGCCCCAGCCCTCG
>VBOD01000029.1 GCA_005877615.1 Nitrospirota bacterium | reverse complement strand
CTCTTCGACCAGCCCGTCGTCGATCTCGCGGAGCACGCGGGCGTCGATCCGTCGGTACAGCGCCGAGCGGTCCATCGTGAGCCCGATCATGACAGACGGGAACGGGCGCTCCCGGAACTGGTGGCGGTCGTGCCATTCGGAGAGCGGCACGCCGGTCCGGATCGCCACCTCCAAGGCCCGCACGATCTTGTTCCGGTCGCGGGCATGGAGGGTGGCGGCCAGCGCGGGGTCCGCCTGCGCCAACCGGCGCCACAGGTGGCCAGAGCCGTGGGCCTCTTCTTCTTCGAGCAGTTGCCGCCGCAGACCCCAGTCGGCCGGAGGTCCCTCCCACAGGCCGTAAGCCAGAGCGCGAACGTACAGACCCGTCCCGCCCACGACGAGCGGCATGCGCCCTTCCGCATGCAGTCGGGCGATCTCCTGCAACGCCAGCCGGCGGTACAGGCCGACGTTGAAGGGCTCGTCCGGCTCGACGAGGTCGATGAGACGATGGGGCACTCTCTCCCGCTCCGCCGGCGTCGGCTTGTCCGTGCCGATGTCCATGCCGCGGTACACCTGCGTGGAATCGGCCGTGAGAATTTCGGTGCCGAGCGCCTTCGCGACAGAGATTGCCACCCGACTCTTCCCGATGGCCGTCGGCCCGACGAGAAACACCACTGGCAGCGTGTCGCGAACCATCATGTCCATCCCAATCGTCCGAAGATGCGGTCGAGCTCCTCGATCGTCAAGCGCATGGCGATGCGGCGCCCGTGCGGACACGTGCTGGGCAACCCCGCCTCACGCCAGTCCTCCAGCAGCCGCCGCATCTCCGGGACTTCCAGCGCCCGTCCCGCCCGCACCGCGCTGTGGCAGGCCACGGACGCGAGGACGGTATTGTAGCGCTCCTGCATCGAAGGCGTCGAGGGACACGCATCCCAATCTTCCACCAGCGCGCGCAGCAAGGCCTGCGGATCGCCTTGGCCGAAGAGCGCCGGCATGGCCCGCACGACGAAGCTGCCTTGACCGAACTCCTCGACCTCGAACCCGAGGCGGCCCAGGTCCTCAAGATGCGCGCGGACCGCGACGGCTTCGGCGGCGGACAGCTCCACGACCTGCGGCAGGAGCGCCTGTTGGGAGGTGATCTGGCCAGCGTCGAACTGCCGCAGCAGGCGCTCGAACAGCACCCGCTCGTGCGCGGTGTGCTGATCCACGATCTGCAACTCATCGCCGACCTGGGCGACCAGGTACCGGTTGGCGACCTGCCCCAGCGGCCGGACCTCTTCCTGCTCCACCGTCGGCAGATACGCCTGCCCCAGCTCCGCCACCCCCGCCGGGCGGGGTTGCCGTCCGGCCAGCACATCCGGTGCCGGGTTGGCATACCCGGGCACATCGCGGGAGCCGTCCGTTGCAACGGGACGGTCGCTTATCTGCGACGGTGACCACGCCGACACCACAGTCGTCCGGGAGGCGACGGATGCGGGTTTCACCGAAGCCTGGATCCGTGAGCGGACCCACTCATGCACCTGTTCCTGATCCGAAAAGCGCACTTCGCGCTTCGTCGGGTGGACGTTCACGTCCACCTGCCGCGGATCCACCCAAAGCGACAGGACGAACCGGGGCTGGTGCCCTCTGGCCAGGTACGTCCCGTAGCCTTCGTAGAGGGCGTGCACGATCGCGGCGTTCTTCACCCAGCGGCGGTTCACGAACAAATCCTGGGGCGTCTTCGTGTGTGCCGTCTCCAGCGGGCGCGTGCAGAGCCCCTCCAGGCGCAACCGCCCGGCCTCCTCCTGCAGATCTACGCAGGTGTCCACCAGTTGCGCGCCGTACACCTGCTGCACACGATCCCGCAAGGTAGGGACCGC
This sequence comes from Nitrospirota bacterium, assembly GCA_005877615.1. Taxonomy (GTDB): domain Bacteria; phylum Nitrospirota; class Nitrospiria; order Nitrospirales; family NS-4; genus NS-12. Next base: position 17,042 of record VBOD01000029.1, on the reverse strand, counting down.
GGGATAGTCCGCCACCACATGGCCGTTGTGCGTCAACCGGAAGTGGATCTTTGGAAACGCGAGCGCCTGTCGCTGCACCGCCTGGCAGACATGCCCGAACTCCGTGGCGGGGCTCTTGAGAAACTTCTTGCGGGCAGGGGTGTTGTAGAACAGGTCCATCACTTCGACCGTGGTGCCGGGAGCCGCCGCCGTCTCCCGCTGGGCGAGCAACGCACCGCCCTCGAGCCGGACCTCCGTGCCCATCGAGGAGCCGGCCGCGACGGTGACGAGCCGCACCTTGGACACCGCCGCGATGCTGGGAAGGGCTTCGCCGCGAAAGCCCATGGATTGGATGGTCGAGAGGTCGGCCTCGGTACGGATCTTACTGGTTGCATGACGCTGGAACGCGAGCGCGGCCTCCTCCGACGCAATGCCTTGCCCGTCGTCCGTCACCCTGATGGAACGCCGCCCGACCTGCTCGACATCCACCGACACGCGGGTGGCCCCGGCGTCGATGGCGTTCTCCACCAGTTCCTTCACGACGGAGGCGGGCCGCTCGACGACTTCGCCGGCGGCGATCTTGTTGATGACGTCGCCCGGGAGGACCGCGATTGGGGGTGTCATCGGAGCTCGGCGAGCCGTCGCCTGGCCAGAGTTGCCTCGGCTGACTGCGGGAACTCATCCACCACGCGCTTGAGCAGGACGCGCGCCTTAATGGCGTTGCCCATTTCGGCATAGGCGACGCCCGCCTTCGCCAACGCGGCAGGAACCTTGTCGCTCTTGGGATAGTTGGCGATCACGCGCTCATACGCTTCGATCGCTCTGGAATAACTCCTCTTGTTGAAGTAAGCCTCGCCGATCCAGTACTGCGCGTGGGCCGTCAGGCTGGTCTCGGGAAATCTCTTGAGGAACTCCTCAAAACCTGCGACCGCCAGGTCATAGTTGCCCTTCAGGTAGTCGTTGTATGCCTGATTGTAAGCGGCCGTGGGCGTGAGCGCGGCGGTGGGGGCGTCGAGCCCGCCCGCCCTGGGCTTGGCAGTATCGTCGGGCTTGGCGCTCGGCGTCGGAGCCTTGGCCTGAGGCGGGGCAGGCTCCTTCTCCTCCTGGCGAGCGGACTCATCCATGCGCCGGAGCAACTCGCCCAGCTTCTGGTCGAAGCCCTGCTGCCTGATCCGCAGGCTCTCGATCTTGGCCTCCAACACGTCCAACTGCTTCGCGATGTCGCCCGGCTTCTGGAGGCGGTCCGCGTCCTCCAGGCGCTTGCGCAGCTCCGCCTCGGTCTCCTTGAGCTTCCGTTTCTCGTCTTGGATCTGGCGGACCTGGTCGCGCAGCTCCACGAAATCCGCCGTCGGCACGCACCCGCCCACGATCAGACTGAGGGACAGGAGGATGGCACGTCTCATCTAAGGGAGGCCAGCTTGGCTTTTGCCCGTTGGGAGTCCTCGGACTTGGGGTAGTCCGCGATCAGTTGCCGGAGGGCCGACTTGGCGGCCTCCTTGTTGTTGAGCTCGAGGAAGGTCATGGCCTTGCGATAGAGCGCCGGCGCTGCCTTTGTGCTCTTGGGATATTTCCTGACGACGTGCTCGTATTGCTCGAGGCCGCGCTCGTAGTCGCGCGCCCGGACGTAGCACTCCCCCATCCAGAAGTGGGCGTTGGGAACCAGCGGCGAGTCCGGATACTGGACCAGGAACACCCGGAACGACGTGAGCGCCACGTCGTAGTGCCCTTGCCCAAAGTGCTGCTGGGCCCGATCGTAGGCTTCTTTGTCGCTCAGCGTGGACGCCGGCGCCGTCCGCGAGGCGCCGTTGGACGGGTCCTTCGCTGCCGACCCGGGGCCGGCCGGTCCGGTCGCCTCTGGGACTTCGCCCCCCACGGCCTGTTTGCCCAACGAATCCTCCATGACCCGCTTCAACTCGCCGAGCCCGCGCGAGTTCTCGTTGACAGTGGCCACCGCGGCGTCGACGGTCTTCTCCAGCGCATCCAGCTTGACCGCCTGGTCTCCCTGCTGGGTTGCCAGGGTCCCAACTTTCACCTCTATCCGGCCGGTCAACTCGGTGACCCGTCGGTCGACGTCGATCGCCTTGTCATTCAATGCGCGGAGAACTTTATCAAATTCTGCGAGCACACCCTGAAACCGATTGACCTCCGCCGAGAGCGCTCGCATCTGGAGGTCCGAGTGTTTAATCGCCTCCTCCAGCTTGCCCAAGGCTCCCGCCTGCTGATCCATCTGGGTCGACAGCTTGGTCCCGATCTCCCGGACCTTCTCGGTCACCTGGGCCACACTCCTGTCGGTCGCTTCAGCGCGCTTCTCAGAGCCGCCCAGGCGATCCTGAAGCTTCTTCTCGAGGGAATAGACCTGGGCCTTTTGGTCGTCCAGCGCGCTGTGGAGCATTTCGACGTCCCGGCGTTGGGTCTCCAATTGCCCGAGCATCTGAGAGAGGTCCTGCCCTTTGATTTCGCGGAGGCTGGTCTCCACCTCGGCACTACGTTGACGGGCCTCCTTCAGCTCGCTGCGGAGCTCTTCATTCTTACTCGTGAGGTCCCGGGACGTCGTGCGGAGATCCGCCTGCGTCGCGCAGGCGACTAAGAGCCCCCCCAAGCTCGACGCCAGGAGACCGACCAGAACCCGTGCGCTGTGATTCGTCATTTCCCTTTCCCCTCTTCAACCGCAAGGTGCGCCCGGCGGTTCTTCCAGTAACAGGACTCGTCGTGCTCGGTGCACACCGGCCGCTCCTTGCCGTAACTCGTGACGCCCACCGAATTCGAGATTCCCAAGCTCAGCAAGTAGCGTCGAGTTTCTTGCGCCCGCTTCTCGCCCAGCACAAGATTGTATTCCGTGGTGCCCCGCTCGTCGCAGTGGCCCTCGATGAGGATCTTCACCGCGGGGTTCTGCTTCAGCGCCGCCGCGCTCTCGGCCAGATTCTTCTTCCCCTCGGTGGACAGAGCCCAGCGATCGAACTCAAAGTAGACATTCCCGAGTGCCCGCTTCAATGCTTCTCGCGCCTGGCGCATCGCGATCTCGGCTTGATCGGCCTTGGCCGTCACGGTGGGTGGGGGCGGCTTCACCGCCTCCTCCGAGGGAGTTTTCGAAAACCCCTGCAAGGGGGGCGCGGTGCCCTTCTCGGTTTGGTCAATCGTCTGCTCGGTCGTTCTGCTGCTTGTCTCCTTCGTCGAACAGGCGGACAGAGCGAAGATCAGCCCCAATACCAGCGCGCTGCAACCCGACCAGGCTGTTATGCTTCTCATCTCTCACCCTCCAATACTAGGTGCGCCCGACGATTCTTCCAATAGCAGGACTCGTCGGTTTCGGTGCACATGGGACGTTCTTTCCCATAACTGGTTACGGTGACCGTGTTCTTCACGCCCAGCGACTCGAGGTACCGCCGGGTCTCCTGGGCCCGTTTCTCGCCCAAGACCATGTTGTATTCCCGACTGCCTCGTTCGTCACAGTGGCCCTCGATGAGGATCTTGACCGTCGGATTCTGTCTGAGAAGGTCGGCGTTCTGGGCCAGGTTTTTCATTCCCTCGTTGGAGAGGGCCCACTTATCGTACGCAAAATAGATGTCCGTGAGCTGTCGCTTCGCCGCTTCGCGCGCTTGGCGTGCCGCAATCTCCGCGGTATCGGCCTTGGCCACCATCGGTGGTGTCGGAGATTTCACCGCCTCCTCGGACGGACTCTTGGAGAAACCCTGCAACGGCGCACTGCCGCTCTCGCCCATTGACCCGCCGGACCCGCTCGGTCCCCCCTCCGTCGTCGCGGCGGCCCCTGCCTGAGCCTTGCCCCCGCTTTCCGTCGACGACATCATGTTCTTCTTGGCGCAGCCGCCCAGGGCCAGTATCCCAACCAACGCGAACATCGCCGCCGCCCTCATGTGTCTTGTCTGTCCCGTCAGACTTCTCATTCGCCTGTTCTCCATTTGTCCGCCGGCACTGATCTTACCAAATCCCGCGCTGACGTCAATGCCGGCACCCGTGGGACACGGATAGCTCACGGCGCCGACCACGCAGGATCTTCGTTGGACGTTCCACCGGTCGTCAACCGTTCCAGGCCGGTGCCATCGGTGTTTATCATATAGATATCCCGCCTCCCATTGCGAGTGGAACTGAACGCGACGTGCCGCCCGTCCGCCGACCACGCGGGCGACTCGTCGTTGCTGCTGCCGGTCGTCAACTGCCGCCACTGTTGGCCATCGGGGCTGATCAGGCAGAGCTTGAGGATTCTCCGCTCGTCGCGGCACACATACGCGATCCAATCCCCTTTGGGGGACCATGCGGCCGCCGTATTATAGCTCCCCTGTTGGTCCCGATAGGTCAAGGGTCGGACGTTCGTGCCGTCCGCGCTCATGAGATAGATCTGCGGCGTGCCGCCCCGGTCTGAAGTGAAGGCGAGTTCGCGGCCGGTCGGCGACCATGTCGGCGCGAGGTCCGCGGCGCCATGGTCGGTCAGCCGTTCGAACCGCTTGCCGTATTTGTCCACCTTGTAGATCTCCGAATTGCCGTCTTTGCTGGTTGCGAACGCCAACTCCTCCCCGCTGGGCGACCACTCCGGGGTGATGTTCAAACCCGGAAACGCGACGAGCGGCCGCCTGGCGCCGGTGATCAGATCCAACTCTTCAATCCGCGGATCATTCCCCTTACGATACGATACGAACGCCAGGCGCCGCCTGTCCGGCGACCACGCGGGCGCCAGGTTCAAAGACGCATCGAAGGTCAACCGCCTTCGGTTATACCCGTCATAATCCATCACAAAGATCTCCTTGGCGCCGTCTCTCTCCGACACGAAGGCGATCTGGCTGCGGGCAATCCCCTGTTCCCCGGTGTAGTGAAAGACGATCTCGTCGGCCAACCGATGGACCATGTACCGAACCACATCAGTGGATCCGACGTAACGTTTGCGCCCGACTTCGCCGCGCGAGGACTCGAAGAGGGTCCCCTCCATGACGATCTCGCTCCCCCGCGGCAGCAGGGCGCCCCAGACCTGCACTGCCAGCCCCGCTTCGCCGGCCTTTTGAAGGGCCTCGGGCCCAGGCTGGGAGTTCACCTCCGCCCTGATGCCGAAACGCTCCAGGTCGGCGACGTCGAAGAGGAGGGACCGGCGAAGATCGGCTTTCAGGACGTCCGCCGGAAACTGCCCCGGCACAGAAATCGCGCTCTTAAAACTGTAGACCGCAATCGGGATTTTCTGGATCGCCCCGCGGGTGGCGTCGATGAACACCTCGACGGCTCCCGTCGTCACTGCAAACACGGCCGAGCCCGCCAGCAACAACGCCAGCAGGCTGACTGGTCGGCGCACCGTGGAACGTTGACAAAGGTGTACCACGAGGGTCCACACAGTCCTACTGCTTGGTGTACGTGAAGCTGGTGACCGCCACAAACGGCTCCCCCTTCATCTCGTCCGGAAGTGGGGGCACACGCTGGAGCTCCCGCAACACGCTCTCGACCGCACGGTCGTACGCGTCGTTCCCGGACGACTTGTAGAGGACAATGCCCCCGATCTCACCGTTCGGTTGGATGACGATCCTCATCGCGGCAGTCGAATCGCCGGCGTTCTCGAGCACCTGCCGAACGGCTGGGTTGGTATCCGCGTTCCAGACCCGGTTGATCGCCGCTTCAAGAAGCGGGCAATACGCCCGCGCCTTGGGAGGGCAACGCTCCACGGCGGCAGGGCGGGCCACGGTGGCTACCCCCTGAGGGGCGCGCGCGACCGCCGGGGCCGGCTCCTTCGTGGCCGGCGTGGCGTCGCTCGGCACCGCAGGCGTCAGCGGGGGCAACGCATTAAGCAGTTTCTTGATCTCCTCGCTCGTCCGCGACGGGGGCGCCGGGGCCGGAGCCGCAGGAAGCGGCTTCGTGACAGGCGGCTTGGCCAGGGCGTCCTCGGCTTTTTTGAAAGCCTCGGCAAGATCCCGTGAAGACTGGGGCTTCGGTGACAACGGTTCGGCCGGAGCCGGGGTGACAGGTTTGGGCCTACTCTTAGGCATGGGAAGAGCCGGGGCCACCTCCTTAGGCACGGTGATCTCATGAAGCCGCTTCTGCAACGACGCCACGTGGGGCGCCTGGGTTGCTTTCGCAACTGTCGGCGGGGTCGGGGCCGTCTTCGACGGAGCGGGCGGCGACGGAGGAGTAGGCTTCGGCTGGGGGACAGGGGCCTGCTCGACCTGAACCGGCGCCGACGGTTGTGACACCAGCAGCACCTCGATGGCCGAGGCTCCCCTCGAACGGATCTTCGTCAACGGGACCGTCGTCAGCGCCACCAAGATGACCACATGGGCCACCATGGAGACCAAGGCGATGCGCCGCATGTCATGGGGGATGCCGGCCGTCATGGGACTCTCTCAGCCGCGCGCCTTATCGGACCCGTTCCTCATGAGGACTCAGCGGGTCGGTCACCATGCCGAGCTTTGCAATGCCCGCCTTCTTGACGCTGTCCATGACCTGCACCACCGTCCCATAGGGAACTGCCTGATCGGCTCGGAGAAACACCGCGACCCGGGGATTCTTGTGATGCAGCGCCTCCAGCCTCGGCTGGAGCAAGCCCAGCGGGACCGGATCCTTGTCGATAAAGACGCGGCGATCCCGCTCGACCGTGAGCACCACGCGCTGCTCCGGCTTGATGGTATTGGTCGCCGACCTGGGCAGCGTGATGTCCATGCCACGGTAGAGCATCGGGGCCGTCACCATGAAGATCACGAGCAGCACCAGCACCACGTCCACCAACGGGATCACGTTGATCTCGGCCATGAACCGCCGACGGCGAGCCTCGATCATGGTCGCCTCGCGTCTTCTCGAATGCCCCGCGTTTCCAGCGCGTTGGTCAGGTCGATCGCGAAGCGGTCCATCTGGAACGCCAACCGACGGACCCGCGCCAGATAATAATTGTACGCGATGACCGCCGGAATGGCCGTGAACAGCCCGGCGGCCGTCGCCACCAGAGCCTCGGCCACGCCCGGCGCGACCGCCGCGATGCTGGCCGTCCCCTGCACACCGATCTCCCGGAAGGCGTCGATGATGCCGAGCACGGTCCCCAACAGCCCGATGAACGGGGTGACGTTCCCGGTCGTGGCGAGAAACGGCAGCTCCGCTTCCGTCCGCGTGATTTGTTCCTGCATCGCGTGCGCCAGGACTTGCTCCACGTACCGCTGGGTTGGCAGTCCTGCTTCGCCGTCGCCCACCCCTTCCATCGCCAGCCGGGCGCGCGGATTCCCGTTCCCACCGAGTCGATAGCACCGGGCGACGTCAGAGAAGACCGCGGCCACCGAGCTGTCCCGGTGGAGGTGCAGCTCGCGGGAGGCGTCGAGCGGGTGCTCATAACGACGGTAGGTCTTCAGGAAGCGCAGGTCCGCGGCCTCCTGGCGGCGAAAGAAGCGCCACTTGTAGAGGATGACGGTCCAGGACCCGATGGAGAAGACCACCAGGACCAGGAGGACGAATTTGGAGACCAGTCCCAGGGAGGAGAAGAACTCAAGTAGACCCGAACGGAACAACATTACGCGCGCACCCCCTTACCTTCTCGGATGTGTCGCCCCTCTACGCCATCCAGCGGCGAACCACAGAAAATGGCGGGGCCGACGGGATTTGAACCCGCGACTTCCAGATTGACAATCTGGCGTCCTAAACCAGGCTGAACGACGGCCCCAGAAAATAAAGTCGTTGCAAAACGTGGTAGGCGGAACAGGGGTCGAACCTGTGACCTCTGCCTTGTAAGGGCAGCGCTCTGACCAACTGAGCTATCCGCCCAAACAGATGCAATAATGAGTCCACATCACTCGGAAACCGCATCGCATACTAGCAAGTCCCCTGCGTCCTGTCAACAAAACACGCAGCCGTTTCATCACTTGAGATGACGCGCTCGTGCACGCGTTACCCGCGTGGATGGTAACGCTTATGAAGGAGTTTTAAACGCTTCCGTTCCACGTGCGTGTAGATCTGGGTCGTCGTGACGTTGGCATGCCCCAGCAGGCTCTGCACCACTCGCAGATCGGCCCCCCGCTCCAGGAGATGCGTGGCGAATGAGTGCCGCAACATGTGCGGCGAGATCGGGCGCTGGATGCGCGCGTCCCGGGCGTAGCGCCGCAGGATTTTCCAGAACCCCTGCCGCGTCAGGCCACGCCCGGAACGTGTCACGAAGAGACGGTTGGAGGTGCGGCTCTTGAGCAGAGGGGGGCGACCTGAGGCCAGATAGCGGCGCAGCTTGCGGATCGCCACCGCGCCGAGGGGGACCACGCGCTGCTTGGCCCCCTTGCCAGTGGCGCGGAGAAAGCCGGCCGACAGATTGACTGCCACGAGATCCAGTTTGACGAGTTCGGAGACGCGGAGCCCGGTCGCGTAGAGGACTTCGAGCATGGCGTCATCGCGCAGGGCTTCCGGGTGGCGGCCCCTTCTGGCATCGTTCCGGCCGGGGGCATCCAGCAAGCGCTGGACCTCGACGACGCTCAGTGCCTTGGGAAGCCGGCGCGACCCTTTGGGCACGGTGACGTCCAGGAAAGGATCCTGGCGGAGATGGCCCTCGCGGAGGAGAAATCGGTAGAGCCCACGGCACGCGGCCAGGCACCGCGCGACCGAGGGAGAGGCCAGGCCCTGACCCCACAAGAACTCCAGCAGGCGCGGAACATCCGCGCGGGACAGCGCTGCAGGGGTCTCGCGCCCCTGCATCCGGAGGAAGGCCTGCAGCTTGGCGAGATCGCGCCGATACCCCTCGACCGTGTTCGCGGAGAGCCCCCGCTCCGAGAGCAGCCCGGTCAGGTAGCGGTCGATCCACTGCGCTTCGCTCACGCGTGCCTCCTCTGACCACGGCAAGCCTACCTTAAGGATTTCCTTGGGACAAGAGAAGAGGTGGCGGTATAATCCGACACCGATGCCCGATCCACAAGCGCTCACACCGGCAGATGCCCAACCCGCGTCCTCGCCGACCGGGAAGATCATCCTCGCCGCGGTCTTCGCGATCGCGATCGGGGCCTTCTTCTACTTCGACCTGGCGCAATATCTGAGCCTGCAGAACCTCAAAGGCAACCGTGACCGTCTGCTCGCATACGTCGAGGGCCACTACGCGACCGCAGTTCTCCTGTTCATCGGGGTCTATTGCCTCCAGACGGCCCTCTCGCTCCCAGGCGCCGCGGCGCTGACCCTCGTCGGCGGCTTCCTGTTCGGGAGCGTGGTCGGCACGCTGTATGTCAACGTGGCGGCGACAGCAGGAGCGACACTGGCGTTCCTGGCGGCACGCTACCTGTTACAGGATTGGGTGGAGCGGAAGTTCGGGGACCGGCTGGAATCGATCCAGCAGGGTTTCGCGCGGAATGCCTTCAGCTATCTGATGACGTTGCGGCTGATCCCGGCCTTTCCGTTCTTTCTGGTGAACCTCGTCTCCGGACTCACCCGGATCAACGTCGGGACTTACATCGCCGCAACCGCGATCGGCACCCTGCCGGGCAGCTTCGTGTATGCCTACGCAGGCCGGCAACTCGGAATGATCAATTCACTGAGGGAGATCGCCTCACCCCAGGTGCTTCTGGCGTTCACCCTGCTGGGCCTGCTGGCGCTTCTGCCGATTCTTTATCGCAAAATGAAAAAGGGGACGGAGCCGACTCCGTCCCCTTGAAGCAGCGGGTTACTTGTTCGGTTGTGGCGTGTAGCGCAGGTAGGGTTTGACCGCCTTGAAGCCCTTGGGGAAGAGCTTGTTGGCGTCGTCGTCGCTCACCGCCGGGACGACGAGGCAGTCCTGTCCGTCCTTCCAGTTGACCGGCGTCGCGACCTTGTACTTGGCCGTGAGCTGCAAGGAATCTACCACCCGCAGCAGTTCATCGAAGTTTCGGCCGCAGGAGGCCGGGTACGTGATCATGAGCTTGATCTTCTTGTCCGGGCCGATGACGAACACCGATCGGACCGTCATATTGTCCGCGGCGTTGGGGTGGATCATGTCGTATAGCATGGCGACCTTTTTTTCAGGATCAGCGATCATCGGAAAATTCACGGTGCAGTGTTGAGTTTCATTGATGTCTTTGGTCCACCCCTTGTGCGACTCCAGCGGGTCCACGCTGATGGCGATCACTTTGACGCCGCGTTTCTCGAATTCGCCTTTGACCCGCGCCATGTACCCCAGCTCAGTTGTGCAGACCGGCGTGAAATCCTTGGGATGCGAGAACAGGATGCCCCAGCCACTGCCCAACCATTCATGGAAAGTGATCTTGCCTTCGGTCGTTTCAGCCGTGAAGTTCGGCGCTTCGTCTCCCAATCGCAGTGCCATAGATGACCTCCTTTCAGAAGAGTCTATAAAAGGATGATGGCAGCCGCCCCATTATCTAGACCCCAATTGCGCGGTTGTCAACCGAATCATCGTCATTCTTCGCACCTTGTTCCCTGTCCTGTTACAATCCGGTGACAATGAAGCCGGTCGCCTCTCAAGACCATCGCAACCTACGCACTTTGGTGAGCCGTCGTCTGCCGTCGAAAATCTTCAATCGGCTCCGAGAGATAGGCGCGCTGGCCGACGCCATGGATGCGCCGGCTTATCTGGTCGGCGGCCTGGTCCGTGACCTCCTGCTGGGGCATACGAACTTGGACGTGGACATCGCCGTGGAGGGCGACGGGATGACTTTCGCGCGGCGCCTGGCCGACCGTTACGGAGCCGGCCTGAAGATCTTCGAGAAATTCGCCACGGCCCTCGTCGTCTTCCCGGATGGTTTCAAGCTGGACGTGGCCACCACCCGGTGCGAATCCTACGCCCACCCGACCGCCCTGCCCACGGTCAAACCGAGTTCGATCAAGGACGACCTCTACCGCCGGGACTTCACCATCAACGCGCTGGCCATCCGCTTGAACGTGAACCGCTTCGGCGAGCTCGTGGATCTCTATGGCGGCCTGCGCGATCTCGAACACAAGGTCATCCGCGTCCTCCACGCCCGCAGCTTCGTGGACGACCCGACCCGTGTGTTTCGAGCCATCCGCTTTGAGCAGCGGTTCGGCTTCCGCATCGAGAAACACACGTTGACCCTGCTCAAGGAAGCAGCTGCGTCCGATCTCGTCCACCGGCTCTCCGGCCCACGCTTGCGGAATGAGGTCATGCGCTTGCTCTCGGAGCAGGCCCCCATTCGAACGATCCGGCGTATGGCCGAGTTCGACCTCTTGCGCTTTCTCCATACCGGCTTGGCCTGGACCGCTCGTCTCGCAGGTCTCCTGTCGGATCTTGGGAAATCCCTCGCCTGGTGGACGAAGCAGTACCCGAGACGCTCGCTCGATCGCGCGCTGGTCTACTTCATCGGCCTCATGGACGAGCTGAGCGCGTCAGCCACCGGCGCGGTGGTGAAGCGGTTGGCGATGCCGGGAAAAGAAACACGGAAGGTGCAGCTCGTCAAGAAGCACCTGGAGCCGGCTCTGCGCTTCCTGGTCCGGCACCGGTCGCCAAGACCTTCAGAAACGTACCGAGCCCTGGCCGACCTGCCGGACGAAGGTCTCGTCCTGCTCGTCGCCAAGGCCAGATCCAAGGATATCGTGCGTCTGGTCTCGGCCCACGTGACCACCCAACAACAGGTGAGGCCATCGCTCAATGGAGTCGACTTGAAAGCCATGGGCCTTAAGCCGGGCCCAATCTACAAGAAGATCCTGGATCGCCTGCTCGAGGCGCGCTTAAACGGCGAAGTGAAAACCAAAGCCGACGAACGGGAATTGGCAAAGAAGCTCGCGAAGGTATGACCGCGGTTTAGGCGAGTCTGCCATGCCTGTGCCTTGGAAGTTCATTGGTGCCCTGCTCAGATTCGTCGCACCGACGGTCCCGGAAATCATTGCCACCGTCAAGGCTCTGAAGAAAGAACAGCAGCGGGAGAAGACGCAGGTCGCTGACACAGCCCTGCGCCTACAAGAGTTGGAACAGCGTATCGCCGCGCAACTGCAACTTATCGAGCAGCTGACCAATCAAATTGTGACACTGGAGAGGGCTCTGGCGTGGACCACGTGGACCGCGCTCTTCGCGCTTGTGCTGGCGCTGATTGCGCTGGGGATTATCTTTCTACGCTGACTCGTTATTTTCCTGCAGGTGGGGGCACCTTGGGAACCGCGCCGATGCTGTCCAGCCCGGCCTGGGCGCAGGCATCGTCCAGATGACCACCGGGGGCGCCACCGACCCCGATCGCGCCGACGACCTCGCCTCCGATCTCGATCGGCAGGCCACCGCCCAGGATGAGGACTTTGTCGTCGATATCCCTCAGCCCCTGGAGAGCGGGCGTCTTGGCGACCAATTCAGCCATCTCACTGGTCGGCCGACGCAGGCTGGCGGCGGTATAGGCCTTCTTGCTGCTGCTGTTTGTCGTGTGGGGGCCCGCCCCGTCCCCCCTCATCAGTACCTTGAGCACGCCGGCCCGATCCACCACCGCCACGCTCACGCGATAGCCGTCCTGCTTGCATTTCTCCTGCGCGGCAGCCGCGGCCTTATTCGCCAGCGCGAGCGGCAACGCCGCTTCACGGGGCAACTCCTCTGCCGCGGCCACGACTTGCGCGAATCCGAGAGCCTGCACCAGGGCGAGCGAGACCACAAAGGCGTGAGGGTGAACACATCTTCGAAACCGGCTGATGGACGTCATCGTCGTCGCCCTCCCCTTTTCGCCAAACGCGCGCCAATTCCTCTCAGCAGGGTTGAGTCCGTTAGCGAGCCGAAGCCGGCACAAAATTCAGCGCGGCGGAATTCATGCAGTAGCGCAAGCCTGTGGGCGGCGGCCCGTCGTCAAAAACGTGTCCCAGGTGCCCGCCGCATCGCGCGCAATGGACTTCGGTCCGTGGATGGAGCAACTTCCAATCCGTCTTCGTGCCGATGGCCTTTTCGGAGATCGGTTTCCAGAAGCTCGGCCAGCCAGTGCGACTGTCGTACTTGGAGTCGGAGGAGAACAGAGGTAAGTCGCATCCGGCGCAGTGATAGGTGCCCGGGTCCTTGTTCGCGTCGTATTTGTTGGCAAAGGGCCGCTCTGTTCCTTCCTGGCGCAGCACCCGGAACTGCTCCGGCGTCAGGATCTGCCGCCACTCTTCGTCCGTCTTCGTCACCTGAAACATGCGTCCCGACTCCTTGGCCTGTGCTGGCATTATACCAAGGGCCTTCGCCGTGATGCCGAGCCCCAGCGTCAGGCCGGTTTTCAGAAAGGTTCTCCGCGTCATGGGCGTTCCTCCTTACCCATTAGTCGCGGGTCCGGCCGGTTCGTTACCTGGGAAACTGCTTGTCCAGGCATTCCGGGCAGATCAAGTGTGAGAAGTCCGCCTCGGTATGGTCCTTGATGTAGCTTTCCACGGAGTGCCACTGACCTTGCTCGTCACGAATCTTCTTGCATCGCGCACAGATAGGCAGGATCCCCCGCAGGACTTTAATCTCTTGCAAGGCCTGCTCCAACATCTCTTCCCGGGCCTTGCGCTGGTCCATTTCACGTTTGAGCTTCAACGCCGAGCCTATCCGTGTCAGCAGCTCCAACCGGTTGATCGGTTTGGTGACGTAGTCCACAGCCCCGGCAGCGAAGGCCGTCTCCAGGAATGCCCCCGCTTTCATCGCCGTCACCATGAGGATGGGCAGGTCCCGATAGCGTCTGTCTCCCTTGATCCGGCGGCACGCCTCCACTCCGTCCATATCGGGCATCATGATGTCCATCAAGATCACCTCGATATCGTTGGCAGGAGCGCTCGCATGAGCCAGGCTGAGACGCTGAAACGCCTCCTGTGCGGATTCCGCGAGCAGGACCTGCCGATACCCGGCGCCTTCCAGAATCAACTGCAGCGCGCTTCGAGTCTCCGGCGAGTCATCCACAACGAGAATGCTCATGGATCCGCGCTCCTTCAGGGCCCCAGGGAGTTGTCCAGTCTGTCACTATCAGCTTGCGGGGTCAAACGGCGGCCCCGCTGTTGCCGGCACAGGTCCACAATCGGGGCGGCCAGCAACAGCAAGGCCACCACAAACACCGGCCAGTTGAACTGGGTCGGCCGCACGCGGCTGATCGCTTCGGCTCCGCCTCCGGCCGCCCGAATGGTATCGGCCATGAACACGTACACCGCCAGTGCAACGCCGACGAGGCTCGCTCCCCACGCCCAGGGGCCCGGCCAGAGCGCACGCTCCGGGCGATCGAACAGACTGACCAATGTCCCGCCCACGACCATCAGCACGGCGATGCTGACCGGGGCCAGCACCGGCCCCCACCACGGCAGCGGCAGCAGGAACAGGATGTCCCAGTCCAAGAGCGAGCGCGGCCAGCCGCTCAACGGGACCAGGAAGACGTAGTACAGGATGTCCCAGACGCCGAAGGCGACCAGCGTGTAGCCCAGACGGCTGCGCCACGTCCGGCCAGCCAGCCAGCCCACGGCGAGCAGCATGATCAATGTGGCCGCTTCGCGGACCATCTCCGCGCGGACCAAGCTCTCCGATAACATCACCGGGTCGGGTTGATACGGGTCCACGTGGCCCACCATGGTCCGCAGGTACAGGACCACCGCGGACTCGACATAGGCCATCGCCGCGGCATAGAGCACGACGATCAGCCAGCGTTGCTTGTCGGTCATGGCTGTCCCTCTCGTCCGCGCATCAGATCCGTTCCGGAAAATCCGAAATGATGCCATCCACGCCAAGCGATCGGACCCACGCGATGTCCGACGGCTCGTTGACCGTATAGACGAAGACGCGCAGCCCTTCGCGATGCAATGCGCCGACGAATTCGCCGGTCAAGCAGTCGATTCCCAGTCCGACGTGGGTGACCTCGGCGTCTCGCGCAAAAGCCGTCAGGTGCACGGGCACGCTATCCAGCAGGGCCATGGTGTGAGCTCCGGAGACGAGGCGCTTGACCGCGAGCAGCTCGGCATGGAGAAACGAGGCGTAAATGACGGGCCGAACAAACTTGTTTCCGGTCACGCTTGTCCAGACCCGTTCGACGATCCCGGGGGACTTGATATCGAGCATGACTCCGACGCGGTTGTTGATGGCTGCGAGCGCTTCATCCAGCGTCGGAATGGGCTGGCCGTCGGCCGTTCGTAACCTTGACATCTCTTCGAGGGTCAGCTCGATGACCGCACCGGAGCCGTCAGTCGTGCCGTCCACCCGGCGATCATGGAACACGACGGGGTGGCCGTCTCGCGTCGCCCGGACATCGATCTCGACGAAGTCGACGCCCAGCGCGAGGGCTTTGGCGATGGACGCTAGCGTGTTCCCCGTGACGTGCCCGGCGGCCCCGCGATGTCCAACCCGAAGCGCCACCAATCTCCGCTCCCGCAATGATGCGACTCATCCCTTGGACTTCTGCCAGCGATCGATGAGGACGCCTTCGCGGAGGCCGTAGTCGCTGACCAGGCATTCGGCAAAACCGAACCGCTCCATGCTCTCCGCCAGGATCAACGTGCCGGCCAGTATGAGGTCCTCACGACCAGACTCCAAGCCGACAAGCTCGCGCCGTTGGGCGTGCGTGCGAGCGATCAGTTCAGCCAGGATCCGCCGCACGGCTTCCATGGAGAGCCGGTAGTTGTGGATCCGGAGCGGGACATAGACCGCAAGGCGCTGGTCCATCGCGGCCAGCGTCGTGATGGTGCCGGCCATCCCGACGAGGCGGTAGCCGGCCAGCGGCCCGAGCTTCGCCTCCACGACGTCCAGGTGCCGGGCAATGCGGGCGCGCGCGGCGGCGAGTTCATCCGGCCGCACCGGATCGGACCGCAGACATTCCTCGGTGAGGCGGACGACCCCTTCATCCACCGACACCATCGCCGGAGCCTGCTCGGGCGCGACGGTGATGAATTCGGTGCTCCCGCCTCCGATGTCCAGCGCCACAAACCGGTCCACACCGGCTGGCAGGCCGGACTGGATGCCCAGGAGCGACAGCCGGGCCTCTTCCTCGCCCGAGACGACCTCCACAGCCAGCCCGCTCCGGCGCTTGATTTCCCCGAGAAACTCATCGCGGTTGACGGCGTCGCGCACGGCGCTCGTGGCCACCGCCACGACCTCGCGCGCGCCGGCCCGCTTGATCACTGGCATCCACTCGGCGATCGTCTCCAGCGCGCGCGCCATCGGGGCCGGTTGCAGACGGCGGCCCGGCTGGAGGCCTTCGCCCAACCGGACGATGCGGCGCTCCGAGGCGAGTTCGTGCAGCCGCCCCTCGTCTCCAATCCGGGCAATCAGCAACCGCAGCGTCAACGTGCCGATATCGATGCCGGCGTAGATCGGCATCAGTCGTTCACTCTCGCTCCTTGATCTGGCCCATCTCGAACCGGATGCGCGCCTCTTCCTGCTTGAGCTGGTCCACCTTGGCCAACAGGTCATGAATCTCCTTGTCCTCCAGCACCCCGCTGCCCTTCCGCTCGATCAACTGGAACGCCCGTTCGCCGGCCGCCCGCAGGTGTTCCTTGATCTGGTCCTCCACTTTGTACAGCTGGTACTTCAGGCGCAGGAGCTCCATCTCCTCAAGAGACCGGTCCGCGGCCTTGGCGGTGCCCTGACGCACCTTGGCCAATCCCGTGCGGAAATCGTTTTTGAGTCGGCGGAATCGCGAGATCATGGTCCTGTCAGGATACTGCAGCCAGATCAAGTTTCGCTTGCCATCGGCGGAGCAACGCCGCTTTGAGCTCCGCGTGCTCCGGTCGTGCGAGATAGGGATCCCGCTGGAGCAACCGCGTCGCTTCCTCCCTGGCCTCATCCAGGATCTGGGCGTCCCGGATGAGATTGGCCACCCGCAGATCTGACGGGCCCCACTGCCGGGTTCCAAAGAACTCGCCAGGCCCGCGGATACGCAGGTCCTCCTCGGCGATCACGAAGCCATCGTGACTCTTGACCAACGCCTCAAGGCGGCGTCGTGCCTCTTCCGCCAAGCGGTGGGGCCCCATCAGGAAGCAATACGACTGCTGCGTCCCGCGTCCGACCCGTCCCCGGAGTTGATGCAACTGGGCCAGGCCGAACCGGTCGGCATGCTCGATCAGCATCACCGTGGCGTTGGACACATCGATGCCCACTTCGATGACCGTCGTGGCCACCAGCACCTGGATGCGGCCGGCTTTGAAGTCCGCCATGACGCGGTCCTTCTGCTCCGCCTTCATCCGGCCATGGATCAGCCCGACCGTCCACTTCGCGAACA
>VBOD01000063.1 GCA_005877615.1 Nitrospirota bacterium | reverse complement strand
ATGATCGGTCGCTGTCCCCAAAGTCTCATAGCAACCTCCATGCTCTGTGATCAGCCAGCAGTAGCATAGCATGAGGCCCTTCCGGTTCTCGACCAGGGGAGGGAAGGGCTGTCGAGGCTGGACAATGCTTCGAGGGTCGCTGCTGAGCGGAATCAGCGCTAAAACGTTGCGGAAGAGCTGAGCGCGCGCAGCGACAGTTCCAGGCGTGGCGCCGCGGCGTCCCGCTTTTTGCGGAGGGTCACCTCGACGATCCGGTTGTCGTTGAGCCCAAGGGCTTCACAGACCGCATCCTGGGCGATCTTGAGCCCGCCGTCAATGTCCCGGCGGAGTTCCGATTCGAAATAGAACCGCAGGTCGAGCGACAAGGGGAGCCCATCCAGCATCTGACCGAGCGGGGGACCGGATTTTCGTTCTGCCAGCGCGCAGAGGACTTCCTGCCCGACCAACGCCTTGAACCGGCGACCGGCTGAGGAAAGCACGCGCCGTCCCTGCACGGTGGCGTACTGGTGATTGATGCTGGGGGGGAGGGGCAACACCAGGCGCAGGCCGTGCTCGGGATCGTCTATGACGGGGCGACGCGCCGGCCAGGGGGAGGCGGGACCGTTGACGGGTTGCAGCGCATGGCGTCGGGCTCGTTTCACCGCGCCGGCCAGCAACAATTGCCGGATCGAGTGCGGCACGGCCGCGCGGTCATTTCCTCTCGGGTCGTGCGCGCCCGGAGTGCGGAAGGACGTCTGGCGGAAGACGGTGGGATGGGCGGGTGAAGTGCGGATGCGCTTCACAGGGGCGGGCTACAGCAGATCCATGATCTTGCTCATCGAGTCCTCGTGGCGGTTTTCCGTCTGGGCGAGGTAGCGCCGCCAATCCGCGGGCTCCCAGATCTCGAAGTGCTCATACATGCCCACCAGGACGATCTCCTGATCGTCGGCCAGGTTGATGTGCTTGCGCAGCTTGCCGGGAATGAGGATGCGGCCCGCCTTGTCGATCTCCGACGTGGCGGTCTCCGAGACCACGAAGTGCATGAAGAGGCGGCTTTGCTCTTCATCGAGCTTGGCCCTGGTCTGCTTCAATAGATTAGTCCACGCGGACAGGGGGTACACCTTGAGCGACGTCGGGTCGGTCCTCTTCAGGAAGACGACGCTCTTTTCCCCGGCTTGCCCTTCCGGGCACAAAAGATCACGGATGGCCGAGGGGAGAAGAAAGCGGCCCTTCTCGTCCAGCTTGCAGAAGTATTCCCCTGAGAACATGAGTCGCCTCCTCAGGTGGGCTTTTTCCGAGAGTACTCCCGGCTTTTCCTCCGGAGCCACATGTCCAGCTCCGACTTCACGAACCGCCAGTCCTTGCCGAGCTTGAAGGCCGGCACGCGCTTCTCCTGAATGTAGCGATAGAGCGTCCGAGGAGCCACTTTCAGGTAGCGGCACGTCTCGGCGGTGGTCAGCACCTCATCCCGTACCGCCTTGGCCATCGAACATTCCGGATGATACGGTCGCCATCCTAAAGGGCAGGGCTGAAATTGTCAAGTATTTTTACATGCCAGTCATTGCCACTCCTTGCCACTGCTGGCATAATCCATAATTCCGTCGCATCCGACGTAGGGGCGGACCTATGAGTCCGCCCATGTTCTACGGGGCCATCCACAATTCGGGCGCACACGCAGGTGCGCCCCTACGCAATTTTAAACCCGTCGGGCGAGGGTCAGGACCGTGACGGATTCGACCTCCGCCCGGCGGAGCACCTTGGCGCACTCGTTGACGGTCGCCCCAGTCGTCAGGACGTCGTCCACCAGGAGTACCCGCTGGCCGGCCAAGCCGGCCGCGTTCGGCACGGCAAAGGCGCGCCGCACGTTCCGGGCGCGTTCCTTGCGGTCCAGTTCAGTCTGGGGCCGGGTCGCACGGACCCGCACGAGTTGCTCAAACGACAGCGGGAGGCCGAGCCGGTCGGCGAGCCGATCCGCCAGCAACAGCGCCTGATTAAACTCGCGGCCGCGCAGGCGGCTGGGATGGAGCGGGACGGGCATGATCAGGGAGACGGATGGCAGCTTGTCCACCCAGACGAGCATCAGGTCGGCCAGGGGCGTTGCCAGCGCGTCCCGGCGCCGGTACTTGAACAGGTGGATCGCTTTCTCCAAGACGCCCTCGTAACGGTACGGGGAGAGGGCGCGGTCGAACGCGGGAGGTTTTTTCCGGCAGGGGCCGCAGAGGTGTCCCGGACTGGAGGTCAGCGCGAGCGGCGAGTCGAACGGGCGTCCGCACCGGGGGCAGACCGGGCCATCGATGGGTCGGATCGTCTCCCAGCAGTCCCGGCAGAAGAAGGGAAGCCGGCGGTCCACTGCTGGCCGCTTGCAGACCGCGCAGTCGGTGGGAAAGACCCAGTGCAAGATCATGTCCAGCACATCCGGCATGGCGGCTGTTCTCTTCCTTGGACACCGCCCCGGCGCAAGCCGTCACCTCACGTTCCCTACATTGTCGGGACTCGCGCCTTTGTGTTATAGGTGGGCGGGCAGCTTGTGAGGGAGCGTGGTCAGGCTGGAAGGAGTCTCCAAGGTCTATCAACGGGGCGCCTCGATCATCCGCGCAGTGCAAGGGGTTTCGTTGGAGGTGGCCAAGGGGGAGCTCCTGGCCATCATGGGACCGAGCGGCAGCGGGAAGAGCACCCTCCTCAACCTGATCGGCGGCCTGGACCGGCCCACGCAAGGCGATGTCGTCATTGACGGACATTCCACTCGCGGGTTCGCCGAAGCCGACTGGACGCAGCTCAGGCGGGAACGGATCGGGGTCGTCTTCCAGTTCTTCAACCTGCTGCCGGGGCTGACCGCGCGCGAGAACGTCGCGCTCCCGCTCCTGCTGCGCGGCGAGGCCGACCCCGAGAAACGGGTGGAGGAGTGTCTGGCGGCGGTAGGCCTGGCGAACCGGGGGGAGCATCGCCCATCGGAACTATCCGGGGGAGAGCAGCAGCGCGTCGCGGTGGCGCGGGCGCTGGTGCATCAGCCGGCCCTCCTGCTGGCGGATGAGCCGACGGGCAACCTAGATTCGAAAGTGGGGCGGGAGATCATCCACCTGATTAAGACGTTGGCGCGGCAGGGCGGGCAGACCGTGATCCTGGCTACGCACAGCCGGAGCGTGGCGGAAGAGGCGGATCGGATCGTGCTCATGCGGGACGGCTCTGTGGATGGGGAGGGCGTGCGAGCATGAAGGCAGCGATCGTCGCGGTCACGATTGCGACTGGCGTCATGCTAGTGGTTGGCGTAACGCTAGCAGAACAGAATCAGCCCAGGATTCCCTTGGCGCAGGAGCACCCGATCGTGATCAACGCCACGGCGATCGTGCCCCCTCGGGCCTGGAGCGTGCCGGGAGTGACGGAGCCGCTCCAGTCGGTTCGAGACCGCATGACGACCGATAAGGTCGCGACCCTCAAGCTCAGGCCGGGCCGCTACATGTTCATGACGACGGCCTTCTCCTTCGAATTTATCGTGAACTTGGACGGGAAGCTGGACTATCACAAGAGCCAGGATAAGTGTGTGGGAGGGCGAGGCGCCACGACACTTGTGGTCAAGTGCAGCTTTAACCAGCAAAACCTGCAGTGACCCTCGCCCACGACACGGTCGACCTTTCCTGCACCATCGCCGGTGTCCGTTTTCCCCTCTGTCTGATGAATGCTTCCGGCGCCTTGTGCGTCACGCGCGAGGAGCTCGAGGCGCTGGGGCGGTCCCGCACCGGAGCCATCGTCACCAAGTCCATGACGCTGGAGGCCCGCACGGGCAACCCGGAGCCTCGGTACTATCCCTTTGCCGGTGGCTCGATCAACTCGATGGGGTTGCCGAACCTCGGCTACCGGGCGTATGCGGAGTTGATCCCGGCGCTCAAGACGTTCAGGAAGCCGGTGATCGCAAGCGTGGCGGGCCTCTGCGAGGATGACTTTCCGGAGATCGCCAGGACGATCGCTCGCGCCGGGCCCGATCTCGTCGAAGTGAATCTCTCCTGTCCGAACATCGCCGGCAAGCCGCAGATCGGGTATGACTTCGAGGCCTCGGAGCGACTGATCCGCCGCGTGCGGGCTGTCGTGGATTGCCCCCTGGGCGTCAAGCTGCCTCCGTATTTCGATCCCGCCCACCACGCCGCGATGGCCGAGGTCCTGAAGCGGGCGCCGGTGGACTTCCTCTCGCTGATCAACTCCGTCGGCAACGCGCTCGTGATCGATCCGGACCGTGAGTCGGTCGTGATCAAGCCGAAGGGTGGATTCGGCGGCCTGGGCGGGCCGGGGATCAAGCCGGTGGCGCTGGCCAACGTGCGGGCCTTCTGGAAAGCGTTCGACGGGAGGATTCCGATCATCGGGGTCGGAGGCGTCGTGTCCGGCACGGACGCGTTCGAGCATCTGCTGGCCGGGGCCTCGGCTGTGCAGATCGGCACGGCCCTCGTGGAGGAAGGACTCAAGGTCTTCGACCGGATCGCCGGCGAACTACAGGCCGTGCTGAAAAAGAAAGGCTATCCGTCCGCCACCGCCGTCGTGGGTCGCCTCAAGGAACTGTGACCGTCTTCCGTCTCCTGGTGTGGCGTCATGTCGCCGGGGAGCTCCCGCGCACGGCCCTCACGGTCGGCGGCGTGGCCCTCGGGGTCGCTGTGTACGTGGCGGTCGCGACGGCGAACGTCGAGATCGTCCGCTCGTTCGAGCAGGCCGTGCTCGGCGTGGCCGGCCGGACGACCGTGCAAGTCTTCAATGCCACGGACTCCCTGGGCGGCTTCGACGAGCGCATCATCGAGCCCCTCAGCCACGCGGCCGGTGTCCACCTGGCCACGCCGGTAATGGACCTCACCGGGATCTGGAGGACCGAGGGCTCGGCCAGAGGGATCGTGTTGCCGATCTTAGGCGTGGATCTCCTGGCCGAATCCTCTTTCCGCGACTACCGGGTGGTCGAGAGCGGCCACCGCAACTCCGGCAGCGAATCCGATTGGGAGCGGTACCTCGAGCCCGACACGGTCTTTGTGGGCCGCCGGCTGGCCAAGCGCCACGGTCTGGCCCTGGGCTCGGCGCTGACGGTGAACGTCGGCGGACGCGTCCGGCGACTGATCGTCCGCGGCGTTCTTGAGGGGGACGGTCCGGCGCGGTCCACGTTCGAAGAACTGGCCGTCATGGACATTGCGGCGGCGCAGCTTCTGTTCGACCGACTGGGCCGCCTCGATCGCATCGACCTCGTCACGGACCCGGCCAGGCCCGTGGAGGAGGTGAGACGCGCAGTCCAAGCCCTCCTGCCGCCGGAGCTGATCGCCAAGCGACCCCAGCAGCGCAACGCCCAGATTGAGCGGATGACTCGCGCGTTCCGCTTGAACGTGAGCATTCTCAGCGTGGTGGCGCTGCTGGTCGGACTCTTCCTCGTCTACAACACGGTCTCCTTCGCGGTGCTCCGCCGCCGCCGGGAGATCGGGATCCTGCGCTCGCTGGGCCTGTCCTCCGCCGGCATCGCATGGCTCTTGCTGACGGAGGTCGTGCTGGTCGGCATCGTGGGCGGCGTGGTGGGCATCGGGTTCGGCGTCGCGCTCTCGAACGGCGTCCTGCAGACACTCGCGGCGACCGTGAGCAGCCTCTATTACCAGTCGCTGGTTCCTCCTCGCCTGATATGGGTGTCGTCCGATGTCTTGGTGCAAGGCCTGCTCATCGGGATCGTCGTGGCGGTGGTGGGCTCGCTGGGCCCGATCCGGGAAGCGGTGTCGGTGGAGCCGACCCAGGCCCTTGCTCCGGGAGGATATGAACTGGTCGGGACGGTGCGGGTCGCGACCGCCCTCACGCGCGCGGCGGCTGCCTTTCTCCTGGCCGGATTGGCCGCCTGGCAGGATCCTGTGCAGGGCGTGCCGCTCTTTGGGTACTTTGCGGTGTTTCTCGTCGTGCTGGGCTTTGCGTGGCTGAGCCCCGTGGTGATCCGGTCGATTGCTCCTTGCCTGCGGCGGGTGCTGCCCCGCCAGGCAGGCTGCCTACCGCGCTTGGCGGCCGCCGAGCTGGAACGCGCGCCCGTGCGGAACGCCGTCGCCGTCTCGGCGCTGATGGTCGGGTTGGCCTTGATGATCGGCGTCAGCGTCATGATCCATAGCTTCCGCCAGACGGTGGACTTGTGGCTGGACCAGACCGTGAAGGCGGACCTGATTGTGGCGCCGCCGACATGGTTGGGCGACGGCCCGGAATGGGCCTTGCCGGAATCCGTCCACCAGCGACTGCAAGGGCTGCCCGGCGTCGTGGCGGCGGATAGCTATCGCGACGTCCGCATGGACTACCGCGACAGACCGGTGCGGGTGGTTGCC
Source organism: Nitrospirota bacterium (assembly GCA_005877615.1). GTDB lineage: Bacteria > Nitrospirota > Nitrospiria > Nitrospirales > NS-4 > NS-12. The sequence goes on along the minus strand of VBOD01000063.1, from coordinate 203 downwards.
CGGGATCTCCTGATACACGCGCGGCACAGCCGGTATCTCTTCCTGGACGGAGACTCCACCACGGTGCTGACCGATGCGGTCCGCGGCGATCGGGTGATCGTATCGGAGACCTTCGCCCGGCAGTTCTCGCTGCGGCGAGGCGACCGCGTCGCGCTGCCAACCCCGCACGGGCCGGTCGAGTTGTCCATCGCGGGGGTGTTCTA
>VBOD01000028.1 GCA_005877615.1 Nitrospirota bacterium | reverse complement strand
TGGCGGTCACCACCACAAAACCCACAAGCTGGAGCCCGTCACCCAACGGTTCCATGCTTCCTCCTTCACTTTGAAGGTCGGTCAGTACCCTTTTTGGTGCATGCATGAACGGTAGGCAGCCTGGTATTGCGCATCGTGTCGCGCCGCTCCCTTGCCCGCGCCGCTGCCCCCGTCGGCGATGGTGCCGCCTGTAGCGACGGTCCCGGCGCCCACGACACCGCCGATCGTAACTTCCTTGACCATGTCCATCGACTTGTCTCCGGTTCGCTGCTGGGCATAGGCTTGGCACCCCTCCACATCGATTTGGCTCGGGACCGAGTTCTTCCGCACCAGCGCGTTGGCACGCGACGTGGCCCCGGTCTGGTTGACATCCTCGCGATCATCCCGGTAGCCCATGACGAGCGTCGTGACCAACGCCGTCGCTCCCACCAACAGGAGACCGAATGTCGTCATCTTCCACGGATTCCAGTCTGTCTCCGACATCGCGTGTTCCTCTGACACTCCCCTATTGGCCCTCAACCCCGAAGACTGCTGGTTGGCCGCCAGCGATTTACCGCGGCCCAATAGCCACTGCAGGGCGTGGCTCAATTTTTCGGGGTCGACATGTCCTTCTGTTCGGGTGAGGCCTTGATGATCTTCTTCGCCATCCCGTGATCATCCAATTCGACCACGACCCGGTCTCCCTTCGACAGTCCCTTGACCACATCGGGATCCGAGAACGCGAGGAGCATCATCTCCCCTTGTTTTTCCTCTGACTGAATGGTGACGATGCGCTGCGACGGATCAATGCCCTCGATCGTGCCGCTTAGCGTTTTCGCGCTCACGCCGACTTCCTGACTGGTCGGGGCCAAGTCGGCATTCGTGGGCACAACCATCGCTCCCAAGACCAACAGCACACTGAGAATCGTGATGCCGAATAGGTGTCCTTTCATGGTGTTGCCTCCTTCGCTGCCGTTCGCTGGCGGCTCACCAGACTGGCAGGACCCTGACAGTATCCTGCCACTTACCGGCACACGCCCCTTGTTCTGAGCAAGGGGGGTGCCAAACGAGATTCCGCTGCAATTTGAACAAGATGTGGCTAAACGATCAGTCAAAACAAGCGCGGAAGAGTCAGAAACTGAATGACCTTGAGATCAGTAATTGTACTAGTCTCAACACGATTTTGTTGATATTTCAACGTGATGGGAATGCACGGATTCCCCTACAGGTCATCGTTCCTCCTCACCTGGACCAACAGGTGAACCCTACCGTGTGGGTTAGCTGGCGTGTTATACGACGACCTCTACGCACCGATTGCACCCGTCAGCCTCCTGGTTCCGGTGCTCCCTTTTTATTGGGCATGGTCTTTATAATCGTCCTCGCTTTCCCCTGCTCGTCCATCTCGACACTGACGCGATCTCCTTTGCTCAGTCCCTGCAGCAGCGAGGCGTCCGCGACCTGGAGGGACTCCTTTTTCCCCTGTTCAGTCTGGATGGTGACTCGCAGCCCAGCATGATCAATCTCCTCGACGGTGCCTCCGATAAACTTGGCGAAGACCGGATCGGTCAGGCTGAGTGGACCACCAGCTTGGCTGGGTACGATCATCAGCCCCACAACCAGCAGCAAGCCAAGCACAGCAATGACTAGAGTTTTCATTGTCTGGCCTCCTTTCTTCTCTTTGCCTGCCTTCGCTGCCAGCTAACCCACACGACAGGTTCTCTCACGGACTCGGGAGTGTGCACTCCCTCACCCTCGCTGTGCGCGAGTCAGGCAACATACTTACCCTTTGAGCAAGGGAAATGCCGAATGGCCGGGGAGGACGCCGGCAGACGCCTTTCTCACGATCTTTTGAGGGCTTACGTGCGAATTATTCCTGAGATGAAGAATAGGGAGGTTGAAGGAAGGAGCCTTCAGTGGTTCCCACGCTTCACCTGCGTTTACAATGTATTGGGCGTGTAGGGGTACGACTACGTGGCTTCACGACGGGTCGTGAGCCATGTCAGCACGCTCACGACCGCAGCCGGGCTTGCAAGCCACGCGTCCTCGTCCCAGATTCCGCGTCGCCCGCCCACGCGAACCGCCAGCCCCCGTCCGCGAACCGTGCGGAAGGCGTCCCGGTCCGTGCGGTCATCCCCGAGATAAACAGGAATCCGGTTCCGCGCCCACGGCCGAGCCAGGACGGCTGCGACGGCAGTCCCTTTGTTCCAGGAATCGGCTGGCCTGATCTCCAACACTCGCTTGCCGCGGACGAGCGCCGCCTGCCCGTTTGTGAGCCAGGGCTTGAGGGCACGCAGCACGCGACGCCTGAGGATCGCGCGGTCCGCGTGGTGTACGCTCCGGTCGTGGAGGGCGACACTCCAGCCTTTGTCCTCGACGAGGGCGCCGTGTATCCCTGCGGCCGAGGATCGCAGGGCTCGTACCCAGCGCAGGACTTCCCGTCTGGGCACGCGCCGCCCCAGCCACCGGACAGGAGACCGGGGCTCTTTGAACGCCAGCCCGTGAGAGGCGATATACCGAATGCCTGGGACGTTCACGCGTCGCCGCAGATCACCCAGTGCGCGCCCGCTGACGACGACGACCGGTATCAGGCGAACCAGCCGGTGAAGCACAGCTCGGACCGGGGCCGGGAGCGTCGCTCTGTCCGGGCGCAGGACGATCGGAGCGAGCGTCCCATCAAAATCCAGTAACAACAGGAGTTGCCGTGCTGGAATGCCGGCGAGTCGCGACCGTAGCGAGCGATGCCGCGTCATCCGTCATCGCACGCATGGACGGACGCGGCAGGTAAGCCCATGTCTTGGAGGCACTGGTTCACCCAGGCATGGACGTCCTGCGCCTGGATGTGCGCGCGCAATGCGCGCATCCGGCGAAGTTGTTCTTCAACCGGCATCTCTAGCGCCTGCCGGATCGCGTCAGCCACACCGTCAAGGTCATACGGGTTGATGACCACTGCGTCGGTCAGTTCCTCGGCTGATCCGGTCATTTGGCTGATCAGCAGCATGCCGGTCTCGTCCACGCGCGAGGCCACGTACTCCTTGGCCACCAGGTTCATCCCGTCATAGACCGAGCTGACCAGCGCCAGGTCTGCCATGCGGTAGTATGCGAGCAAGGTGTCGAGGGGGATGCGACCTTCGTGGTATTCGATGGGCTGCCAGCCCTCCCCGCCGTGGCGCCCGTTGATCTCGGCCACCGTCTGCGTGATGAGGTCGCGATACTGTCGGTAGGTTTCTATCTCGGTCCTTGTCGGAATAGCCACTTGGACGAACGTGAAGGCGCCTCGGTACTGGGGGAAATTGGTGAAGAAAAGGTCAAGGGCCCAGAGCCGTTTCAGCAGTCCCTTGGTGTAGTCAAGACGGTCCACGCCCAGACCCACGCGCATGCCCGGACGAGGCGCGAACTTTCGTCGCGCTGTCGCTGCGCGCCGTTCTACTTCGGGACTCTTCGCGCCCTCGTTGAAGAGCTGGTAGTCCACGCTGATCGGACAGGCGCACAGGCGGGTGACCCCACCTTTGTGATGGACGAATCTGCCATCAGCACTGATCTCAGCCTTGAGGATGGTCTGCGCACATTCCGCGAAGGCGTGCGCGTAGCCCGCGGTTTGGAACCCGAGCGCATCAGCAGCCAACAGTCCTTCCAGTAAGTCCTGCCGCTCGGGCAGGATACGGAACACCTCGGGCCCGGGCCAGGGCACGTGCCAGAACACGGACACCACCGTCGCTGGGCGTTCCCGCTTGACCAGAGCAGGCAGCAGGGCCAGATGAAAATCATGAATCCAAACCGCTCCAGGGCGCGGGCGCATCTCGCGGAGGACTGCCTCAAGGAACCGCCGGTTCATGGCCACGTACTGCGGCCAGTATGACTTCCGGTAGGCCACGCGGTCCAAGGTGATGTGACATAAGGGCCACAAGACCTGGTTGGCATACCCGCGGTACGCTCCCCTGACCTCGTCAGCTGACAGCCAGACACGGCGGAGCCGGTAGGCAGGGTCCTCCGGTGGGACGTTGAGGGCGCCGGTAGGGCCTACAGCCTCGCGATCGGCGCTCCCGCTCCCCCACGCGATCCAGGTTCCTCCAAGACGACGGAGCACCGGATCGAGCGCCGAGGTGAGCCCACCATCGGTGCGTTGACACACCAGGCGGCCCCTGAGGCGCCGGTGCTCGTAGGGCTCTCGATTCGACACGACGATCAGTCGCGACCGGAAGGACGCCGCCGGGGTCATCGTGCCCCACGGCAAAGTTGGATGATCACAGCCAGGTACTCCTGGAGGTGTCGGGTGATCAGGAACCGGTGGCGGACGTACTCTTTCGCCTGCCGACCCATGACGGCCAACCGATCCGGCTCATTTAACAGGCGCTTCGCGTAAAATGCCGCCCCTTCGGGCGAACTGACGGTGTAACCCGTCTCACCCGGGATGACCTGGACGGTGATGCCGCCAGTGGCACCGCCGATCACGGGCTTGCCCTTCCACATCGCCTCGGCAACAGTCAGTCCGAATCCCTCGCGGGTCGATTTCTGAAACACGATCGTGGCCGCGCGCTGGAGGGCGTTGATTTCAAGGTGGGCCGTCGGGGGCAAGAGGAGGATATGGATATCGGGATCGTTGCCCGCAGCCTCCCGGACCTCAGCCAAAACGGCCGCACCTTCCGGATCATCGGCAGCGGTGCCGCCCGCAAGAACCAGCCGGCAGTCATGACTCTTCTTGATCAGCCGGTAGGCCTCGATCACACCGACAGGGTCCTTGAACCGGTCGAACCTGGACACCTGCAGGAGGATGGGTTTGTCCCAAGGCACGCCCAGTCCTTGGAGCGACCGGTTCACCGCCTCTGCCGTGAGTTCACGATTCTTGTCGCTCAGGGGGTCAATGGAAGGGTAGATCAGGAACTGCGGGATGCGTAGCCGCTGGGCGAACTTCGGCAGTGAGAAGACCGCCGCATCATAGCGGACCACATATGAGCGGAGAAACTGCCAGACTGTCGGTTGAGGGGTGGAGAGATCGATGTGGCACCGCCAGATCCACTTGGCGCCACGAGGACGGGAGTCAATCAGCGCCGCGGGTTGAGGATCGTGGATCATCGCGACCTCTGCATCCAAATCGAGTCGCTTCGCGTTATCACGATTGCACTCAAGGTACCCCTCATACATCTCCGCAGTGATCCGTTGCTTAGTCCCCTGCAGCGCGTTGTGAAAGCTTTTGGTCGTCCTGTAGAAAACCTCAGACCCAGCCATCACCTCCCAGCGCGCCTTGACCCCCAGCTCCTCAAAGAGGGGCAGCAACCGCTGCAGGATCTCGGCCACCCCGCCGCCGGTGCGCGTGGAGTTGACATTGAGCATGCGGATGCCTTCGACCTGCCGAGCCAGACGCCGCAAGAACTCCACGGTGCCCCGTGGGGTCACATCCCGGTACTGATCCAGTAGGCCGCCCACCGCTTCACCTCCCAAGACGGTGCGCATCGGGAACTGGGGCACCCAGGACTCCGTCGCACAACCGTACAATTCGCGTCCGCATTCCTTCCAAGCTCAACCCGAGGCGCCCTACTTTCACGACCACTGCGGCAAGGTCCGGCAGGCCCAGCCCGTCCTCGGCGGACAGCCAGCCGGCAAAATCGCCCGACAGCCGTCCTTTCCGCAACCGCGCCTCGCATACGTGGTTGTACACAGCCCCCACCTCCACATCCGCCATGGTTTCGCGAAACTCCCGGAGCGTCCACGCCTGCAGACCCAGATCCGCCTCAATCACGTGCGAACGGACAAACTCGAAGGGCTCGCCGGTAGCGGACCTTGGAATGGTTCTGAGATGACTCAGATGGTCGTCTATAATCGTCAGGATGTCGACTCGGAGTTGCTCGATGTCATCGAATTCAAATGGGTCGAGAATGCCCAGTCGCTCGCCCAGCACTCTATCCTGGGCGTGCAGCGCGGCCCAGGTGGCGAAGTCGTTGGGAAACACCCCCTGGCTGTAAGGATGTCTGAGGTAGTAACTGTGCGTGTGATAGTAGATGCTGTCCGCAGGGGCCTCTTCGATGATCTCCAGCAACCGGGACTCGTCCATCGCGCGCTTGCCCAATATCTCTCGTAGCTCCATGCACGAGACGAACCGGAAAGGTTGTTTTGCACGCTGCTCGATCATGCGCCCCCATGGAAATTCATCGCACGCCTCACAGATGTTTCAGATCATCGGGCATCCGGTCACGCGGCTTGTCGGTAAGCATCCGCTCCAGGAACTCTTTTGCAAGATCCTTGGCGCCCAAACCGAGAGCGATCGCCGCGGCCAGGACTACGCCCCCCAGGGTAATCCCGAAACCCACGACGACGATGTTCTGGGCGATCCCCAACTGCTCTAGCGCCATGGCAAGAGCCGCGAGCAGGACGCCCCACCTGGCAAGGCCGGCGGCGGTCGCGGCCGCTGGAAAGTTCGCATTCACGGCCGCGATCAGGGCCGTCCGCGCGACAAAATTGCTCAGCAACATCCCGGCGATCAGGATGACGGCGGCGGTCAGGACGTGCGGGAGGTAGTTCAGAAAGCTTGTGGCAAGCTGATTGATCGCCTTAACGTCCAGCGCGCCCAATGCTGCGATGGCCGTGAGGACCACGAGCCCCCAATAGAGCATGCGGCCGGCGAGGTGACTCGGCAGTGGCTTCAGGCCAGTGCGTGTCAAGACAGCGCTGATTCCTAGTTGATCGGCGAGGTGATCTATCCCCAGCATTCTCAACAGACGCTCGACGCCGCGTCCCAGCAGCCGGGCCAAGAACCAACCGACACCGAGGATTATGACCGCGGCGAAGAGGTTCGGGAGAAAGTGCAGGATGCGGGTCCCGATTGTCGTCAATGGTTCCAGCAGGGTGGTGTTCACGAATTCTCTCATGGTCACGCCTCCTTGACGGCGCCCCAGCGCTCCAAGAGGTAAGGCTTGAGCTGCTCAAAGACCTTGCAGAGTTGCTCGATGCGGTCCTCCGTTTCCCGAGTTGTGAGCCCTTGCGTTTCCACCACGAACGACGCGGTCCGACCCAGATAGAGCGGAGTCATCGCCTTGAGCAGGTGCTCGCGATTGAGGACCGACCGTTGAAACGCCAGGGCGCAGTCATAGACGGTTCTGGCCCAGACCTCGTCCGGAATATGGAAATTGTGGGACGGCATGTCTCTCGTAGCAGAGAGAGCCTGGAGGGTCTCCGCGGCCAGCATGCCCTCCCAGATGGGGCGCAGATCCACGAGGCCCTGCCGAAAGCTCGCAATCATGTGGTCCACATTCACGTTCACGGGCTCGACGCCCACCTCATACTGAAAGCCGAACATCGGGATCGGCTTGGAGCCCTGAAGCGGGACCCAGACTTCTTGATGTGCTTCCATGAGGGCAAAGATCGCTCCGACCACCTGAGCGAGCATGGCTGATAGATCAGCGGCCGGGTCCTTGGGGTTATGGATCTTGGCGCCCAGGAAACTCTGGCAAACCCGCACCCCTGAGGCTACGGCCTCTGTGGTCATCCAGATGTCGATCCCGAAGCCAGCGACGTCCGACTCCCACACGTGCTGGTCCATGTAGTGTCCAGCGAGTTTTCCAGAAAACCCGAAATCCCCGCCGATCGGTTGCCGGATCTGCACTCCGTACAGCGCTCGTGTCAACGGATAGACGATGCTGTTCGTGATCGTCCCGTCGTACTTGTGCCGCAGGTAGTAGGGTGCGACGAAGTCGAAGCTTCCGCTGAGAACCGGTCGGAGGAGCAGCTCGATCCATTCGGGGGTGATCGAGCGGAGATCCGCGTCCACGACCGCGCAGGCCTTGACGCCAAGACGCCGGGCCACTTCAAAGATCGTCCGGAAGGCGCTGCCCTTTCCCGACATGCCCTTATAGGGGGTAATGATCCGGTGCAGGAAGCTCTGTCGATCAGTGATGAGCATGACCCCGAGGTCCACACTGGCCTTGGCCACCACGTCAGGAGTGCCATCGGTGGAGCCGCCATCCGAGTTCACCAGGACCGCGCGGTACTCTGGAAAGTATTTGGCTAGGCCGGCGATGACCGCCTTGACCACATGTCCAATCGTGCTCGAGTTGTTGAAGCTGGGGATGCCTACGAGGATATCGGCCTGCGCGATCTCCCGGATCTGCGTTTCAGTTCGCTCTTCCAAGCTCAACAGTGTTGCTTCTAGCATGCTCGGCTCGCTCTGCTTCACAGCAGCCACCTCTTCCTGCTATCGCCCCGGTGTCAGAGAGTCGAGGTGGGTTGTTTTCGAGGCTTCCGCTTCGGGTCCCATGCCTGGTCCGCTTCGACGGCGCGAACCAGGCGATTGAAGATGTCAGGAACAGCCGCGGTTACACGGGCCCAATTGGAGATCATCGGCACGCCCAACGGGTCTTCCAGAAAGCTCTCGGAGGCCAGTTTGATGCCCTTGAGGAATGCCTCGACCGCCATCCGTTCCTCGTGGCGATCGAAACGGAGGCTGTTGATTGCCGCATCGTCCTCGTATTTCTTGATGGCCTCTTGTGCGATCTGGAGATAGGTCGCCCGTAAGGTCTTCAGCATCCCGTCGGTGAAGATGACCCCTTCGCTGGCGAGGTTCCGGAAGAGCGACTTCGAGACGTCCACGCACATTTTGTAGAGCCCTGCTTCGGGGTTGTCGGCCGAGAGGTCCTGATGCTTGTGCTCGTACTGGTCCGAGAGATCGGCTTGGCAGACCCGACGCAGGGCACAGTTCCGATAGACCTCGGCCAGAACCCCGATTTCGAACCCCCAGTCTCCTGGGATGCGATTGGTCCAAGCCAGATCCGTCAGCATGGCAAACTCGCCCGCCAGGGGATAGCGGAAGCCGTCCAGAAAGCTGAGCAAGGGATTGGGACCCACCAAGCGTTGGAGGGTTCTGATCATCGGGGTGATAAGGAGACGCGTGGCGCGGCCGTGCAGGCGGTCTGTGACCCGGGCGTAGTAGCCCTTGCAGAAATCGTACCTGAGATTGGGGTTCGCGATCGGGTAGCAGAGGCGAGCCAGATACTCTCGGTCGTACGTGACGACGTCGCAGTCGTGCAGAGCGATGACCTTGCTTCGCCGCATCGCGAGGACGTAGCCGAAGGCGATCCAGCAGGACTGCCCCTTCCCCGGCCGGCCGACATCGATGTCTTGGCTGACCAAGAGGTTGAGCGTTTCCTGGATCCGAGGCCCTTCGATCCAAATCAGCCGAACGTCCTGGGGGAGAACCTTGAAATAGTCCTTGGCCCGCCGGAACTCCAGGGCGGAGGCATGGCCCAAAGCGACGACGATCTCGCTCAGATACGGGATTTTCTTGAGGTGCTCAACGATCCCGTCGAGGGCCGGTCCTTCCAACTCGGAGTACAAACACGGAAGGACAAGCGCGATGGGGCAGGTCTTGGCGTGCTCGACCAGTTCCTGTTCCAGCAGTTCCAGATTGGGCCGGCCCAGCCTGTGCAGCGTGGCGATCGAGCCAGATTGGTAGAAATCTGCCATAATGCGCCTCCCACAGGATTAGCTCAATGCCTGCGATTGCGGTACCGACTCCTCGAAGAGCCGGCTCACACCCTTCTTCCAGCCGTCCGGCCCGATCCCCCGGAGGCGAGTGAGGCCTGCGATGACGACGCCCGCCGCATAGCCGCCTTCAGGTCGCTCCACCAGGAACGGCCGATCAACAGCCTGCAACATCGGCCAATCGTTCAGGCCATCGCCGATGCCGGCCGTAGTGACGTCCCCCCACTCCTTTCGGTAGAGCTCAATCAACAGACGACAGGCCCGCCCCTTGTCGGTGCCTCCCACAAGGTGGTGGAACTGGCCTCCTGAGAGGACAGCCAGACCGAGCTGCTGGGCCGCCTCGCGGACACCTTCGAGCGACATAGGGGAACCGTCGATAAGGAACGGTTCGTCGTATTCGCGTTGCCGCGCCCGTTCGGCATCCGGACGAGCAAGCCCTGTCACTCGAACGATATCCTCCACCGTCATATCCCCGAATCCGATCAAGGGCACGCCGACCATTTTCTCAATACGGCGCAGCGCTTTCCTCACTCGAGGATAGGCGATACCCAGTTCGATGACGCGGTACCCGTCCCGGCCAGTAGAGCCAGTGAGGGGGTCTTTAAAATATCCCTCCGGAATATACAGGGCCCCTCCGCTTTCGACGATGAAGGGATCAAGATTGTCAATTTCCTTGCGGAGGGGCTTCACCTCTGCCTTGGTCTTGCTCGTGCAGATGATCAAGGGGACCGCGTATACGCGAAGCCGATCCAGCGCAGAGTAGGCGACGTCGTACCGATAAGTCGTCGCGTCGAGCAACGCCCCATCGAGGTCGGTGAACAGGACCATGCGCAGACGAGTCGGAGCAGGAAATGGCTCCTTCATAACGTGAGCGATAGTGTCATCACAAATTAAAACATTCTGGCACACGTCTTCCTATGTCAGCAAGGGGGGTGCCGAATGGTCGAGGCCCCCAGAAGAAGTCTTTCTGACGGTTTTTAAAAGGATTTCACACCCTTCACCCTGAATAGAGAAAACGGGGAGGTTGGAGGGAACCGCATTCAGTATTTTTATGTAGTATTGGATGATCTGATCGATTACCATTGATTTTCAACGTATTGGACGTGTATGGATTCTCCTGCAGTAGCGCAAACTGACCGTGCGGCCCGCAACGCACAGCGCCTGACAGTTGCGGAGCGCTCAGGAAGGTCTTCGGTGAAGCTCTCGATCTTCTGGCGATTGGCGTTGAGTTCGCTGGCCATCATCATCGTGGTGGCGGGAGTCAACTTCTACGCCTTGAGCCAGCTCCGACAACTCACCGCCCTGAGCACGGAACTGGTCTCCTACCACTACCCGTCCATCGACACGGCCAAGCGGCTCCTTGCCAACCTCTACACCCAGTTGGGGAGCGAGAAGAAGTACTTGGCGGTCCGCGACCTGGCGTTCGTGAGGGACTTCGCTCAAGAGGTCGACGAATTCCGCCAAATCCTGGCCACGCTGCAGGAGCAGGAATCCGCGCCCGACGGCCAGAAATTGCTGAAGGAAGTTGATCGCCTGCACCAGGGATACCTGGATCTGTTCCGCGGGGAGGCGGATCGTCAGGCCAGGCCAACCGCAGGGTATGCAGGCCGGCGTGACGCCCTCATCGCCCGGATGACCGATGCCCTGGACGCGTACGTCAGCCTGCACGAGACCAGGGCGAACGCGCTCGTCATCGACTCCCGCACGCGGTCGGCCCGCGCCGAGATCATCACCCAGCAACTCGTCATCGCCGTCGTCCTCCTCGGATTGGGCCTGGCCGGGCTCGCGACCTACAGCATCATGCATCCGTTGCGCCGGGTGCAGGAGCACATCCGGCAGATCGGTCAAGGGACGTTCGGACGTTCCGTGAACGTCGAAGCCCCCAGCGACCTGCGCGAACTGGTCGACACGGTGAACTGGATGGGCAAGAAGCTCCAGGAACTGGACGATATGAAGGCCGAGTTCCTGGCCCACGTCTCCCACGAGCTGCGCACCCCGCTGGCCTCCATCCGTGAGGGCACACAACTGCTGCTGGACGAGATTCCCGGCCCCTTGAGCAAGGAGCAGCGCGAGACCCTGCGGATTATCAAGGACAGCAGCGAGCGGCTGATCCGCCTGATCTCCACGCTGCTCGATCTCTCGAAGATGGCGGCCGGGATGATGGACTATCAGATCGCGCCCACCGACCTCCTGCGCCTAGCGGAAACCTCGGTGGACAAGGTCCGGCTCCTGGCCGAAGGCAAACGCATTCAGATCCTGACCGAGGCGCCGTCCGGACGGGTGTGGGTGCCGGCTGACGGCGCCCGGATCGAACAGGTCCTGGACAACCTGCTCTCCAACGCCCTCAAGTTCAGCCAGGAAGGCGCGACCGTGAACATCCGCCTGCACCTCGATGTCAAGGCGGGAGTTGCCCACGTGGCGGTGGCGGACACGGGACCCGGCATTCCGCCAGAAGACTTGCCGCATATTTGGGAACGCTTCTATCAGGGACGTTCGTACACGAAGAACACCCTGGCCGGCAGCGGTCTGGGTCTCGCATTGGCCAAGAAAGTCGTCGATGCGCATTGGGGGCGGATCTGGGTAGAAAGCGACCTGGGCAAAGGGACGACGGTCCACTTCACTCTGCCCCTGGCCCGGAGAGGAGGGCCCGCATGAACCTGACGACGCGAGTCTCCGGCGGGCTCTTGCTGGTGTTGGCGCTCACCTTGCACGCGTGCATTTTTCTGCGCAACGGTACTTACTCCTCTTCGCCCCTCTTCACGCCCAATGGTCGGCTAGTCGCGCACTATCAGGCCCTCGCTCGCGAGCAGGACCAGTCGCTCGGCACCTGTGCGGAGACCCACACCTGCGATCGCGCGCACTACACACGCGCGCTGCTAGCCCTCTACGAAAGCCAGGCGATCGCCGCCAAACATTTCCAGGATGTCATCGACGCGGCTCCCAAAAGTCACCTGGCCTACTCGAGCCAGTTCTGGCTCCGGTTCTTGCAAAATTCTCCAACCATTCTTCCCTGGGTAAGTTCATACGCCGACGCCACGGAACGCCTGGTCCGCGACCTACTGGAGTTGGAGACCTCGTCGGCACAGGTTATGCTTCGTGAGGTCAAAGCACGGGACAAGAAGTTGGAAGAGTTAACCACACAACTTGAAGCCCTGAAGCGGATCGACCAGGAAATGAAGGAGATGACGCGGCCTGTGAAGCCGCCCCTCAAGCCCCCCCAGCCGGCTGACAAAGGCATCCAACCCTGAGGGTCCGATGACGCAAGAACGCATCCTAGTCGTGGACGATGACGAGGGCCTGCTGAGGCTCCTGACAATGCGGCTGTCGGCCATGGGTTTCGACGTGACCACGTCCATGACCGGCGAGGAAGCCCTCGCCGTCGCCAAGCGCGAGGTCTTCGACCTGGCCCTCACCGACCTGCGCCTGCCGGACCGGGACGGGCTGTCGGTCCTCGAAGAGCTGCGGCTCATTCACCCGGATCTGCCAGTGCTGCTCCTCACGGCGCACGGCAGCATCCCCAGCGCCGTCGAGGCCATGCAGAAGGGCGCCTTCGGCTACCTCACGAAGCCGTTTGACGACAAAGAGCTCAAGGCCACGCTTGAGAAGGCCCTCGCGCAACAGCGGATGGGCCGCGAGATCCAGCGGCTCAAGCTGCTGGTCAAAGAACTCTACGGCTTGGAGAACGTGGTCGCCCGAAGTACCAAGATGCAGGCCCTGTTGGAGCAGGTCGCCCGCGTCGCCGAGAGCGACGCCACGATCTGCATCTCCGGCGAGACCGGCACCGGCAAGGAAGTCATCGCGCGCGTCATTCACTGCAACAGCCAGCGGGCGCGGGGCCCCTTCAGCGCGATCAACTGCGGCGCGATCCCGGAAAGCCTCTTCGAGAGCGAACTCTTCGGCCACGTCAAGGGGGCCTTCACCAGCGCCCAGTCCGCGAAGCGCGGCCTCTTCCAGTGCGCTGAGGGGGGGACGCTCTTCCTCGACGAGATCGGCGAGATGCCGCTGAACCTGCAGGTCAAGCTCCTGCGCGCCATTCAGGAACGCGAAGTGCTGGCGGTGGGCGCCGAGCGCCCCACCAAGGTGAACGTCCGCATCATCACCTCGACGAACAAAGACCTGAGCGCGGCGGTCCGCGACGGGGCATTCCGCGAGGACCTCTTCTATAGAATCCAAGTCTTCCCGATCACGGTCCCCCCGCTCCGCGAACGGCGGGACGACATCCCCTTGCTGGCCCAGCACTTCCTGCAACAAAGCGCCCGGCGGATGCACAAAGAGATCCGGGGGATTCTCCCTGCAGCCATGCAGAAGCTGATGCTCTACTCCTGGCCCGGCAACGTCCGCGAGCTGGAGAACGCGATCGAAAAGGCGGTCGTCCTCTCCAACCAGGACATGATCACGCCCGACCTGCTCCCAACCAGCACCGAGTCCACCGAAGGACAGCTGAAACCGTTGACGGAAGCCAAGGAGGAGTTCGAGCGGAACTACCTGAAGGAGGTGTTGCAGCTCACCAGCGGCAACATTTCACGCGCCTCCCAGACCGCGGGCCGCTATCGCGCCGACTTCTATAAGCTGCTCAAGAAGCACGGGCTCCACCCTGGAGACGCCAAGGAGGAGAAAGACACAGACTCGGCTGAATCGGCGTAACGGAGCCTGCCTACCGCGTGAGCTTTTTATAGCGAATTCGGTGCGGGCGATCCGCTTCCTTGCCGAGCCGCTTCCTCCGGTCGGCTTCGTACTCGCTATAATTGCCTTCGAACCACACGACCTTGCTGTCTCCTTCGAACGCCAGGATGTGGGTCGCGATGCGGTCCAGAAACCAGCGGTCGTGGCTGCTCACCATGCAGCAGCCACCGAATCGCTCGAGCCCCTCCTCCAGCGCCCGCAAGGTGTTCACGTCCAGGTCGTTGGTCGGCTCGTCCAGCAGCACTAGATTGGCTCCTTCCTTGAGCATGCGCGCCAGGTGCACGCGGTTGCGCTCGCCGCCGGAGAGGTCCTTGACCTTCTTCTGCTGATCGGGACCGGATAAATTGAAGCGCCCGACATAGGCCCGCGAATTGACTTCGAGTTTGCCGAGCGTGACGGTGTCCTTGCCGTCCGCGATCACCTCCCAGACGGTCTTATTGCCGTCCAGCGCGCGGTCCTGGTCCACGTAGCCGATCTTGACCGTCTCGCCGACCCTGATGGAACCGGCGTCCGCCTTCTCCTTGCCGACGATGAGCTTGAACAGGGTGGTCTTGCCCGCGCCGTTCGGCCCGATCACGCCGACGATTCCGCCCCGCGGCAGGTTGAAGCTCAGGTTCTCGAACAGCAGCTTGTCGCCGTAGGATTTGCTCATGTGCTTCGCTTCCACCACGACGTCGCCTAGGCGCGGACCGGGCGGGATGTAAATCTCCAGATCTTCCGCCAGTTTCTCCTGTTGCTCGCCGAGCAGTTGGTCGTAGCGCGTCAGGCGGGCCTTGCCCTTGGCGTGCCGGCCCTTTGGCGACATGCGGATCCATTCCAGCTCACGCTCCAGCGTTTGGCGCCGCTTGGCGTCCGCCTTCTCCTCCTTCGCCAGCCGCGCCTGTTTCTGCTCGAGCCATGAAGAGTAGTTTCCTTCGAAGGGCATGCCGTGCCCCCGGTCCAGCTCCAGGATCCAGCCGGCCACGTTGTCCAGGAAGTAGCGGTCGTGGGTCACGGCGATGACCGTGCCTTTGTACTGCTGGAGATGCTGTTCCAGCCATTGGACCGACTCCGCATCGAGATGGTTGGTCGGCTCATCCAGCAACAGGATGTCGGGCTCCTGAATCAGCAAACGGCACAGCGCGACGCGGCGCTTCTCCCCGCCCGACAGCACGTCCACCTTGGCGTCCGGTGGCGGGCACCGGAGGGCGTCCATGGCGATCTCAAGCTGGTGCTCGAGCTCCCAGCCGTTGACCGCCTCGATCTGCTCCTGAAGGCGGCTCTGCTTGTCCAGCAGCTTTTCCATCTCATCCGGCGAGAGCTCCTCGCCGAGCCGGTTGCTCACCGCTTCATACTCGCGCAACAGGTTGATGACGTCCCGGCGTCCCTCCTCGACGATTTCCTTGACGGTCTTCCCCTTGTCGAGCTGGGGCTCCTGCTCCAAGAGCCCGACGGTATAGCCTTTGGAAAAGGTGACCTCGCCGAGGTAGTCCTTGTCCACGCCCGCGATGATGCGCAGCACCGTGCTCTTCCCCGCGCCGTTCAACCCGAGGACGCCGATCTTGGCCCCGTAATAGAAGGACAGGTAGATATCCTTGAGCACCTGCTTCTTGGGCGGGTACACGCGTCCCACGCCGATGAGGGAAAAGATGATTTGCTTATCAGACGGGCTCATAGAGAAAAGGTCGATCCTGAACGATGGCGTCCCAAAGGCGGGCTATGTCGTACCACTACCTCTGGAGGAACTACCTGCACCTGCATGTGACCCTTAGTGCTCTCCCGAGGCTCCTATCCATTCCCTCGCTTCATTCTAACCAGCAATTCCCACGCCCTGCCCTCCTTTGCTGCCCAGGCCTAACTTAGGCTCTGGACCGCTGATTGAGTGTTAGCCCATCGAGTAACTAGGTCACCCCATATTGTTTGAACCACGCCAGCATGCGTCTCCACCCGTCCTGCGCCTGCTCCTTTCGATAGCTCGCCCGGTAATCCGCATGAAAGCCATGCGGCGTATTCGGGTAGACTACGATCTCTGACGAACTCCCCGACGCCCTCAGCGCTTTTCGCATCTGGTCGACTGTCTCAAGCGGGATCCCTTGATCCTCAGCACCATAGAGCCCCAATACCGGCACTTTTAATAAGGTAGCCACATCAATCGGATGCCGGGGCTGCAATTCCGTAAGCTGGCCGACTAATCGTCCGTACCATGCCACTCCTGCCCTCACACGTGGATTATGGGCGGCATACAGCCAGACGATCCGTCCACCCCAACAAAATCCTGTAATGCCAAGCTTCTCGATATTTCCTTCGCCTGATTCCTGGGCCCAGGCCACAGTCGCATCAAGGTCTCCCATGACCTGAGAATCCGGCACCTTGGAGACAACCTTGGTCAGGATGTCATTGGTCTCGGACATCTTCGAGACTTCCCCTTGCCGCACATAGAGTTCAGGGGAAACAGCCAGATAGCCCACCTTCGCAAGGCGGCGGCAAATGTCCTTGATATGCTCATGGACTCCGAAGATTTCCTGGACGACCATGATCACCGGCAACATATGCCCTTTTATCGGCATGGCCCGGTAGGCCGGGATGTGGCCATCACGTGTCGGGATGTTGACTTCCCCAAGGGTTAACCCCTCTGCATCGGTGGTAATGGTTTCGGCAGAGACAGGCTGCACCGCCAAGGCAAAGCCCGCTGCCAGAGTCGTCATCACAAACCCTCGTCGTGTGACATCAGTTTTAGGAATTAATCCGAGCAGGTGCTCGATGTTTGTGAGATTCCATTCCATGCCCTTCCTCACACCCCCGGTGCGTGCACAATGTTATTGGGTGGTGGAGTCACGCTGTTATCCAGCATCGTGCTCACGACACAGACCTTATGATTTTGGAAAGATACTCTTGAATGCGTCGAGCATTGGTGCCGAGATCGCTCTTCCCCACCCGTGAAACCGACCGCACATCTATCCGGCTGCCATGATCTGCAGGCATCACACGAACCACAACGTCATCTTTAAAGCCGAACCATGGAGTCGTAGCGGTCGCCTCGATACGGCCCTGGTCCTGATTACTGTCCACGATCTGCCACCCCATTTCCCGGGCCGCCTCCAAGGCTTTGGGGAACACTTCCTTCGGAGGCGCGTTCAGGATAAGTGGCCGGAGATCGGGATAGGCCTTCTGTTGCTGGGCAGCCACCTCTGGGCCACCGTACTGGGCGGGATTGGGCGCATCCCTCCTCAACGGCAGGATCGCCACAAAAGCCGGCGGGTTCTCCGTATCGGTCGTGATGTCATGAATAGGTGGGACGTGCTGGGCCTGTTGTTTCATCTGCCAGGGGATGCCACTCACGAGAGCACCAAGCACGATCGTCACGAGAGCCAGAAGGACCACCCTCCGCGATGAGCGGTCCAGGATCAGGGCAGCCAGGCCGAGGAGGGCTGCGGTCAATCCTCCATACACAGCCCAGGCCAAGATGGTAAAGCCGGTTCTGAAGTGCCACGCTCCCCATCTCGTGCCCAGACCGGCCACGACGGCACCACCGGCGCAAAGAACGGCCAGTGCGAATGCGCTGACCCTCAACACGTAAAAGTACCGCATCTAAATTATGTGAGTCACGTACAACGTTGACCAGCCAAGGGGCAGTGAAAAAAGTTTGGTGTCCCCAACGGGATTTGAACCCGTGTTGCGGCCTTGAAAGGGCCGCGTCCTAGGCCAGGCTAGACGATGGGGACAACCGTTTCGTGCGTGAAGTCATGGTGAGCCGGCTGGGACTCGAACCCAGGGCCCTCGCCTTAAAAGGGCGATGCTCTACCTACTGAGCTACCGGCTCACGAGCCGACGACGACGCGACGCTGAGCCGCACTCTAACACACTGGACAAAAAGCGTTCAAGAAAGAGCCACGCTTACGCGACCGGACGAGCGCCCGACCGCCGGCGTGACCTGAGCAGCGGATTGCGGAGCACAATCGTCTGCTCCCGCTTGGACCCCGTCGAGACGAGATCGATGGGGCACCCGGCCAGCTCTTCGAGCCGCGCCAAGTAGCGCCGAGCCTCGACGGGCAAAGCACGGTAGGCCGTGATCCCCGTGGTAGACCGTTTCCAGCCGGGCCAGGTTTCGTAAATCGGATTGCAGGCCGACAGAACGGCCATCTCCTGCGGGATCTCGTCGAGACGACGACCCTTGAACGTGTATCCGGTGCAGATCCGGATCTCGTCGAGGTGATCGAGCACGTCCAGCTTGGTAATAGCCAGGGAGGTGAGACCATTGACGCGGACGGCGCAGCGAACCAACACGGCGTCGTACCAGCCGCACCGTCTGGCCCGTCCGGTCGTGGAGCCGAACTCGTTCCCCTGCTTCTGCAACATCGCTCCGACCTCATTGGACAGTTCCGTGGGAAACGGTCCGCTGCCGACACGCGTGGTATAGGCCTTGGCGATCCCGAGCACGCCGTCGATGGCGGTTGGCCCGATCCCGACGCCGGTGCAGGCCCCGCCGGCCGAAGCGCTCGAGGAGGTCACGTACGGATAGGTCCCGTGGTCCACATCCAGGTGCGTGCCCTGCGCCCCCTCCAGGAGCACGTGCTTGCCCTTCGCGATGGCCTTGCCGACGAGCAGGCCGGTATCCACGATCATGCTGCGCAGACGTTCGGCATAGCGCAAATACTCCTGGAAAATCTTCTCCGCGTGAAATCCCGGCGCGTGATAGAGCGCCTGGAGCAGGGCATTCGTCTCGGCCACGTTGTCTTCGAGCTTCTGGCGGAAATAGGGCGGGTCCAGCAGATCGCCCATGCGGATGCCGATGCGGGCCATCTTGTCCACGTAGGCCGGCCCGATGCCCCGTCCCGTCGTTCCGATGCGGCGCCCGCCTTTCTGTGTCTCGCTCGCCTTCTCGATCGCCTTGTGGTACGGCATGATCACGTGGGCCGCCTGGCTCACGAAGAGGTTGCCCTCGGTGCGCACGCCTTTCCCCCGCAGGCCATCCAGCTCCTCGATCAGGGCTGCCGGGTCCACCACCACGCCGTTCCCGATCACGCAGGTCGTGCCCCGGTACAGGATCCCCGACGGGACGAGGTGAAAGACGAAGGTCTCCCCCCCCTTGACCACCGTGTGGCCGGCATTTGAGCCGCCCTGATACCGCACCACCATATCGGCGTCCCGCGCCAGCAGGTCGACGATCTTGCCCTTGCCTTCGTCGCCCCACTGGGTGCCGACTACCGCCAACGCGCCCATGTGCTGCACCTTCTGGACATAAAAAAAGCCCTAACCGGAACGGCCAGAGCTCCCACGGTTCATCAGTCTAGGCGCCTGTTCGTCGCTTGTCAACATAGTTCCAGAGCCTGATCGTTTCCTTGACTCTCTGGAAAAGCGAGTGTTATCATCTCGCGCGGTTGGGGCTGTAGCGCAGTTGGGAGCGCGTCAGACTGGCAGTCTGAAGGTCGCGGGTTCAATCCCCGCCAGCTCCACCAAACCGCCTCCGGTCATCTTCTAGCTTACTCAATCAACAGAAACCACTCGCAATGCTGCAACTCGAATCGGTCACCAAGCACTTTGCGACCAAGACGATCCTCAAGGAGGCGTCAGCCCACCTGCGCCCGGGGAGCCGCGTCGGGTTGGTCGGCCCCAACGGCATCGGCAAGACGACGCTGCTGCGGCTGATCTTAGGAGAGCAGCCGCTGGACGGCGGGCGTATCCGCAAGCGCCCGCGACTGCGGATTGGCTACCTCCCTCAAGATCTCGAGGAACATCTCGGCAATATCACACCCCCTCCCACTACGTTGGATGCGACGCATCGGGGACTGTACCCGGAGCATGAGGCCAAACGCATCCTGTCTGGTCTTGGTTTCTCCCAGGAGGATTTCACCCGGCCCCTCGCAGACCTCTCTGGAGGGTTCCGGATGCGGGTCGCCCTGGCGCACATGCTGCTGTCCGCCCCCGATGTTCTCTTACTTGACGAGCCGACGAACCACCTCGACAAGACGACGCAGCGTTGGTTCGAGGACTTTCTTTTGAAGTCCTCCTTCACGATGCTGGTCATCAGCCACGACACCGCCTTTCTCGACCGCATCGCGACGCACATCTGGGAGATCCGCCACCACCGAATCTTGGAATCGACCGGCAACTACACGAAGTACCTCGCCTGGCGCGAAGCCTACGACGCGGCGCAGAAGGCCGCTGCCGACCGCCAGGACAAGGAGATCGCGCGCGTGCAGAAGTTTGTGGACCGGTTCAGGTACCAGGCCACCAGGGCCCGCCAGGTCCAGTCCCGGATCAAGCAATTGGAGAAGATCAAGCGGGTCGAACGGACCCGCGATCCCAAGCGCGTGCGCTTCCGATTTCCCGTCCCTTCCGCGTCCGGCCGGCACGTGCTGGAGCTTAAGGGCG
>VBOD01000055.1 GCA_005877615.1 Nitrospirota bacterium | reverse complement strand
TCAGCATCACCGTGGCGTTGGACACATCGATGCCCACTTCGATGACCGTCGTGGCCACCAGCACCTGGATGCGGCCGGCTTTGAAGTCCGCCATGACGCGGTCCTTCTGCTCCGCCTTCATCCGGCCATGGATCAGCCCGACCGTCCACTTCGCGAACACCTCCCGCTGCAGCCGCTCGGCTCCCGTGATCGCCGCCTGCAGGTCCACCTTCTCCGACTCCTCCACCAGCGGGAAGACCACGTAGGCCTGCCTGCCCTGCACCAGCTCGTCCTCGATCAGGCGGCAGGCCCGCGCCCGCTGGCCTTCCGCAAACAAGAGCGTGCGGATCGGCGTGCGGCCCGGGGGCATCGCGTCAATCACGGAGAGGTCCAGATCGCCGTACACGGTCAGCGCCAGAGTCCGCGGGATGGGGGTGGCCGTCATGACCAGCACGTCTGGCGCGTAGCCTTTCTCCTTGAGGGTCGCGCGCTGCAGCACCCCGAACTTGTGCTGCTCGTCGATGACGGCCAGCCCGAGCTTGTGGAACCGGACCCCTTGCTGGATCAGGGCGTGGGTGCCGATCACGATCCCTGCTGACCCATCGGCGATGGCGGTCAGGGCCGCTTCGCGCTTCTTCCCGCGCCCCCCGACCAGCGAGACGCACGAGACGCCGAGCGGCTCCAGCAGCCGATTCAAGTTCAGGTAGTGCTGCTCGGCTAGGATCTCGGTCGGGGCCATGAGGGCCGCTTGCAACCCGGAGCCCACGGCCATCAGCATCGCCGCCGTGGCTACGACCGTCTTGCCGCAGCCCACGTCGCCTTGGATCAAGTGGTTCATCGGATGAGGACCCGCGAGGTCGCGGCGGATGTCTTGCAACACGCGAGACTGCGCCTCTGTCAAGCGAAAGGGCAACGAGTCCAGAAACCGCCGCGGCAGCAGCGTCTCCTGGTCGTAGGCCACGCTGCGCGCTTCCCGCTCGACAGACTCGCGCTTCTGCCCCAGGGCCAGCTCCAGCAGGAAAAAATCCTCGAATGCGAACCGGCGATGCGCCGGAGTCCGGCCGCGGTTCAGGTCTTCGAGGTTCGCATTCGCAGTAGGGAAATGGACGGCCTTGATCGCGTCCCCGAACGCTATGAGCCGCCGCCCTCGCACGATCTCGGCTGGCAAGGAGTCGACAGCGCCGTCGGCGTACTGGTCTATCAGTCCCTTCATGATGGCGCGCATCCGGTCGCCAAGCATCATCCGCGTCTTGGTCTCCCGACCGTGATAGATGGGCACGATGCGGCCCATGTGGACCAAGTCGTGACGGCTCCCGGCCTCTCCCGCACCCTCCAGGATCTCAAAGGCCGGATTTTCCATCTGCAGGTGCGTCCAACGCCCGCCCCGCGCCTTCACCAGTCCGTAGAGCATCAGATGCTGGCCGACTCGGAAGGTCTCTGCTAGATAGGCTTGGTTGAACCACACAAGGTACAGGCTCCCGGTCTCATCCGCCACCGTCGCTTCGACCAGTTTTCGGCGTTGGTGGGCAGTGACCATGAGCTTGACGGACCGGAGCTCGACGGCGACGACCGCCTCCTGCCCGGGGATCAGACTCCCGATGGACCGCACTTGCGTTCGGTCTTCATAGCGCCACGGCAGCGACCAGACGGCGTCTTCTATCGTGTAGATGCCGGCGCGGGCCAGCACTTCCGCCTTCTTGGGCCCCACGCCCCGGGCGTATTGGATCGGTAACTCCCAGAGCCGATGCGCCAGTTTCTGCGGGTCGGGCGAAGGCGTCGCCGGCTCTTCCACCGCGCGGAGGAGACGGTTCAACACCACCTTGGCTTCGGTGACTCGGCGGCCGCGGAGGTCAGACCCGAGCGTCTCGTAGTCTGAGAAGAGATGCACCAAGTGGAGCAAGTCCGCTTCAACGCTGGGAGGATGGACGGAGTGACCGAGGGCGGTCACGACCTGCTGGGAAACAAACCTGCCGAGATCCTTGAGGGCAGAGAGGCCGTGCGTCCCGCTCCGGGTGGCATACTCAAGGGGGCGGGCGATCCGTAGGATGATCTCTTTCAAGTTATCCATGTCCGTAACGTGCGGCCATTCTCACTATCTCCACCGGAAAGATCAATACAGACCCTGTCGACCAAATTAGGGATGCCGGTCTTGACAAAAATTGTTTGCCGCCTTTCCAGTCTCCTCTGTGTCAATTCATTAATACGTTGATTTACAAGGCAATTGCAGCATCAAAAGACTGGTACAGCAGTTGCGACAACCACATGAGAGCAGTACACGTGACCTGGCCATCTGGCCTAAAGAAGACCGACTCATGTCGGTCGCATGGAAAGGGAGGACGTGTGAATAAGCGATTTCTCCAGAAGCTGTCACTGAGCAGCCCAGAGAATCAGGGCTTCCCGTTGATCGAATTGATGGTCGTGTTGGCCTGCATCGGCATTCTTGCCACCATCGCCATCCAGAAACTCCTGGTGCACTAGGCCACTGGGTTGTCTTCCCTGGCACGCCCTTGTCAAGGAAGACGCGCATGTGCTAGCATGCGCTCCCGTTGGAGCCACCATCAGGGAGAACAACCGTGGCCAGGGCATGTGAGATCTGCGGGAAGACGCGAGCGGTCGGCAACAACGTCAGCCACGCCAACAACCGCACCAAACGCGTCTTCCGTCCGAACCTGCAAACCGTCCGGGCGCTCGTGAACGGCGCCACGCGGCGCCTGCTCGTCTGCACCCGGTGCATCCGCAGCGGGAAAATCAAGAAGACCGGTTAATAGTTGGAGCGGGAGACGGGATTTGAACCCGCGACCGACGGCTTGGGAAGCCGCTGCGCTACCACTGCGCTACTCCCGCCCCTGAAGTGAGTGGATTATCCTCTAGGCCGCGGAAACAAGTCAATCCACCAGAGTCACGATTTGGCTTCGAAGCGGATGACGGCGAACCGCTTTTTGCCGACCTTCAGCCGATAGTCCCGTCCGGGCTCGCCCGGCAGGATGCGATCGCCGTCGGTCACTTTCTCGCCGTCCAGCTCCACGCCGCCCTGCGCAATCAGCCGCCGCGCCTCAGTTTTGCTGGGGGCAAGCCCGGCCTTCGTGATCACGGCGACCAGCGGTGTCGGCCCGGCCGGTAGCACCTTGCGCTTCGCTGACTCGGTTGGAAACTCCCGATTGGAAAATTTCTGCTGAAACTCCGTACGAGCGTCCGTCGCAGCAGACTGGCCGTGATAGCGGGCCACGATGGTATAGGCGAGATTCAATTTAGCCTCCATCGGGTGCGTGGCTTTGATGGCGTTCACATCCTCGGTTGTGAGCAGCTCGTAGTACCGCCACATAAGCGTGTCCGAGATGGACATTAGCTTGCCGAACATCTCGTCCGGCGGATCCTCCAACGCAATGTAGTTGCCTTGGCTCTTGCTCATCTTGCGGACGCCGTCGGTCCCTTCCAGCAGTGGCATCATGAGCACGACTTGCGGTGACTGGCCGTAGGCGCGCTGCAGTTCCCGCCCCACCAGCAGGTTGAACTTCTGGTCGGTACCGCCCAGCTCGACGTCCGCCTCCAACGCCACCGAGTCGTAGCCCTGGACCAGCGGGTACAGGAACTCGTGGATGCTGATCGGCTTCTGGTCGTGATAGCGCTTGTGGAAATCGTCACGCTCGAGCATCCGGGCCACGCTGTAGTGTGCGCTCAGATGGATGAGCTGCTCGGCCGTGAGAGTGTTCATCCAGCGGCTGTTGAAGTCGATGAGGGTCCGTTGGGGGTCCAGGATTTTGAAAATCTGCCGCTCGTATGTCTTGGCGTTCTGCCGTACCTCCTCCTTCGTCAGTGGCTTGCGGGTCTCCGAGACGCCGGACGGGTCCCCAATCATTCCGGTGAAATCGCCGATGAGGAAGATCACCTCATGGCCCAGGTCCTGGAAGTGCTTCAGCTTGTGGATGAGGACGGTGTGCCCGAGATGGAGGTCCGGCGCAGTGGGATCGAAGCCGGCCTTGACGCGGAGCGGCCGCCGCTCTTTGAGCGACGCCGCGAGCTTGTCTTCGAGCTCCTTCGTGGAGATGATCTCGACGGCCCCGCGCGCGATGAGGGCGAGCTGCCGCTGCACTTCGTTCATGGCGCCTCCGCTGTCCTGACCAACGGGCGCAAGCGCTTCATCCGCTTCTCCCCGATGCCCCGCACTTTCCTCAGATCTTCCACGCTCCGGAACCCGCCGTGGCTCCTCCGGTATTCCACCAGGCGCTGGGCGAGCTTCTCGCCGATGCCCGGCAGTTCCATGAGATCTTCCACGCGGGCGGAATTGAGATCAAGCGGGAACGTGACGGGACGGGGCGGGACGGCTCCAGGCGTGACCGACACAGGCAGGGCTGAGCCGGCCTGTGACAGGAGGGCGACGGCTTGCGCCGATTCGGTGTCGTTCCCCCGCTCCGCCGCCCAGTAGAGGACCCCCACTGTCAGGGCCAGCATCAGGACGTTGATCGCCAGCGCTTTCAGGATAGTCATTAGCCGACCTTCCGGCGGGCCAAGTGGATCGCCAAGCCCTCGACATCCTCGGCCGCTTCCATCAGCCCTTCCGGCATCGTCGGGTGCGCGTGCACCGTCTGGGCCAGCGTCTCGGCGATCGCGCCCATCTGCATCGCCACCGCGGCCTCGTGGATCAGGTCCGCCGCGTGCGCTCCGACCAGATGTACTCCGACGATGCGACCGGTCTTCGCGTCGGTAACGATCTTCATCAGGCCGGTGGTCTCGCCGGAGACATGGGCCTTGCCGAGCCCGATTGGCCGAAACTTGCCGACCTTGATCTCCAAGCCCTGCTGTTTGGCTTCCTGCTCGGTCAACCCCACCCGCCCGATCTCCGGGAAAGTGAAGATGCCCGCCGGGATCACGTCGTACCGCATCGTGGTCGGATGGCCGAGGATGTTGCGGACCGCGACCTTTCCCTGCGCGGAGGCCACGTGCGCCAGCATCGCCTTCCCCACCACGTCGCCGATCGCATAGACGCCCGGCAGGGTGGTTTCCATCCGTTCGTTGACGAGAATCTCACCTCGACGGCCGACACTCACGCCCACCTGCTCCAGGCCCAAGCCGCCGGTGTTTAACCGCCGCCCGATGGAGACCAGCACTTTGGCGGTGGTCACGGTGCCGCCGACCGCCAGTGTGGTCGTAACGCCCTCGGCGCCGACCGCGACCTTCTCCACCCGCACCCCCGTCTGGATCGTCACGCCTTGCTTCTTGAGTTCGGCCGCCAGCAGCGCCGCCACCTCCTCATCTTCGGTGGGAAGAATGCGCGGCAGCATCTCCACGACCGTCACCTTCGTGCCGAGCGCGCTGAACAGGGAGGCGAACTCGCAGCCCTCCACCCCGCCGCCCACGATCAACAGGCTCTCGGGGATCGTCGTGAGGTCCAACGCTTCACGACTCGTGATGACGCGCGTCCCGTCTATGGGGAGAGTGGGCAGGGACGGCGGCGTGGTGCCAGTCCCGAGAATCACCGCATCGGCCTGCACAGTCGTGTCGGTCCCGTCGGGTTTCACAACCCGGACTGTCTTCGCATCCGCCAGGACGCCGCGCCCTTCGACCAGCTCGACGTTCCACGTCTTCAGCAGGGTGCGGACGCCCTTCACCAGTCCAGCCACAATCTTGTTCTTGCGCTCGACCATGCGGGCGAGATCGTAGGAAACGGTGCCCGTGATCGTGATCCCAAACTCGCTCGCCTTTTTGATCTTCTGCCCAAGCTCCGCGCAGGCCAGCAGCGACTTGCTGGGGATGCAGCCCCAATTCAGGCACAAGCCGCCCACGGCCGTGCTCTCGACGAGGGTGACCTGCGCGCCGAGCTGGGCTGCGCGAATGGCGGCCACATAGCCGCCGGTCCCGGCTCCGATAATGGCGATGCGTTTGGCGTCGGGCATGGTCATGAAGGGGACAGGCAACTTTTCCCTTGCGCTACCAAGCCGTCGAACCAGGCCTCGTTTCTCGGGAAAAGTAGCCTGTCCCCCTTTCTACGCTTCTTTGTCGAGGTACGCCGTGTAGGCCTTCGCGTCCATCAACCCGTTGACTTCGGCGGGGGCGGCCATTTCGATGATGGCCACCCACCCTTCGCCGTACGGATCCTTATTGGCCAATTCGGGCTTCTCGTTCAAGGCCACATTCACCTTAGACACGGTCCCGCTGATCGGCGTATAAATGGAGGAGGTCGCCTTGGTGGATTCGACTTCGCCGATTTCCTGCCCGGCCTTCACTTTCGCACCGATTTGGGGTAGCTGGAAAAAGACAATATCCCCCAACGCTTCCTGGGCGTGGTCGCTGATCCCAATGACCGCCTGTTTGCCCTCGACCCTCACCCATTCGTGTTCCTTATGATAGCGCAAGTTGTCCGGTATCATTCATGGTCTCCTGGATTAAGCATGAACGAGGCAGGCTAAATTACCGTCCCTCCTTTGTCAAGCGCGCCGATCCAGCTTTTTCTT
>VBOD01000117.1 GCA_005877615.1 Nitrospirota bacterium | reverse complement strand
ATGGCGACGTGGTGCCGGGCATCGTCGGGTACGAGGCGGATACCTTCTGGCCCAACTTCCCGCCGCCGAACTCCGCGAACCAGACGCTTCTCTCACGGTCGCCATTCACAGACACCAGAGGCGTGACAACCTACTTGAACTCCTCGATCTACCAGGCTCCCAGCGGCGCGTGGGTCTTCGGTGCGGGCACGATGTCCTGGAGTTGGGCGCTCGACGACGTCCCAGGCCCCCTCCGTCACTTCCGCGTCGACTCACGGATCCAGCAAGCGACCGCGAACATTCTGAATGCTTCCTTGACTGGCGCCCCCGTCGTCAAGGTCCTCGTGGGCGAGGCCCCCGCGACCGTGACGGCCGGACAGGCCTTCACCGTGGCGGTCACCGCCGAGAATGACCAGGGGAACCCGGTTGCCCAGTACGGTGGGACCGTCCACTTCAGTAGCAGCGACAGCTCGGCGGGCGTCGTACTTCCAGCCGACGCGACGCTGACCAACGGCCAGGGCTCCTTCTCCGTGACGCTGGTCGGAGCGGGGTCGCAGACGGTGACCGTGGCCGATGCTGCGAACTCGCTTTCTACGACCGTGACTGTAATCGTCCGCGCGGCGAGCGCAACGCGCCTCGCGCTGGCCACCACGGCCGTTCCGACCGCCGGGCAAGCGTTCTCGTTCAGCGTGACGGCCCAGGATCCGTTCGGTAATACCGACCCGGCCTACGCCGGCAGGGTGCGCTTCACAAGCAGCGACACCTCGGCGGGTGTCGTACTACCAGCCGACGCGACGCTGACCAACGGCCAGGGGACGTTCTCCGCGACCCTGGTCAGAGCGGGGTCGCCGACGATCACCGGGACCGACACGGTGACCGCAAGCCTCACCGGGAGCATGACCATCACCGTCCGCGCGGCGAGCGCAACGAGCATCAGCCTCGGCGTTCCGGCCGAGGTGATCAAGGGCACGGCCTTCACGGTCACTGTCACGCTCAAGGACCAGTTCGGGAACGTGGCAACCGGCTACACGGGAACTGTCCACTTCGGGGCCAGCGCCCCTATATCTCCGCTTGAGGTGCTGCCCCCTGACTATACCTTCACCAGTAACGACGCCGGTTCCCGCGCTTTCTCCGTCACCCTTTGGGCTCCTTCGAGACAGTCCATCAGCGTGATGGATACCGCAAACTCGAGTCTCACGGACACAAGCCCGACGATAACGGTCGGCGTGCGATTGCCAGGGTTGTGACCGTGATCTGCCGCTGATTTGCGTCAAAGGGTAAGGACGCCGGCCCCTTTGATCGCGCCGGCCTTCAAAGCCTTGAGCGCGAGGTTGGCGTCTTCGAGCTTGAAGCGCTGGATGTGGGTCCGGATGGGGATGGCCGCCGCCTCCCGCAGGAGGTCCAGAGCGTCCTGCTTCGTGTTGGCCGTCACGCTCCGGATCACGCGCTCCCCGAACAGCTCGTTGTCATAGTCGATCGAAGGGATCGGCGACATGTGGATGCCGGCGATTGCGAGCGTCCCGCCACGCCGCAAGGCCCGCAGCGCGGGGGGCACCAGCTCGCCGGCAGGCGCGAACATGATCGCGCTATGCAGCTTCTCGGGAGGAGGCTCCGCCGCGCCGCCCACCCAGGCCGCCCCGAGCTCGCGTGCCAGGGTCTGGTGCTCTTCGCGAAGAGAACAGACGTACACCGTGCAGCCCCAGTGCCGGGCCACTTGAATGGCGATGTGCGCCGAGGCTCCGAATCCATAGAGCCCCAGGAAATGGCCGGGCTTCACTCCGCTGAGCCGCAGGGCGCGGTAGCCGATGATGCCCGCGCAGAGCAATGGCGCCGCTTCCTCGTCACCAAAGACGTTGGGAATCGGGTAGGCGTAGTCCGCGGGCACCACGGCGTATTCCGCATAGCCCCCGTCCACGTGGTACCCGGTAAAGCGCGCCTGAAGACACAAATTCTCCTGCTTGCTGAGGCAGAACTCACACGTTCCACACGTATGTTGCAGCCAGGCGATGCCGACACGGTCTCCTTCCTTGACCGTCAGGACGCGGCTCCCCACCCGGTCCACGATGCCGACCACTTCATGGCCCGGCACAACCGACCGCTTGGACGGCGGCAATTCCCCCTCGACGATGTGCAGGTCGGTCCGGCAGACCCCGCAGACCCTGACCTGCACGCGCACTTCATCGGGACCGGGGTCGGGCAACGGAAGGACCGTCGGCCTGAGAGGATGATCCCGCACATCGGCGGGCTGTTTCAGCACCATGGCTCTCATGACTGAACCCGGCTGCGCAGCCACCTCACGAGCCCGTCCTGCTGTGTCCGTCGGAACTCTAGGCCCAGCCTGACGAACTCCAGTGACTGGGTAAGCGTCCGCTTAGCCGACGCCACCCGGTTCGCCGGGTCGCTGAAGAATCGCTCCACATCAGTCAGCCACTCCTCGCGCCAGAGCGCCTTCGTCCCCCCGATGATTCGTTGAGCCCCGACGCTGCCCCCCTTCTTCCGCAGTTCCGTCCAGTTCGCCTTGACGAACGACCACGCTTCGGACTGGGTCGCTGGGTTCGCGAGCAGCCCCCGCAACGGCTTCCACAGGTCCTGGCCCCTCACGTCCGCGCTGAGGACGAAGGCCAGGATGGACGGGGTCGCGCCCGGCTCGGCAAAATCGCCAAAGGCCTGGAGGTAGCGGTCCCGCTCTTCCGGTGTCGCGGCTGTCCGATAGTGCGTCACATAGCGATCGAACCGGTCCTTGCCTCCTGCGGCGCGCGCGCAGAGGCGGAGGACGGCCGTGACCAGCGTCGGATCAAGCGACGCCGGGTCGGCCCAGTAGCGTTCAAGCCGCTCTGCCATTTCACGCACGAGCCGGGCGGGCCTCGCGATGCTGCCGAGCGTCCAGAGGGCCGCCGCGCGCGCCAGTTTGGGCTCATCGCCCTCTCCGGGCCGCGCGTCCCACCCCAACGCGTCCACGAGCGGCTGGTACAGCTCATGGACGAAGCGCCCCAGCAGCGGCCGGGCCGTCTCTGACACCACCCGATCGTTCAGGGTCTCCAGGAACCCGGCCAGCCCTTCCACCACGGTGCGGGTGTCGTCTCCGCGGGCGCGCACGACCAGATCGAGGAAGTCGTCGATCGGGAGCGCGCCCTTGTGCGCCAGCGCCCAGGCATTGTCGAGCAAGCCGAACCGTTCTTCCGCGGGGAGCCGAGCCCAGGAGTTCGCCAAGGCAGAGCGGAGTGTTTGGTCATAGTGCGTGCGGTAGTAGCCGATTTCGCCGGCGTTGGCGGAGACCCACCGGACTTTCCCGTGCACCGGCAACAAAACCTGGGTACGCACGTCCGTCATGAGGAGGCGATGGCGCTGGACTCCCTCGTCATCCTCGAAGGCCAGGGTCAACGGGATCGCCCACAATGGTTCGGGCTCCTCCCTCGCCTCCCGGCCGGCTCGGAAGCGCCGCTGCTCTAGCAGAAGTTTCTGCAGGTCCGACCCGGCTGCGGAGACGGTCACCAGGGGGAACCCTGGACGCGTGAACCAGTCGCTCGCAATCACCGGCACCGGTTGTCCGGACGCCGCCTCCAACGCCGCCCAGAGGTCGGCGGCGGAGGCGCTCCCGTACTGATGGGCCGCGATGTAGCGCTGGATGCCCCGTCGGAACGCTTCCTCGCCCAGGAACTGCTCGAGCATGCGGAGCACCGACGCGCCCTTCTCGTACGTCAGGGCGTCGAACATCTCTTCCGCTTCGGCCGCCGTGCGGACCTTCGAGCTGATCGGCCGCGTCGAGGAGAGTGCATCCACGCCAAGGGGCGCTTGCTTGTCCCGGACGAATTCCGTCCAGGAACGCCAGTCCGGGCGCCAGTCGTCCACGATCTTGCAGGCGAGCCACGTGGCGAACGACTCGTTCAGCCACAGATCGTCCCACCACTCCATCGTGACGAGATTGCCGAACCACTGGTGGACGACCTCGTGGGTAATCACATTGGCCACGGCGCGCAGCGTACTGGCGGACGCCTGGGCGGCATCCACGAGCAGGCGATTCTCCCGGAAGAAAATCGCGCCCCAATTCTCCATGGCGCCCGCCGCGAAGTCGGGCACGCCGACCAAGTCCAGCTTCGGCAGTGGGTAGCGGACGGCGAAGTACGCGTTCAGTTTCGGCAAGCAGGCCTCCATCACCTCGCGGGCGAATCCCGTCAGCGCGGCATGCCGGGCCGTCGTATAAATAGTCACCCGCGTGCCGTCGACGAAAGATGTCTGGGGCGTGAGCTTCGCCACGGCGAGGGCCGCCAGGTAGGTGGACATGGGCGGGGTTTCCGCGAACGTGACCATCTTGCGCCCGGCGGCCGGGTCCACCGTCTCCGAGGCCACATCCATGTTGGAGAGAACCAGGTACCGCTCCGGCACCACCACCGTGATCCGAAACACCGCCTTGCGCGCGGGTTCGTCAAAACACGGAAACGCACGGCGCGCGTCGGTCGGCTCGAACTGGGTGAACGCGTAGCGCTCCGTCCCGGCCGTAGCCTCGTACAGGCCCCTCATCTGGCGATTCAGGCGACCCGCAAAGTCCAGCGTGAGCGCCGCCGGACCCGCCGGCACCTCGCGATCCGGCGTGAGGGTGATCGTTTCAGAGTCAGGATCGAGCGAGATGTGGGCCGGAAATCGAGCCCCGCCGGCCTCCACCACAGCGCGGGGGACGGCCAGTTCCAGGGCATGCAGGGTGATGGCTCGCACCGGCTCCCGAACCTGCACGCGCACGGCGACCGAGCCGGAAAACTCCCCACGGTCTGGCTCGACAGTCAACAACAACTCATAACGCTGCGGCACGACCGCCATGGGCAGGCGCCCGTCAATGAGCAACGACATGGTGGCTCACCCGGTCTGCTTCTCGATGTACTCCATCAGCACGCAGTAGGTGTGCTCGCGCGTGAGGGTTTTGGATGGCACGGGGGTCCTCCCCAATCACAGTGGGAGGGGGCCCATCACCCGTTGCATTCGGCGGAGCAACGGGTGCCCGCTCCCCTCCCACACCCACGGTTCGCCCATAACGGCGGCGCCGAGTATAGCACGCCTGTCATTGACTCCGACGCGCCATCTCCGTAGAGTGAAGCCGTCATGACACACCACGGAGACGAATGGTAGGGCGGCGAGTGAACGTCCGCGAGATCAGCGCGGCCGCGCTGTTTCTGCTCTCGCCAGTTCTCTACTTCATCTTCTCAGAGACGTCGAAGGCAGCCCCCTATCAGACAACGGCCGGACATGGCCTGCTCTTGATCACCGTCCCCGCCGGTTTCGCGCTGGTATGGCTCACCGAGCGACGGCTGCCAGCGCAGGGCCAACAGCCCATGCCAGCCTGGGCTCGCCTTCTGCTCGGAGGAGCCACGGGGCTCCTCCTCGCCGTCGCGGTCCTTTTCCTCAACGCCACCGCCTTGCGCGACGTGCAAGAACTCCCAGGCACCAGTTTGGGCACCAGCCAGGAACCGGCCGTCATGGGCAGCCATGCGTTCGTCCGGCTCGATCCTGGGCGGACGGTGCACCTGCGGAACGCTTTCTGCGGGGTCAACGGAGCGCGCGTGACGGTCTTTATCGGCCAGGGGTTGCTGGGGCTCGACCGCGTACTGGGCTGCGCCCTAGTAAGCGAGCGCCCGAAGAGCAACGAACCTTCTGAAGGGACCGCGCCTTAAGTGATCCCCTGTCGTTTCGACGCCATATGGACTCTTGCTCCCAAATGGCGTATCATTCCGACGCGTTACGATAGGAACAGAGAAATGTACAGATTTCGGCTTGCTATCTTCATCCTGCTATGTGCGTTCGCGCTTTCCCTGCCTGGTTGCGTGACAGGTCCCGGGTTCGGAAAGGCCGACGAGCCGGACCGCCCACAAATAAAGCACCCGACAGCCACCGAGACGAAGCCCGACAAGAAGTCAGAACCCTCTGAGGAGCCATCGGCCCCGCCTCCACCGACGAAGCCGCCCGCGATCGGAGGATCAGGAGGATGAAGAGTATTCGCTTCGTCCCCCGCGAGTGGAAATGGTCCTATCTCACGACCATCTTCGCCTGCAGCGTCATCGCCATCGGGCTGCCGCTGCTCCTCAACTTGATGCGGCCCACGCTCCTGGAGCCCATCGAGCTCTGGACGGTGGATCTCCGGTTCCAGCATCGGCCTCCGCTCCCCGTGTCGGATGACCCCTCACAAGACCGCTCCGGTACCGTGGTGGCCTTCGACTACGACGACCGGGCGGCGTACGCCTACGGGCTCGGCCGGTGGCCCTGGGACCGGCGCGTCCACGCCCTGGTGCTCGACCTGCTCAGCAAATCCGGCGCGCGGGCGGTGCTGGTCGATCTCCTGTTCGACCATGCGGCCGCGAATCCTGCCGAGGACAGGGCGCTGGTGGAGGCGACCCAAAAGGCCGGCATGGTCTACTATCCCATCGCCCTGAGACCCGCTCCCCAGGGTGAGAGCGTGAAGTTGGTCCGCTTCCCGGCGCCCCGACACCTCCTGCAGGCCCAGGTCCAGGGGTTCGGAGAGGTCCCAGCGGCGGGCGACGTGACCTTGCCACTGCCCGGCTTGCTCGAAACATCCAGAGGCCTGGGCCACATCCAGCGCACCGCTGACCGGGACGGTGTCGTGCGGCGAGTGCCTCTGCTCTACACCTTCAAGGGAGGGTTTTTGCCGTCTCTGGCCCTGGCCACCGCCATCCGGCAACTCGACGTGGATCCCGCTTCCGTGCGGATCGACCGCGGACGAACGATCCGCTTCAAGCCCCGCAAAGGGGAAGTGGTGGTCATCCCCATTGATGAGCAAGGACGCACCTGGATCAACTACGCCGGGCCCTGGGGAGCGCGCTTCCACCACTATCCTTATAGCTGGATCCTCGATCAACTGAAATCGGCGCAGGTTGAAGCCAAGCCGCCCGACCGGTTCAAGGGCAAGAAAGGCAAGGTTAAATCGGCGAAAGGCAAAGACAGGGGGGCCGACCTGTTCAAAGGCAAGATTAAATTGGCGCAGGGCGAAGCCAGTATGCCCGACCGGTTCAAAGGCAAGATCGTGGTCCTCTCCAACTTGACCACCGGTTCGGGCAGCCGCATGGCGACCCCATTCGAAGGGGATTTCCCCTCTGGTGAGTTCCACGCGCAACTGCTTAACATGCTCCTGCAACGGCAGTTCCTGCGCGACGCGACAGGGGGCGAATCCGCGTTGTGTCTGGGCATGCCCGTGCTGCTGCTGACCGGAGCGGCCCTCACGGGGGGTCCGTGGGTGGTCCCGGTGGGCTTCATCGCGATCCTGGGCAGCTATCTCTTCGCCCTGCAGTTGGTGTTCAACAAGGCCGGCGTCATCCTGCCGGTCGTGAATCCCATCTTGGCGCTGAGCTTTGCGCCCATTCTTCTCCTGGTCGCGCGCTACCGTTTCGTGGATCGGGAGCGCGAGCAGTTCCAGTCCGTGCTGGGTGGCTTCCTCCCGCCCCAGACGATCAAGGCGATCCGGGAGAATCCTCAAACTATTCCCCGCCTGTTGGCGGGCCGCACACGTGAGCTGACCATCTTCTTCGCGGACGTCAAGGGCTTCACCGCCTTCTGCAAGCGGGCGGACCCCCTTCAGATCCAGCGGATCCTGCGGGACTACCTGACCGACATGACGATCATCTTACGCGGGTACGGCGGCACCCTGGACAAATACATGGGCGATGGCATCATGGCCTTCTTCGGCGACGCGGAGCCAGAAGGGGGCGGGGAAGACGCGGAGGAGCGGCGGGTGGAGCGTAACGCCGCCAACGCGGTGCGCGCCGGACTGGCCATGCAGAAGAAGATGACGGAGCTCAACCTACGCTGGCTCAGCCAGGGCCAGGAACCACACCTGATCCGCGTCGGCATCAACACCGGCTTCGTGACGGTCGGCAACCTGGGGACCGAATACCTCTGGGACTACACGGTGATCGGGCCGGAGGTCAACAAGGCCCAGCGCCTGGAGAGCGCCGCCGAGGCCGGCTCTCTGCTGCTCGCCCGGCGCACCTACGCTCTGGCCCGCAACCAGGGAGTGCTGCCGGACGATCTGCCGCCGTGCACGTTTGCGCTCAAGGGCATCGGGGAAGAGACCGACTTGTATGCCGTGCCGGCGGAACTGGTCGCCCAACTGGCGGTGAGCCTGCCGTATCAGGAAGAGGGCGAAAAGATAGAGTCGCAGATCAGTTGATCGATGGGTCCGGCGGCATGGTGGCGTACAGCGTGTACGCGCCGCCGAGCGAGCGGAGGATCGTCGGCCAGACCTGGAGCGGGTCCCGCGCGAACACCATCTTCATCTCAGCCGGCAGCACGATCCAGGAGCCCGTAGCCAGCTCGAACTGCAACTGCCCCGGCGCCCACCCTGCATAGCCCATGTAAACGCGAATCAGATCTCCTTCCTGTCCTTCCGCGGAGGCCTCCTCGAGCACGGCCAGATCGCCGCCCAGGCACACCCCGTCAAAGATCTGGCGCGCGTCCGGGACCTCCCGCCCCATCCGATGGAGAACCAGGAGATTGTCCTTTTGCACCGGCCCGCCGACGTACACGAAGCCGGCCTTATCGTGGAGCCCGGTCGCCTGCGGCAGCACCTCCATGATGTGCTGGTCGGTGCGCCTGTTGACCACCAAGCCGAGCGAGCCCCCGGACCCGTGCTCGCAGATCAGCACAACGGTCTGCCGGAAGTTGGGGTCGCGCAGGTGAGGGGTGGCGACCAGGAAGGCCCCCCGGGTGACTTTCGGAATCTCTCGTTCCATGGCTCCAGTTTTTACTATACCGCAGCCCTCCCCCGATTGCAGCCCCCGTTGACGACGCCCCGCGGGTGGACTATTCTCGAACGATGAGGCGAGAGAGGGCAGGAGGGAGCGCTATGGAACGCGTACATCCAGCAATGGTAGGAGCGGCGTGCTTGGTCCTGAGCTTGGCGTGCGGGCCTCCGACCTGGGCCGCCGAAGACGGAGTCGAAGTCAAGGAGGTGCAGGTCCGCATGGTGGACCACAGTCCTGTGGTCTTGCTGATCGTCGGGGACCGCTTCGTCCCCATCTTCGTGGATCCGACCGTCGCCGTGTCTATCGCCAGCGCGCTCTCGGGCGGCGCGTCGCCCCGGCCGCTCTCCCACGACCTCATACGCCTCATGCTCCTGGAGTTCGGCGCCAAGGTGACCCGAGCGGTCATCACTCTGAAAGAGAAAACCTATTATGCCGACCTCACGGTGACCCTGGGCGGCCGCACCTATATCTTCGATAGCCGCTCCTCCGACGCGATCGCCCTGGCAGTGCTGTTCAAGGCCCCGATCATCGTCAACAAGCAGACCTGGGATTCCGCCGGCCAGCCTCTGAGCGAACCGAAGCAGGAGACTTCATGATCTTCCGCTCCTTCCCGGTGCCGCCCCTGGGGTGCAACTGCTCAATCATCGGCGATCCGACGTCCAAGCGGGCCATCGTGGTGGATCCGGGCGGCGACTCCGAGCGCATCCTGAAGGAGCTGCAGGAGCTGGGCCTGACGGTCACCTACATCGTGCACACGCACGCCCATTTCGACCACTTTCTCGCATCGGGCGCGATGAAACGCGCGACAGGGGCACCTCTGTGGCTGCACAAGGCGGACCAGGAACTGTGGGACAATCTGGAACTGCAATGCCGGACCTTCGGCGTGCCCTACACACCGGCCCCCCCGCCGGACCGGTGGCTCAAGAACGACGAAGAACTGTCACTCGGCGCGGTCACAGGCGTCGCGTTGCACACGCCGGGGCACACTCCCGGCTCCATGTGCTTCCACTTTGAGGCCGCCAAGCTGCTGCTGGCCGGCGATACGCTCTTTCGCGAGAGTATCGGGCGGACCGACCTCTGGGGCGGCGACGCCCAGGCCATCGAGCGGTCCATCAAAACCCGGCTCTATACCCTGGACGAGGACACCCGCGTGATCACGGGCCATGGCCCGGAGACCCGCATCGGCTTCGAAATCCAGTTCAACCCCTTTGTCAGGGTCTGACTACTTCACCTCGACGGTGATGGTCTGAGACGCCGCCAGCACATCATGCTTCCCGGTGGCCGCTGCAACCTTAATCTCGTGCTTTCCCTTGGGCACCCCCGTGAACGTGCCATCAAAGCCCTTCTGGTACTTGCCGTCAAGGTAGACATGAGCGTGCGCCGCTTTCGACCCCTTGACCAGCTCGTACTTGAGCTCGAAAGTCTCCCCCACCATGTCCCCGTCCTTGGGCGACGTGATGGTGATCGTGGAGCCATCATCCTCGGCAGCAAGGGCCTGGCTGCTCCCTCCCT
>VBOD01000027.1 GCA_005877615.1 Nitrospirota bacterium | reverse complement strand
GTGGCTCAGGATCAGGTGCGAGAGGTGCGTCACCTTCTCATCGCTCAGGATCATTAGAGGATCGCCCCTTTCTCCTTCACGAGCTGCTTCTTGATCATCTGGAAGAGCTGCTGCTCGTTCAGTTTGCCCCGCGCGATCTCGGACTCGTACTGGCGCATCAATTCCTTGGCCTCCGCGCTGATGCGGTCCTCGACGCTCAGCTCGTCGACGATCACCCGCTCCAGCGACACGGTCAGAACCCGGCGGTCCGCAACCGGCTGGATCATCCCGCCGGACACAAGCTTCTCGACCAGTTGGCCGGCCAGGGCCGCAATGCGCTCAGGGGAGAGCTTCACGTCGCCTTCTCCATCTTGATCCGGGTGGCGTTCATGACCGTCCGCAGCACGGTGGCATCGCCTTTCACCTTGCCGATAAGATTCACCCGGTCGGCGGGCGCCGGGTCAGGCCCGGTGCTGACTGGCGTGCGGCCGAAGAAGATCGCCACGGCCCCGCCGTTGCCCCAGTACGCGATGTCCCCTACAGCCACCTTCAACGTGGCCGTCTCCCGGTGATCCTTGATGAACGGGATCTTGAAATAGAACTCCTCGCCCCAGCTATGCAGGTCCGTTTCGACGGGCAGCAGCTCGTAGACGGCTCTCGCCGTGCGGGTGGGCTTGAGCTCCGCATCGAGCGTCACCCCACCCACCGTGATCTTGACCGGCAGCGCTTCGTTGCTCATCCTTCACCTTCGCAGCATTTAGTTAACTTGTTTTCCCGCCAAAAGCAAGGCTAGAATACCCTATGATTCATCGTTCCAGCATCCCCTTGACCGGAGCGCTTGCGCTCGCCGCCTGCCTGGGGCTGCTCCTGCCCGATCCCGCGGCCGCCGAAACGTACCAGTGGACCGACAAAGACGGGACCGTGGGATTTACAGACAGCCTGGAGAAGGTGCCTCCGCAGTATCGGCAATCCGCGAAACGTTTGGAGGAAATCAAAGAGTCAACGAAATCGTTCCAAAGAGTTCCCACGCCGCCCAGTCGGAGCACCACAATGCCGTCTGCGCCGACCGACCAGGGCGACCCCTCCGCTGTTTTGCGACAACGCATGACGGCAGCCCGCGCCGAACTGGAAGAGCTGAAAAAGCAACGCCAAGGGGTTCAAAAAGAGTATGACACCCTGCGGGCCGAATTTTACGTGCGGTCATTCGCTGATCCTGAGAAAGACGCCAAGCTCAGGGCCAAACTGGCCGAGCTAGACGAGAAAATCAAGAAGAAGGAAAACGACATCAACACCGCCATCCCCGACGAGGCCCGCCGGGCAGGCGTGCCCCTCGGTGCTCTCTCTCAGTGACCCCAGGACGACTGCTCCTTCTCTTTGTCCTCCTCGTTGCCCTGCTCCTCTCGCTCAGCAATTCCCTCGCGCTCTACGTGGACTGGCTCTGGTTTGGCGAGGTCGGTTACCTGGCCGTCTTCATGACCATCTTGTTGACTCAGGCATCGGTCGGCGGGCTGTTCGGCGCGGTCTTCTTCCTCGTGTTCTTCGCCAACGTGTACCTGGCCGGACGGCACCAGCCGACCCGCTACTGGGGCACAGTGGACACCCTCGTGCTGCTCCGCTTTGCGGAGCCGCTCCGGAGCCACCTGGGTCGCACCGTCGGCGGCGTGGCTGGCGTTCTGGCCTTGATCGCCGCCCTCGGGGGCGCGACCCACTGGGAGGACTACCTCCTGTTTCGCCAGGCCGTCCCCTTCGGCCAGACCGACCCGCTCTTCGGCAAGGACCTGGGGTTCTACATCTTCGCGTTGCCGTTCCTGACGTACCTCCAGGAATGGCTGGTCGGCCTTTTGCTGTTCACCACTGTCGGAGCAGCAGCCCTCTATTTTCTCACGCACGGGATTGTGATCGGGCCACGCACCGTGCACGTGGAGCGGCAGGCGCGTCTCCATCTGGGCCTCCTGGCGACAGTGCTGATCGGTGTGAAAGCCTGGGGGTACCAGCTTGACGCCTACGAACTGCTCTACTCGCGCCGCGGCGTCGTCTTCGGCGCAGTCTATGCCGACATCCATGCCGCGCTGCCCATCTTACAAGCACTCATCGTGCTCTGCGCGCTCACCGCGCTGGCCTGCCTGCTCTTCGCCCTCCTGGCGATCTGGCGCCCGGCCATCCTGCTCGGCGGACTGACGCTCGTGGTCGCGACGGTCGGCCTCTCGCTTTATCCCGAGTTTGTGCACCGCTTCCAGGTCGTGCCGAACGAGAGCATGATGGAGCGGCCGTACATCGCGCAGAACATCCGCCTCACGCGGCTGGCCTTCGGCCTGACCGACGTCCAGGAGGAGGTGTTCCCCGCCGAGCGCGAGCTGACCGCGGCCGACCTGGTCCGCAACGACCTGACGATCAAGAACGTGCGGCTCTGGGACCACCTGCCCCTGCTCGCCACCTACCGGCAGCTCCAGCAGATCCGGACCTACTACGATTTCGTGGACGTGGACAACGACCGGTACGTGGTCAACGGCGAGTACCGCCAGGTCATGCTCTCGCCGCGCGAGCTGTCCTACAAGAACCTCCCAAGCCGGATCTGGATCAACGAACACTTCACGTACACGCACGGCTACGGGGTGACGCTCGGCCCGGTCAACCGCATCTCGGCCGAAGGGCTGCCGGAGTTCTTCATCCAGAACATCCCCCCGATCTCGACCATTGACCTCAAGGTGACGCGCCCGGAGATCTACTACGGCGAGATTCCCAACGAGTACGTCTTCGTGCGGACCAAGGCCGAGGAGTTCGATTACCCCTCGGGCGAGAAGAACGTGCCAGCGACCTACACCGGCCGCGGGGGCGTGACGGGACTCTCGTTCTCCCGTAAGCTCGTGTTTGCGGCCTACTTCGGCAGCTTGAAGATCCTGCTCTCCAACGACATTATGCCCGAGTCCCGGATTCTGTACCACCGGCACATCCGCGAGCGGGTCGCCAAGGTCGCGCCGTTCCTCCGCCTCGACCAGGACCCGTACCTGGTGATCACGCAGGGCGGACGGCTGGTGTGGCTCGTGGACGGCTACACGATCAGCGACCGGATGCCCTATGCCCAGCCGTTCGGCCGGGTCGGCAACTACATCCGCAACTCGGTGAAGGCGACGGTGGACGCCTACGACGGCTCCGTGGACCTCTACGTCAGCGATCCCCAGGACCCGCTGATCCAGGCCTACCAGCGGATCTTCCCCGGGCTGCTGAAGCCG
Organism: Nitrospirota bacterium; assembly: GCA_005877615.1. Taxonomy (GTDB): domain Bacteria; phylum Nitrospirota; class Nitrospiria; order Nitrospirales; family NS-4; genus NS-12. Next base: position 18,926 of record VBOD01000027.1, on the reverse strand, counting down.
CTCGAGCAGATGCCCAGCGACCTCAGGGCGCACCTGCGCTACCCTCAAGATTTGTTCACCATCCAGTCCCATGTCTACGCCACGTACCACATGCAGGACCCGCAGATCTTCTACAACAAGGAAGATCTCTGGAGCATTCCGAAGAAGCAGGACAAGGATATGGAGCCGTACTACACGATCATGAAGCTGCCCAAGGGCAGCAACGCCAAGGAGACGCCGAAGGAAGAGTTCATCCTGCTGATCCCCTTCACGCCGGCCAAGCGGGACAACATGGCCGCGTGGCTCGCGGCCCGCTCCGACGTGCCGCATTACGGCAAGCTGATCGTCTACCTGTTCCCGAAGCAGAAGCTCGTCTACGGCCCGCGGCAGGTCGACGCCCGGATCGATCAAGACTCTGCTATCTCGCAGCAACTGACCCTCTGGAGCCAGCGCGGCTCCCAAGCGATCCGCGGGAGCCTCCTCGCGATTCCGATCGAGGATGCGCTCCTGTATGTCCAGCCGCTCTATCTCTCGGCGTCGGAAGGGGCGCTGCCGGAACTGCGACGCGTCATCGTCGCCTACGGCAACCAACTGCGGATGGACACCAATCTCGAAGCGGCGTTGGAGGGCATCTTCGGCGGCGGCGCCACGCCCTCAGGCAAGCAGGGCGCCGTGGCGAAAGCAGCGCCGGTTCCGGCGTCAAGCTCGACAAGCACGCTGGGTCCGTCCCCGCCTGCGGTCCTCGCCAAACAGGCGCTCGAGCACTTCAACCGCGCCCAGGCTGCCCTCCGTGACCAGGACTGGACCCGCTACGGCGAGGAACTCAAAAAGATGCGCGCGGTGTTGGAGGAACTAGCGAAGAAGTGATGAAAAAGGTGCCTGTCCCCTTTTCTACTCACGAGCCATTAACCGGCCCCTACGGTGGTGGTATAAAACACACACCATTCGGCGGCTGATTACCCTTTTGGGGCTGGATGTTGCCACTGACCAGGGTGTCAAAGGCAAAATAAAAGAGAGAGTCATTCGAGAGCTCGATCCCGAAAAAATCGCCTGTGCCGGATTGGCCTTCGCCGTTGTCCGTCACCCGGACGCAGTAGGTAACTGTGGGATGATTGGGGTCGTTGGTCTCGGCTCTTCCAGCAAACTCACGGGTTGTCGCGTCGAAGGAGACATACCCGATGACTTCCGTCCCGTGCACGCGAAAGGGAGTGGGCGCCGAGGCCGGGGCTAGCCCGCTGCCATGGTCGACGTACTCCAGGTGCCCCCAGAAAGCCCCGTTCTTGCACCCGCCAGCTACGCCAAAGTTCCCGTGGGCGCCGTTGGGGAAGACGATGAAGCCGCCCCCGGTCACGAAGTCGCTCGGTTCGCAATCCAGCGCGCTGGCGGAGTCAGCGGTCACTAGCGGTACTGCTCCTGCCATGAATACTGCTGCCATTAAAGTGAAGAGGATTGGTGTTCTGGTCTCCAAGCGCATGGTGACGCCTCCCTTCGTCGTTAGAAGATGCCCGCCTTCGCCGACGCGATGACCACGTCCGCCACGCCGTCAACGACGACATGAAGCGCATTCACAACGCTCGCGCCTACCGACGAGATCTGTTCGTCGATCACCACCCGGCCTCCAGGAATTGCGATCGTCTGGTTCGGCGAGCCGGTCGGGAGGATGGGAATCCCGTTGATCGAAAGCCCGGTGATGTCCGTGCGGCCGGTGCCGGCGCTGCCCAACACCGCCAGCGCCCTCGCCATCACGGAGTCGGCCGAGATGCCGGTTCCAGCAACGGTCAGTGCCAGGCTCCCCAGCGAGGCCTCAGAGGCCACCTGATCGGGCCAGCCGATGGTGACGGCATGGAGGGCTTCCCCTGTGAGCAGGGAGGGAACAGCGCCTGTGACGAGAGACGCCTCTCGTGCGTCACGCGTTCCGCCGAGAGTTCCGGTGTCAGAGAGCGCGGTCGTCGTTCCGAGCCCGAGCGCGCCGAACACGGTGGCCTGCACTGCACTGGCCTGGCCCGTGACGGTTTGGGCTTCGCTGGATCCCGGCCACGCCAGAAGACTAACCAGAACTCCAGTAAGCATCAGCAGCTTCCAGTCGTGTGATGTTATAGGGTCCATACGAACCTCCTCTGTGTGTGGCTCACAATTCAGGCCTGGAGCTACGTTAAGACAGCCCCCATCTTTCACTGAAATACATCAAACCTTAATCAGGTAATTCATGGATTCATGTTGGCTGAAACACCTGGTTTTAGGAGGGCAGATTTCCTGTGAAAGACTACTGCTGAAGTTATATGAAGTTATTGCAATTCAAATGGAAGCTTCAAATACGATTGAGGAAATACCCGTTAAAAGGGTCAGCGCCAGCAGTGCGGGCGGAAGGAGGCTGGTTAGCGGTTAAGAAGGGACTCAGACTATGCGTCGACGATCGAGATCTCGCCCCGCTCCAAGGATTCTAGGGCATAGACGACCACCGGTTGAACCTTTCCCTTGACCTTGACTGGAGGCAATTTGCGCAAGCTCACGTGACCCAGATGTCCACGGTTGTCATCACTTTCCTCTTTCCCGAGCAGATCCCTCAGGCGCGCGGCCGTCTCCTCACTGACGACAAGGGAACACCCAAACTCCCGTGTCAGCTCCTGGACGCGGGACGTGAGGTTCACATGGTCCCCGATCATCGTATAGTCCATTTTCTTGCCTTCAGCACCGATATTCCCCACCACAACCTCGCCGGTATGGATCCCGATCCCAGCCTTGAAGGGAACCCGCCCCCCGGCCTTCCACTTCTCCTGCAACTCGGCTAGCTGCTTCTGCATGTGAAGGGCGCACTTGACCGCGAGCTCGACATGGTCGGGCTGGACGAGCGGGGCCCCCCAGTAGACGACGATCCCATCGCCGACAAACTTATCCAGGGTGCCATCCCACTGGAAGACCACCTCCGTCATTGCCCCAAGGTACTCGTTGAGTTGAGTGACCACCTCCTCGGGCGAATGCTTCTCGGTAAAGCTCGTGAATCCGAACAAGTCCGCGAACAGCATGGTCAGTTCTTTGCGCTGACCTCCCAGCGTCGCCTTGCTGGGATCCTTGATCATTTCTTCGACGATCCGGGGACTCACATAACTAGAGAAGATTCTCCGGATCTCTTTGGCCTGCTTCTCGTGGGTCTCCTTGGCGATGCGTTCTTGCTGAGCAAACTCCCCCATCGCCCCGTAATACGCCGTCATCGCGAGAAAAAACGGCACGCGCAACAGGATCGTGCCGAGGTGTTCGGACACCTGCTCGTGCAGCAGCGTCAGTCTTCCGAATTCCACGGCACCGTACGCGACGCACATCACGGATGCCAGAACCACCGCCCGTTTGAGATTGCCTGCTGCTCCCGCGATCATGATAATTCCGAAGTACACCACGTACAGGCTTGTGTCACTGATCCCGGTCGCATAGAGGGTGACCGGTACGAGCAGAGAGTCAATGACGACGAGGCTGGTCAAGACGGCAGGCCAGGGGAGGATCCGGGGAAGTCCATAAAGAAGAAGCAGGTTCCCTCCCACTAAGACCAACGCAAAGGCCTCTGCTTGACCGGTTGTGAGAGTGGAGTGGCTACTTGCGAGCACGTGGGCGGCCAGCACGATCACCACGAGCCACTGCAAGACCGGAATCGGTTTGCGGTAATTCTCCCACAAGTCGGTCATGGAAACTCCTTGGGAATCCAAAGAGTATACGCCGAAGGGACAGAAAAATCGACGAGGCGCGGGTGGCGCCGAGCGGGACCCTGGCGGAGCGCAGCGACTTGCTTGCCCTTGGCGGAGCGAGCACGTCAGGGTGGCTCGGCGGCAGGACCCGCTCTGAAGGCGATTATTTCTGCTTGAGCATTTCGGTGGCGGTGGAGCGGATCGTCGGCGTAATCTTCTCGCCGCCGAGCATGCGCGCCACTTCTTCCACCCGGCCCGCCTTGTCCAGCAACGCCACCTGCGTCACCGTCCGTCCGTCCTTCGTCACCTTGGTGACCGCGAAGTGCCGCCGCGCCTGCGCCGCGATCGGCGCGAGATGCGTGATGCAGAAGACCTGGTGCCCGTGCTGGCTCAGATGCCGGAGCCGCTTCCCCACCACCTCGGAGGCCGCCCCGCCGATGCCAGCATCCACCTCATCGAAGACCAGGACCGGCACGCGGTCCTGCTCGGCCAGCCCCGTCTTCATGGCCAGCATCACGCGCGACAACTCCCCGCCCGACGCGATCCGGGCCAGCGGCTGCGGGCCTTCGCCCAGATTGGAGGAGAACAGGAACTCCACGCGGTCGCTGCCGGTGGCCGTCAGCTTCAGCCCACCTGAATCGGACTCCTGCTCGACCGCGATGCAGACCCGGGCATGAGCCATCCGTAGGTCCTTCAGCTCGCGCTCCAATCGCTTCTCCAGGTCGCTCGCTGTCTTCGTCCGCTTGCGGGAGAGGGCCTGCGCCAGCTTCGCGACTTTCTCATGAGCGTCAGCGACCTGAACGGAAAGCTCCTTGAGATCCGCCTCGCCAGTCTCTAGCTCGCGCAGTTGCTGCTGCGCCTGTTCGCCGCGTCGGACGACCTCCTCGAGCGAACCTCCGTACTTCTTCACGAGCCGTCGGATAAGGTCCAACCGCTCCTCCACTTTCTCCAGCTTGTCAGGATCGAACTCCAAGCGGTCCCGATAGGCGCGCAGGCGCTGGGCGAGGTCCGTCAACTGCGCCAAAGCTTCCGCGAAGCGGTCACGGTCTTCCACCAGCTCCGCATCGATTGCGGCCAATTCTTTCAGGGAACCGGTCAGTGAACCTAAGCCTTGCAGGATCGAGGGATCCTCTTCGTAGAGCGGCCCATACGTGGCCTGCACCAGCTCAGCCAAACGCCTCCCCTGAGACCGCAGCAGCTTCTCGCGCTCCAGCTCTCGATCCTCGCCAGGCCGGAGGTTCGCGGTGGTGATCTCCTCGACCTGATAGCGCAGCAGGTCTTCGCGCGCCCGCCGATCCGCCAGCGTGTCCCGGCGCTCGGTCAGGCGCGCCTCGAGCTCCCGCCACCGCGCAAACGCCGCCTCGTAAGCCACGCGTGCGTCGGCAAGCCCGCCGAACTCGTCGAGCAGGTCCAGTTGCACCGTCGGTCGGAAGAGGGACTGGTGATCGTGCTGGCCGTGGATGTCCACGAGGAGTCCACGGAGAGCTTGGAGGACGCCGAGCGGGGCCGGCCGGCCATTGACATGGATACGGTGCCGCCCCGCGCGCGAGAGGATGCGGCGGAGAATCACCTCGGTTGCGCCGCGCTCCAGAAGATCCTGCTCGTGCAGGAGCTGTGCGACGGGACTGGCTTCCTTGAGGGAGAAGACCCCCGAGACTTCGGCTTCCTCAGCGCCCGATCGGATCAGATCAGCCGAGGCGCGCCCCCCTACCAGGAGGTCCACCGCATCCACGAGGATGGACTTTCCGGCGCCCGTCTCGCCGGTGAAGACCGTGAAGCCGTCCGCAAACTCCAGCTCGATCGCATCGATGATGGCGAAGTTGCAGATGCGGAGTTCTGTCAGCACACAGCTTAGACAGTGGTTGAGAGGAGTTTGTCTATTGCCTCCTTCAGGATCCGTTTCGGCACGGCCCCGATGACCTTTTCGACCGGCTGGCCGCCCTTGAAGAAGAGCAGGGTGGGAATGCTCATGATGCCGTATTTGCCCGCGATGTCCGGGTTCTCATCCGTGTTGAGCTTCAAGACTTTTATTTTACCGTCGTATTCCTTCGCCAGCTCCTCGACGATGGGCGCGACCATCTGGCACGGCCCGCACCACACGGCCCAGAAGTCCACCAGCACCAGGCCATCGGCTTTGCCCACCTCGGTGTCCCAAGTCGTTGAGCTCACTGCTATTGCCTTCCCCACGCTAAGTCCTCCACAATTAGAAATGTTCATTTCATCGCTACGCGATTCCGTAGCCTACCGTACCGGTCACGAAGCTGTCAACGAACGACTCGGCTACATCCGCTCCGGTCCCGGCAGGGCGCGGCGCTTGCCTTGCGAGAGGACCTGGAGGTAGTCGATCAGATCGTCGAGGTCGGCGGGGCTGAGGCCGGTCCAGCGCGGCATCTCTTCATGGAGCGTATTGCCCGCCGGGTCGATGCCGGCGACGATGGCCGCCTTGATCGTCTCCCGGTTGAAGGGGGAATGGCGGCGGGCCATGAACGCGTGCTCGTGCCCGTTGGGGTCTGTCAAAGCCCCGTAGGTGATGTCGGGTGCCGGGATGCCGTGCATCATGCCTCCGCGCCCATCGGGGCCATGGCACATGGCGCACCCCACCCCTTCCATGCCGTGGCTGTTCTCCACGACCCGCCCAGCCGAGGTGGTGCCGTGCAGGAAGATCCGCCGGCCATTGTCGGTATGGGACAGGGGCGTCGGAGTGCCCGCACTGGCCAGGGCGACTCCGAAGAGGCTCACCGACGCCATTGCCCATGCCAGGCGCGCACGCATACGCGATTATGCGGACTGCGCCCGATGGCTTGTCAAGAGCGTCGCGGAAGAAGCTCCGCCCTTCAAAAAGGTCTGGCGGATGGAGGAGGCGGAGACACCTCGCGGAGCTTTTGGATATCGAGCCCCAGGCGCTGGAAGAGCCTTTGATAGACGGCATTGAACGGCGAATCCGTGGAGCCCACTCCGCCCAACGTGAAGAGGAAAGCAAATTCCGTCTGAGCCGGCGCCACACCAGGAATCTGCCCTCGCTCGATCAGCAGCACCCCGACTCCCCAGCAGCGACTCGGATTCACATAGTATAACCCATAGTCAACCTCCGGAAATCTTCCCGTCTGCGCGTCATAGTAGCCTCGGAGCACGGCGTAGAGGTTGAACGGCAGCGCTGTTCCTACCTCCGCAGTATAGAAGTGCGTCTTCTCCGACTGAATCAGCACATCATTGAGCGTCAGGGGATTGAAGAGATCCCCTCGGACAGGGACCGGGCCGGCCCTCGTAAAGCGCTGGCCCAAGGAGAGGAAGTATCCGTTTCGCAACTCGAAGTTCAGGTCGGTATTGAGGACCGAGACCGCGGACTCCGAGTGATTGTAAAAGGTGTCCACATCCAGGGATGCCGGGATGGGTTGAAGCGTCCTCAGAATCAGCTCTCCTCGGAGGTCGGAGAAGGGCTTTCCTGTCGGCGAGGACGCCAGATGCTGGCTTTGGGTCAGCCTGAGATAGCCGAATTCCAGGTATCGCATGGTATCGCCGGCTGAGACCATCGTCGACAACCGATTGGTCAGTTCGTATGTGAGGAGGTTCTTCGGCGTCAATCGATCGACGTCGTTGAAGACCGGGAGATCCGCCTGCCTTGTCGGGGTCAGGTATTCATAAATGACGGCCGGCTCGATCTTGTGGGTGATCCCCACACCGCCTTCTTGCGCAAAACGACGCACCAGCCGGGTATCCACCGAGTTGCTGAAGTACAGCGCTTCCCGCGAAGTCGGCCGGTCGGACTGAAGAAGGCTCCGATTGTAGGCGGTTTCGCGGAAGCCCACCAACGGCGTCATGGTGACGTAGCGGTCCCATGGCAGGGAGGCCCACAACCTTGGGAAAAGATCTGTGCGGAGGGCGCCGGTCCCCTGCAAGCGAGCGAAGTCGTCGAAGGTGGCATCCAGCCCGGCGTAAACTGGAAGCCCCCCCACACGCCACGGCGTAAGGCTGTACCCGATCTCTGGCAGGGTCTGCACCACCGCCTTGTCTGACAGATTGGTCAAGTTCTGCGAGTAGCGCGCCAACCCATACAACACCTGGTTGTCCCAACGATTGCTCAAAAAGGCATTGGATTCCTGGTACGTCGCCACCCGTTGGAGCACGTCCTCGCTCAGGACGAAAAGGTTGGCGCGCTGGTTGACGTAATTGATATTAACCCTCCCCTGCAGATCGTCGGAAAACTTCGACGTGTGTTTGTAAATGACGTCCCAGCGTGTGGTCTGGTCTGGGACATCACGGAAGTACTGGGTCCAGAAATAGCCGTCAGAGTTCCTCGAAAGTTTATACCGATATTCCAGCGTGCCGCCTGTCCCGAGCTTGCCGCGCTCGTCGAGCGTGATGGTCGCGTCCTGGCTTGGACTGATGTTCCAAAAGAAAGCCTCCCGCACCTTGAAGCCTTGCACACTGCTGGAACCTATGACGGGTATGAGGAAACCGGTCGCCCGCTCCCGCTTGGCGGGAAAGAGGACGGCCGGCAGGTACATGACCGGCACGTCCAAGATGCAAAACTGAACGTTCCGCGCGTACAGGTACCCTTCCACTTCCAGCTCGGCCTTCTCTGCTTTGAACTGCCAGGGAGTCCGTTCCCCCTCCAGCACGCTGCAGGTCGTAAACGAGGCGTCTTCCAGCCGGTATTGCTCCTCGGACAGGCGCTCCATAACCTGCGCGTCCACCGTGAAGTTGCCTTCCAGAACGAAGAGCCGGCCGTGGAAGATCACGCCCTTCGTGGTATTGAAGTTGAAATCGAGACGCTCGCCGTGGATGTCGTGAACGCCGTCGTTGAGGTGCACCCGTCCCACCGCCGTCACCTGCCCAGTGGCCACGTTCAGCGTCGCTTCGTCGGCCTCTAGGCGATAGGGGCCCTGCACGACGACCACGGATCCCTTGCCGTGGTAGGTCTGCGTCTCCTTGCTATAGACGAGCGTGTCGGCCTGGATGTGGATGGGACGGGCCGAGGATGATGGCCCCTCCGCCAGGGCTGGTGTGGCTTCCAATAAGAACAGGAGGACTGTCAGGGGGACAACCAGCCGGCGGCTCAGCAGCCCCATTAGCCGCGGAGTCCGGACACGGTCGTCCCTTCGAGCATGGCCTTGGCCTCACCGGCTACCAGCAAGGACCCGGTGACGCAGATGGTATCGTCCTCTCCGGCGAGCGCCCGCGCGCACGCCAGGGCTTCCCCTACCGTCGGCTTGACGGTGATGGGCACCCCCAGGTCCGCCGCATCCCCTGCCAGCTCTTCGGGCGCGGCGGCGCGGGGGTGGGACGCACGTGTGAGAATGAGCTGGCTCGCGCCTGGGACGGCGGTCAGGACAGTCAGGACTCTCCGCCGATCCTTGTCCCGCATCATCCCGACCACTAGGATGAGCCGTCCGATGGCCGGCTCGCCTCGACGGGCCCACAAGGTTCTCAGATACTCAGCCAGCGCTTCGGCGGCGTGAGGATTGTGCGCCCCATCAAGCCAGATGTCCGGCCGTCGTCCGACCAACTCCAACCGCCCGGGCCAGCGCACCGCGCGCAATCCGTCCCGCAGCGCGCGCTCGGATACTCGCACCCCCCGCTGGGCGGCCATCTCCAAGGCGGCCAGCGCACACGCGGCGTTGTCCAACTGATGGCGACCCGGAAGAGGGCATGCCAGCCCCTCTTCGCGCCACCGCAGCCCGCGATAGGCAAAACACTCCGGTCCCTCGCCAGTCGCGTGGAAGTCCTGGCCGAGCACGACGCAGGCGGCCCGTCGCTGCGCCGCCGCGGCGCGGATTACAGACAAGGGCCCCTCGTCCATCCGGCCCACGACGATGGGCGTCCCGTGCTTGATGATCCCGGCCTTCTCGAACGCGATGTCTTCGAGCGTGTTTCCCAAGTACTCCTGGTGGTCAAGCCCGATCGTGGTGATGAGCGAGACACGCGGGGCGATCACATTGGTAGCATCGAAGCGTCCCCCCAGACCGACTTCCACCACCGCATGCTCGACCCGCATCTCGGCGAAGTAGGCGAACGCCACGACGGTCGTCGCCTCAAAGAACGTCGGCGTTTCCGTCAGATGGGCCTCGGAGGCCACTCGCACCCGTTCGGTGAGCTCTCCGATCCATTCGGAAGGGATGGCGTGGCCGTTGATCTGAATGCGCTCCGAGAAATCCACGAGATGGGGGGAGGTGTAGAGGCCGACGCGATAGCCCTGGCTCGCCAGCATGGCGGCCAGCATGGCGGCCGTGGATCCCTTGCCGTTCGTCCCGCCCACATGAATCGCGGGGAATGCGCGATGCGGGTCGCCCAACGCACGCAACAGCGCCAGGGTACGGCCGAGGCCCGGCTTGATCCCGTGACGTTGGAGGCCATACAGGAAGGCGATGCTGCGCTCGATGCCTCCATCCATACGGCCTCCGCGAAGGACTAAAAATACTCCACGAGGCTGGAGACAGTCTCCTTGAGGCGCTTGCGGGGCACGATCAAATCGATCATGCCGTGTTCCAGCAGGAACTCCGCTCGCTGAAACTCCGGCGGGAGCTGTTGCTTGATAGTCTGCTGGATGACGCGCGGGCCGGCGAACCCGATGAGGGCCTTAGGCTCGGCCAGGATGACGTCCGCCAGCATCGCGAAGCTGGCCGTCACGCCACCGAAGGTCGGGTCGGCGAGGATGGAGAAATACGGGAGGCGTGCCTCGGCGAGGCGGCCGATGGTAGCCGCGGTCTTGGCCATCTGCATCAGTGAGAGAATTCCCTCCTGCATCCGCGCCCCACCCGACGTGGTCACCAGCACCAAGGGGATGCGCTCGCGCAAGGCGCCCTCGGCGGCGTGGACCACCTTCTCGCCCACCACCGAGCCCATGCTGCCGCCCATGAACCCGAAGTGAAACACGCCCAGCACCACCCGGGCGCCGTTGATCCGCCCCTCCCCAATCACGATGGCGTCCTTCTTGCCGGTACTCTGCTGGGCCGCCTGCAGGCGCTCGCTGTAGCGCTGGGTGTCCTTGAAATGCAGCGGGTCCGTCGGCTCCAGCCCGGCAGACCACTCGCGGAAGGTACCCAGGTCCAGCAGCAGGTCGATCCGTTCCTCAACGGAGATGGGAAAATGGTACTCACACTTCGGGCAAACCCTGGCGCTCCGCTCCACTTCCTTGCGATACACGATCGCGCGGCAGTGGTTGCACTTGAGCCAGAGGCCCTCGGGAACCTTGACCTTCTTGCGGTCCTGATCCTCCGGGGCTGAGCGCTCTTTCTTGAACCACGCCATGGCGGGGTTGGCCGGATGCCCGCTCAGATGCGGACGACCTGGTCCTCTTCGAGCACGTGCAGGTTGGGCAGGTTCAGCCGTTTCAGTTCGGCCGCGATGACATGCCGGTACGACGGTTTAATGTGGTAGATGTACACCGGCAGATCCGGCCGCCCCAGCTTGGCGAACTCGCGGGCGAACATATCCGGGGTCAGGTGGCCGCTGAACTTGGCCAGGTCGCGGAAGTCGTTCGGGAAGGAGGTCTCGATGAACGCAGCCTTGAGCCGCGGCTCCTTGGCCGCCACTTCCCAGATGCGTCGCGTCTCGGAGGTATCCCCGCTGTAGAGGAGGGCGGAATCCCCTTGGCGGACGATGAACCCGGCGGTCGGCACGATGTGATTGACCCGGACGGCCGTCACTTCCAAATTGTCAGCGGTAAACACCTTCTCTTCGTCGAACGCGTGGTACGCCAGCGGCGCCGAGTTCACTGTGGGAAGGCGCGTGAAGTCCGGATACACGACGTCATTGAAGATGTGGCGGCGCAAGCTGTCGAGCACTTCGGAGAGCGCGTGGATCTTCACCGGTCCGTCCTGGACCCGCCCGGCCAAGTTGTCGGCCAGCAGCGGGAGGCCTTTGATGTGGTCGAAGTGCGCGTGCGAGAGGAGGACGTGACGGATCTTGCCCTGCTCGGCCTCTTGGAGTCCGGCGCTGACGGAGCCGGCATCCACCATGCAGGTCTCGTTGACGAGAAACCCGCAGGTCCGGCATTCGTGGGTATGGCCCTTGCCGTCCGCGACGATCAACTCGGAACCGTGGCACCCGAGGACCCTGATGATCACTTGCGAATTTCCTTCATCTTCAGTCGCATCGCTTTCGATCGCTTATCGTAGAACTGCTCCAGGACGCCTTCGATGCGGGGATACTGCTTCATGATGTCGAACAGGTCGGAAGACTTCAGCCGCAGCACTTCGGTATCGGCGGTCGAGAAGACGGACGCGCTGCGGGGCCCTCCCACCAGGAGAGACATCTCGCCGAAAAACTCGCCTTCGCCGAGTTCGTCTAGGACCACTTCCTGACCATCAATCTCTTTGACCACCCTCCCGCCGCCCCGGCTGATTAAGTACATCGCATCGCCCTCATCGCCCTCGGCAATCATGCGCTCGCCCGACATGAACTGCATAGGCTCGAGCTTGTCCACAAAAGCCCCGAACTCCTCCTTGGTAAAGGCAGCGAAGAGCGGGTTGATGTCCTTCTTCTCTTCCTTTTCCTTCTTCTCTTCCTTTTCTTCCGGCTCCTCGGATCCTATCATCTCGATCTCAAGCTCCAAGACTGGCTCCTGCTCGAGCTCGAGCTCAGGTGGAGGCGCGACTTCGACCGGAGCCGGCGGGGATGGAGGGGGCGCCGCTTCCGCGGCAGGCGGCGGGGCAGCCTCCGTTGGGGGAGGGGGGGCAGGAGCTTCAGGAGCGAAAGGAGGAGGTGACATAAGCTCGCCGGCGACCGCAGGGCTGGAATTGATGGCCAGCATCAGCTCTCGAGCCTGCTTCTCGGCCGGAGCCAATCGCAGGATCATTTTGTAGGTCGCGATGCCCTTCACCGAGAAGCCGGAATCCACGAACAGCTTGCCCGCCTGGTAATAGGCCTTGACCGCCCCGGGCTTGTTACCGGCCTTGACGTTGTAGTCACCCATGCGGAGATAGTAATTCGCATTCGCCGGCTCGAGCTGGACCAGACCCTGCAGGCTCGCGACAGCCTTGGCCCATTGACTCTGTTCGACGAACTTGGCGAGATCGGTGCTGAGCTGTTCTTTTTTGCTAGCCACGGAAGCTTACCAATACCTCTCAGTGATCATCCGCACCGGCTCTGGCGCCTTACTTCAGAAAAAACTGAAAATGAACGCCAGCGATGATAATGGTGTCAGCGTCATGCAATTGCTTCTGTCCCTGGACTGCCTCTTCGTTCACGGTGATCTTCTTGGCCCCTTCCGGCACGCTGACGAAATACGCTGAGCCTCGACGGCTGATGAGCGCCGCATTCTTCGGAGCGAACCAACCAGCGAGCTTGACCGTCGCCGTGTCTTCCGCACCGATCACGGTCAGCCGGCCCGTCAGTTCGTACTCTTTCCGGTCGGTCTCGCCCGAGACCACGGTCAACCACCCGCCCTTCTCCGTCGTCTTCCCTCCCACCACGACGGGCTTCATGGTTCCGTGAGCGGCCTTCACCGGTTCTTTCGGCTTGGCCGTCTCCAGAATCATCGTCGTGTGCGACTCGGTCTCCTTGGGGAGAGGCGGAGGTGCGGCGATTTCGTCCTGGTAAATCAGGACATGCTTGCCGACAATGATACAATCGCTGTTTTTCAGCTTCTCTTTCTGGATCTTCGCGTCGTTGACGAAGGTGCCGTTGGTGCTTCCCAGATCTTCGATAAAGAAGACGCCTTCCTCGCTGACGATCAGGGCGTGGTGGCCAGACACCACCGGGTTGTCGATCACGAGATCGTTGTCCGGCTTGCGACCGATCGTGAACCGGGGCTTGTCAAGCGGGATCTCTTTAAGAACCCGCTCGTTGAACTTCAGAAAGATCTTCGGCATGACATTCCCTTCGCTCACGCGTTAGCTCACCAGCCAATGCCAGACACGTTGCATGGGCGTCTCGCTGGCGGCGTGCTGGATGGAGACGAGAATCACGGTGGTGTTGTCCAGGCCGCCAGCCGCATTGGCCAGCTCGACCAGGCGCTCTGCCGCAGCCTGGGGATCCTTCTCCTGCCGGACGGTTGTGAGGATCTCGGCTGGCTTCACGTCGCGCGTCAAGCCATCGGAACACAGGAGCAGTTGGTCCCCCTGCATCAGCGGGACCTCAGCGAGTTCGACGTCAACGGCGGCGTCGATACCCAGGGCGCGGGTGATGATGTTCTTCTGAGGCGACCGCTCAGCCTCCGCCTCCGTCAGCATCCCCCTCCGGACCTGTTCGGCGACCAGCGAATGATCCGCCGTCAACGGCTCGATCGTGTCCCCGCGGATCAGGTACAGACGACTGTCCCCCACATGGGCGACTGACAGTGTCTGCCCGTTGAGCATGGCTGAGACGACGGTCGTCCCCATCCCCTCCTGATCCGGTTGATCCGTTGCCGCGTCGCAGATGGCTTGATTCGCCAGCCGGATCGCGCTGGCCAACCGATTGGTCAAGGGAGAGAACTGCCGGTCGTACGCCCCGACCATGGGCAGGTTCGCATTCCGCTGCGCTTCGCGGACATGCTTTTGGATAACCTCGACCGCCAGGCGGCTAGCGACTTCCCCCGCATTCCGCCCACCCAACCCATCGCACACAACGAAGAGCCCAACCTCGGGATCGACGCACAAATAGTCCTCGTTGTGGGGGCGCTTCAGACCGACATCGGTCTTGGCCCCGACAACGATGTTCATGTAACATCCTCCCGGTCCACCCGCAACTGCGCAAGAATGCAACAAAGAATCGTTTCATCCCCGCATGCCCGGAGCACATACCTGGGGGATGCGCTGCGCGCGAAGTCATTGAGCGCTTGGAGATAAAGGTCGCCTAGCGTAGACAAAATAAGAGGTATAAGTCAATGTGACACCAGACCGAAACGCAGCGTCCCCAAGGCCGTCACAGCACAAAGGACTCATACAGGATAATCCCTCCCAGGCTCACGCTGGCCAGGCCTGCGAGCGCTCGCAGCGCCAGATGGGTGCGGACGAGATGCGCCGGAGTGAAGACGAACGGCAGGCTCAGCATGATCCCCAGCAGGACCATTGCGGCGATTGAACCGGCGCCGAACGCCAGGATGTAGAGCACGCCGTCCAGGACGGAACGAGCGGTGGAGAGGACGAGCAGGAGCAGCGCCGCGCTCCCGGCTAGGCCATGGACCATGCCGACGGCGAGAGATCGGTACTCCAACCGATACCGGTGTAGGTGGGCGTGATGTGGACCGTCCCGGTGGGAATGGACGTGCAGGTGCGCGGCTCCATCCGCATGCGCGTGAGCGTGCACATGCAGCCGCTCGCGCCAGAGCGTCAGCCCGACCGACACGCCGAGCCCGACCAGCATGAGCCCCACCGCGGCTTCGAAGAGCCGGACCCACTCGCCCGATATCGTGAGCTTGAAGCTCAGGATCGTCAAGCCGGCGAGCAGCAACACCAGCGTGTGGCCGATTCCCCAGCAGAACCCGATCGCGCTGGAGCGCCACAGGCTCCGCTGCTCGGTCGCGATCGTCGAGATGGCGACGACGTGGTCGGCGTCGAGCGCATGCTTCGCGCCCAGCAGGAAGCCCAGACCCAGCACGGTCAAGAACGGAAGCTCAGCTGTCATCCACCTCTGGTGTGCATCTCGAGACGGGGGTCCTGGCGAAGACGTTCGATTTCGACCAGCCTCGCTCTGATTCCGACCCGCTCGAGCTCCTTGCGCTGTTCGGCGCCGCGATCCCGACGGGCCTGCCACCCTGCGAGAAGCAGGGCCTTGATCTCATCCCGCGAAGCGCCGGCGCGCAACGGTTGCCTCAGATCGATCCCTTCTGTCGCGTAGAGGCACAGAAACCACATGCCGTCGGCCGTGAGCCGGCTCCGGTCGCAGGTGGCGCAGAAGGGCGTCGTCGTGGATGCGATGATACCAAACGTCGTGCCGTCCGGCAGGGCGAACCGCTGCGCCGGCGCGGAGCTCTTTTCCAGGACCGGTTCAATCGGCCCGTAGTGCTGGCTGAGCAACCTCAGAATGGCGGCCCTGGAGAGGACCTTGTCCATCGACCAGTCCGTCGCGCCCCCGACATCCATGTACTCGATGAAGCGCACCTCGCCGCCGAAGCGCTTGCCATACTCGATCAGGTCGACAAGCTCGTCGTCGTTGTAGCCAAGAATGGCCACGGTGTCGAACTTCAACCCCTTGAACCCGACCCGCACCGCCATCTCGATGCCTTCCAGCACCTGCTGGAAGGAGTCCCGTCGCGTCAAGGCCTTGAACCGCTCAGGCTTGAGCGTATCCAGGCTCACAGTCACCCGGTGCAGGCCAGCGTCGTGGAACGCCTGCGCCTGCTCCGCCAGCAAGACGCCGTTGGTAGTCAGGGCGAGGTCCTTGATCCGGGGATTGCGCCGGAGCATGCGCATCAGTCCCGACAGGTCCTTGCGCAGCAGGGGCTCGCCGCCGGTCAGGCGCACCTTGTCCACGCCGAGCTCCGTGAAGATGCCGGCCAGCGCGTCGATCTCCTCGAACGAGAGGATGGTCTCGCGCGGCAGCCAGGTGTACTCCTCCTCCGGCATGCAGTACTTGCAGCGCAGGTTGCACCGGTCCGTGACCGAAATGCGCAGGCTGCGGAGCGGCCGGCCGAAGGTGTCGGTGACGGTCGGCATCTCGCGGCTGAGCGGGAGCGTGCTCATGGATGTTCCTCGACCCAGACCTCGCCTTGCGGTGTGCTCTCGAGCTTCCAGATGGGGGTGATCTGCTTGAGCTCGTCGATGCTCCACTTGCAGGCCCGGAACGCCTCGGCCCGGTGCTCGGCGGCAGCGATGACCAGCACGATGTTCTCGCCGACTTGGATGTCCCCGTACCGGTGGACGATGAGGATTTCGATCACGTCGAAGTCCTTCAGGGCGCGCTCCCGGATCTCGCGGAGCTTCTTCTGGGCCATCCCCTCGTAATACTCGAACTTGATGCCGGAAACGTCGTGGCCCTGGGACCGGTCCCGGGCGGTGCCCAGGAAAACCGCGATCCCCCCGATGCGGTTCGAGCGGGCCCGCACCCGCGCCAGCTCGGCGTCGATCGAGAAGTCCTCCCGCTGGATCCGCACCAGCATGCCCTCGGGACCGGCAGGCGCCCCGCCGGCGAACGGGGGCAGTAACGCCACCTCATCCTCCTCGCGGATGACCGTGTCTGGATGGGCGATCTCGTGGTTGACAGAGACCAGGACCTTCTTCTTATGAATCAGCTCGGCCATCTCAGGGTAGTCTTTTTCCAGAAGGCCGACCAGATCGCCCACCGTGCGGCTGCCGTTGAGCGAGAATCGCAGTTCGGCTTGGTTCCCCGCCAGCGTTTTCAGCATACCGAACAGCTTGAGCGTGATCATGCTGCCCTCACGCTTTCCGGGTATACGTGCCGGACTTGCCTCCGGCCTTCTCCAGCAGGCCAATGTCGGTGAACACCATCCCCCGGTCCACGGCCTTGCACATGTCGTAAATCGTGAGCGCCGCCACGGACACCGCCGTGAGGGCCTCCATCTCAACCCCGGTCTGCCCGGTGGTCTTGATGGTCGCCGTCGCCGTGATACTGCAGTAGCCGTTGCGGTCGGGCTGCGGGTCTTCCTTGAAATCGATATCCACGCTGGTGAGCAGGAGCGGGTGGCACATGGGGATCAGGTCCGGCGTGCGCTTCGCTCCCATGATCCCGGCCGTTTGGGCTACGGCGAGGACGTCCCCCTTGGCGATCTTCCCGCGGCGGATCTTCTCCAGGGTTTCCGGCTGCATGAGGATCCGCGCTTGGGCGGTCGCCGTCCGGTGGGTGGCTGCCTTCTCGGAGACATCGACCATCCGCGCCCGACCGGATTCGTTGAAATGGGTGAACTCGCTCATAGACCCCGGCCCTCTAGAATCAAAAAAAGCCCGATCATTCAGTGAATTGTAGGAGCCGGCCGGAATCCAAGTCAAGGGGAATCCCAGGAGGCCTTCGCCTTGACATTGCCCGCAGAGTCTCGGTAGCGTGTCCTCGCGAACCCCATGCAGGAGCCTCACCGTGAGCGACCGGCTGGTCATTGAACGCCTGGAGTTTCAAGGCTATTGCGGCGTCTCGGAGCGCGAGCGCGAGACCCCTCAACCGATGGCGGTGGATCTCGAGCTGTTCTGCGACATGCGTTTGGCGGCCGCCACAGACGACGTGGCGCACACGGTGGACTACACGCAGGTCGCCGACCGGGTCCTCACCATCGCCCAGACCGAACGGTTCCACTTGCTGGAAGCCTTGGCCGAACGGCTCGCCCAGGCCATCCTCGCGCAGTTCCCCGTGTCGGCCGTGGAGCTCTGGGTCCGCAAGCTCAAGCCGCCGGTGCACGGCGTCCGCGAATCCACCGGCGCCAGGATCACGCGACAAGCAGTCAGTGGCGCGCACGGTGAGCGGCCCGCCGACTGGCTCACCCAACACCGACATTTCCTGACTCCGGGGCACGCGCTCGACTTAGCCTGCGGCCACGGCCGGCACACGCTCTATCTTGCCCAGGAAGGATTCCGCGTCGAGGCCTGGGACCGGGACGCAGCAGCGCTCGAGGCGGTGCGGACCACGGCCCAAACGCTCGGGCTCTCCACCATCACGACACGCCTGGTGGACCTCGAGCAGGAGCCGGCGATCCCTCCCGCCTCCTTCGAGTTGATCGCCGTGTTCTACTACCTGCAGCGGGACCTGTTTCCGCAGATCATGCGCGCTCTCAAGCCGGGCGGCCTGCTTGTGTATGAAACCTTTCTCATCGACAATCACGAACGGTTCAACCATCCCCGGCGGCGTGAGTTCTGCCTGGGCCACAACGAGCTGCTCACCCTGTGCCGAGAACTCCGCGTGCTCGCCTATCGCGAAGGGGCCCTGGACCCGCGCACGGGACCGTTCACCGCCGCGCTCGTGGCCCGGCGTCAATCCTAGCGGAGGCGAGGGTGTCGATTGAAGCGGGTGGCGCCGCATGGGCCCCGGGCGGAGCGGAAGAGCCTACAGCCGAGTCCTCGGGGCTGCGACGGCGAAAGGATCTGAGCACGTCCGGGTGATGCGGCGACAGGACCCGCGAGAGGATCATGGGAACACTACCAGCACAACGCCTTCCCTCCTGCGCCGGGCGCTTCTACGATGGGACGCCGGAGCGCTTGCGCGAGCAGGTGCGTGCCCTGCTCGAACCCGACGCGCCCCGCGTAGCCGCGTCCGCCATCATCTGTCCTCACGCCGGGCTGATGTACTCCGGCGCCGTCGCGGGAGCGGTGTACAGCCGGGTCACGTTCCCTGCCACCGCGATTCTGGTCGGTCCCAACCACACAGGCTTTGGCCCGCCTCTCTCGGTCTATAGTGAGGGCGAATGGC
>VBOD01000026.1 GCA_005877615.1 Nitrospirota bacterium | reverse complement strand
AATGTAGTTCCAATCTGGTCCGCAACTTATCATCTAAGATGACCGTGGTATGGATGAGCTGACCTTCAGAAATAGTTTTGAAGTAGTCGGTCACAATTTGCATGCCGGTAGCGGAGATATCGAGTATAGTGCAGATCCTTTCAATTTTTTTCGATTCGGAAGGCACTGTAAACATGCCTGCCAGATTGACACGCTTCCGATAACTCCTTCGATAATTCAACAGGACGCTAGAGAACCCCCCACAGCGACACTCATAGTTGAACGGATTCGGTGCATTCGATGGGAGGTCATTGAGATTGAATATTTTTGACTGATTGCAATGGGGACAAACAACAAGAAATGTCTTTTGTGGAGAGAGGTGGACCTCGATGAGCTGTTCAGCCATCTTTACCTGCCTCTACAGAAACGGAATTAGAGTGGTTGCCAGCGCCAATTCGACGCTTAGAAAAAGTAGCCTGTCTTCTTTTACTTCCCACATGCCGGTCAAAAGTCTAGCGCAGGTGATTAGAAAAGGCTAGTACGGTGTTCTGTTTGCGGCAGTAATTCTAAGCAGAGCCGGGACACAGAAACAGGGACAGGTTGACGGTTAGAAAAGTAGCCTGTCTCTTTTTTTTCTTTCAGTTAAGGCTCCAGGTCCCTTACGGCCTCTCTCAGGCGGCCGCACTGGCTACACTGCGCAAGCAGCCCGACGGTTTTGGTGCTGGCCTCAGCCCTCAGGGTAAAGTGGTATGTCGCTCCCCCACAGAACGGGCAGGGAACGCCATCCAATTGCGTGCGCATATCTCTGACTCTGCCAATCAGAGGAGCCATCTGCCCCCCTGGGTCAATCGCATAGGAGTCAGACCAACTCGCCAGCGGTGAGGGACGGCGAGGCCCGATGGGCCAGGATGACCGCGTCTATGTAGTCGCCGCAGTTCACACACTGCCACGCAGGCCTTTGCAGTTCTTCGGCCGGAGGCGGTTCCCAATCGGGGCAAACCCAGAACAAAGACGGGATCTCCACCAAGAGTCCCTGACAACGCATGCAGGTCATAGCTACCTCCACTCCCGGCCGGGCCTGTGCCGATAAGGGAAGTGTAAAGCGAAGAATGGGACCTGAGAATGAGGCAAATCCGTTAATTCGAGTGGGATCGATTACTGAAGCCTTTGGCAGGAAATCCATGAGGGCGCGACGGGTAAAAAGGGGACAACTTTATTTTATCTTCTTATCCGGAACATAGGCCGCCCTTGGGGACCTGTCAAGCGCGGTGTCTGTCAACCGAAGAAATGCGTGGGGAAGCTCTACCCAGAAGGCCTGGACCGGTTTACGGAGAAGCAGGTCAGAGTGCTGTTAGTCTAAACGCGGGGTCTTAGAGGGAAACTCTCGGCTCTCAGGCGCGTTAATTAAGCACATCGTTGACAGTATTCGTCAGGTTTCTGACATCGTCAATCGTCCACTCATCGCAGGTGGGATCGGAGTCGATGTTGCCGCGGGCCCCAGCCGTGAAGCTGGCCGAGCTGAGGGCGGGAGTAGTACCGGCCCACGTCGTTCCCGGACAAGTGCTCGCACTAGAGCCACTATTAATTGCGATGCCTCCGTAGTTGAATGTGTAGACAGGAGTTCCGACTGGAGCGTAATCCAACTCGGAAAACGATGCTACGGTGTAGGTGGCATTAGAGGCGTAATATGCAGTCGCTGCGGTGAAGATCCCTCCGAGCCCAACCTTCGCTTCCGACTGCCGGGCCTTCGCCTGATAGTTCATGAAGTTCGGGATAGCGATTGCTGCCAGGATACTGATGATCGCCACGACAATCATTAGCTCGGTCAACGTGAAGCCCGCATTCACTTTCAGTCGCCGCTTCTTCTTGATTTCTCTGTTCGACGTGACTGAAAAAACCACAGCCTGATCGCCTTTGTGAGTGAGCATGTGTATAAAAGTATCGCTCTAACTTCCCGCGAACCCCAGCCCTTGGGAGATGGAGACTTCCTGACCTGCCACCAATGGTTGTACCGTGCTCAACTGATGAGCCATGGCTAGGCTTCCCGTCCGGACCTATCAAGCGTGGGGGCAACTGTAGAAGTTTCTAGTATTAGCCCTCTGACGCAAGGAGTATGCGTGCTATGATTGGCGCAATCCGTAGGAGGGTGCGCCATGCAGATGATTACGCCTGATTCGTTTAGACCTAAGATCCCACCAGCTATTCTCATAGTTGGCTCTCTTGCGGGGAAGTTGATATCGTGGGTGTCGAACAGTGATTTTCTCTTGTCGATTAAACATGAGACCTTTCTCCTTATGTTAGGATGGCTCATTAGCTACGGGTGGTGGTTCATGGCAGGAGTAGGCGTTATATGGGCATATAATGCTCGCGGAACAAGTAGAATATTGGGCCCGAGCTTGGTAACTGTTGTCGGAGTTCTAGCATTCGTCTGGGGGATACTTCTAACTGCCATTGCGAGTAGCTCAGTTCCACGCATCATAATTTCGTGGGGAGATGACGGAACAGCATGTAGCGCTACTTTTGATACTTCTCGATTATCTCGTTTCCGCAAGAAGTATGACATAGTGCTAGTGTGCGGCATTGTTAATCCCCAAACAGAAAGGCTTCAAGAAAAAAGTATCTCCATCAGTTCTCCGTTCAACATTCATCCCGTAGGTGTCTTCATCGAGGCTCCGCATAGCACGAAGATGACTAGTGTCATAAAACCAGGAGCACTGATGAGCTATTGGCACGAAGCTGCTTTGATTCCAAAAGGAACTGACCTATCCAGTATTCATAGTCTGTCAGATATTACCAAATACGGCGGGAAAATACTCGACCAAGCATACTTTCAATAATTGCAGGGAAACCCTTCCTACCCACCTCAAATCTGCTCCCGTCCTAGACGCTCCTAGTGCGATTGCGGGGCAGTCCTGCACGCGGTTCAGGCTTTGGCTCTGACCTGCGCCGCTCAACGCGGTCCGCTTTAGCCCAGCCCAGACGGGCGCCGCGAGATCTTTCAGGTAGAGATCGAGCGGCTACTCAAGAAGCTGTGGCACGCGCCGATTGGCGGTTGACCAGCCAGACGCCGGCCAGCACCAGGACGATGCCTGCCACCTCAGTGAGTCCGATCTGCTCGCCGAGGAGGAGCGCCGATAAGACCAGCGCGGAGACCGGAACCAAGTTGACGAAGACGCCCGCGCGCGATGGGCCGATGCCCTGCACGCCGTAGAGCCAGGCCTGCTGCCCCAGCGCTGTGGCGAACACGATCAGGTAGCCAATCACCAGCCAGTCAGCAAGCGGCACAGTACCGAGCCCCACCGTGAGGGCTTTCTGATTCATCCCCAGCAGCAGGATCTGCGGGAGAATCGAGAACGAGAGCGTCGTCCAGTTCACCGTGAGCGGCGAGAATCGCTCCATGGTACGCCGCCCCCCGATGCTATAGAGCGCCCAACTCACCTGCGCCAGCAGCACAAGCGTCGCACCCAACCACGGCTGCTCCCCGGCCGCCGCTTCCCCCTTCAAGCCGACCACGAGAAACACACCGGTGAACGACATCGCGCAACCGCCCCACACGAGTCGGAACGGCACGTCACGGATAAGCACCGAGGAGAGAAACGCCTGGATGGCCGGGCTGGCGCCGATGATCACGCCCGCCGCGCCAGCGCCGATGTACCGTAGCCCGAACAGCGTGAGCAGATGATTGCCCAGCACGCCGAGCCCCAGCGCGGCGAAGATCCCGATGTCGCGCGCCGTGAACTTGACCGTTCCTCCCTCCTTCCACCACCACAGCGGGATCAGAATCGCCAGCGCGCCGAGGCCCCGAGCGACGGACACTTCGACTACGGAGAACGACCCGAGCGAATACTTCTGGGCGACAACAGAGCCGCCCCACACGACTGCAGTCGTGACGAGGGCGGCATAGGCGGCGAGTTCAGAGGGCGTGGTGGAGGAAATAGTCGGCTGAGGAGGGGCGACGGCGCGATTCAAGCCGGGACGGATACGTCGAGCATGCGTTGCAGGGCGATCCGCGCCCAGTGCTTGTCATCGTCGGGAACGGAGATCTGGTTGACCACGTGGCCTTCGGCCAGGTTTTCCATCGCCCAGCAGAGGTGCGGCGCATCGATCCGGAACATGGTGGAGCACTGGCACACGGTCGGCGACAGGAAGTAAACCTGCTTGTCCGGCTGCCGGCGCTTGAGGCGGTTGACGAGGTTCAGCTCGGTGCCGACGCCCCAGATGGACCCCGGCTCAGCGGCAGACACGGTTCGAATGATGAACTCGGTGGACCCGCACAGATCCGACAAATTGACCACGTCCTCGTGACACTCCGGGTGCACGATGACCTTGATGCCGGGATGCTTCTCGCGGAAGTAGCGGACGTGCGCCGGCTGGAACATCTGGTGGACGCTACAATGTCCCTTCCAGAGCAGAAGGCGGGCCTTCTTGATGGCATCGGGC
This sequence comes from Nitrospirota bacterium, assembly GCA_005877615.1. Lineage (GTDB taxonomy): Bacteria > Nitrospirota > Nitrospiria > Nitrospirales > NS-4 > NS-12. Next base: position 18,405 of record VBOD01000026.1, on the reverse strand, counting down.
GTGTTGCCGCCGTCGGGCAGGAACGGATCCCAGACCAGAATCTCTTCGCGGGGGATGCCCATCTTGTTGGCCGTGTTGCGCCCGAGATGCTCGTCCGGGAAGAACAGGATCTTCTCCCGGCGCGCCCACGCCCACTCGATCACCCGGCGCGCGTTGGACGACGTGCAGGTGATCCCGCCGTGCTCGCCGCAGAACGCCTTGAGGTCTGCCGCCGAATTGACGTACACGACAGGAGTGACCGCCTCCTCGACCGGCAGGATCCGGCCCAACTGCTCCCACGCCTGGTCCACCTGTTCGATCTGGGCCATGTCGGCCATCGAGCAGCCGGCCGCCAGGTCGGGCAGGATCACCGTCTGCCTGGCCTTGGAGAGGATGTCGGCCGTCTCAGCCATGAAGTGGACGCCGCAGAACACGATGAACTCGTGATGGGAGCGCTCGGCGGCGATCTGGGAGAGCTTGAGCGAGTCTCCCTCGACGTCCGCGTGGCGGATGACCTCGTCGCGCTGGTAGTTATGGCCGAGCACGATGACGCGGTCGCCCAGCTTGCGCTTGGCCTCGGCCGTGCGCTCCGCCAATTCCTCCAGCGACAGGTCGCGGTAGGCCTGAAGCTCTAACGGCTGGCTGATGAGGCAAGACGCTCGTTCCACCGTTTCACTCCCTACGATCATCTACAGTTAGCCTGAACCGGAAGCGTCCGAGGAATTAAGTAAAGTGTCATTCTATGGTGCGGTTGTCATCTTTGTCAACGCGCCCAAAAGACCTAAAACCTCGCCGCTCGAAAGACCCAGCAGCCAGATCGCTGCGTACTCGTAGTTGACAGCCGGAAAACCCAGCGTGTAAGCTGATCAGCTAATAAGCTAGGGGAGCCTACGGTGGCTGAGAGCGTGGCCCCCGGACCCAAGGTCCGGAAAGTGTGAATGGCCCGCCACGCACCCTCTGAACCTGATCTGGATAATACCAGCGCAGGGAAGCGACCATGATCCTATTTCTCGGACCGCATCTGTCCTCCCCTTCCGGTGGATTGGTGCGGTTTATTTTTTGACGTGAGAGAAAGGACGGGACCACTATGAACTCATCCTTTATCACAACCCAGCCCTTCCCGGCTTCGAGGAAGATATACATCGAGGGCTCGAGGGCGAGCATTCGCGTGCCGATGCGGGAGATCCGCCTCACGCCGACGAAGTCGTTCAAGAGCGGCGCCGTCGAGGAGAATGCTCCCTTTCTGATCTACGACACCTCGGGCCCGTACACAGACCCGGCGGCCGGCATTGATATCCGCCGGGGACTGGCTCCCTTGCGGCAAGAATGGATTATCGGACGAGGGGACGTGGAGACGCTTTCCGAAGTTTCGTCCGAGTACGGCCGCCTGCGCCTCGCCGACCGCAAGCTGGATGCCTTACGGTTCGCGCACCTCCGCAAGCCACTGCGGGCGAAGCCCGGCTGCAACGTCACCCAGATGCACTACGCCCGCAAGGGCATCATCACGCCGGAGATGGAGTTTATCGCCATCCGCGAGAACTTGAAGCGTCAAGCCGCGATGTACCAGGTAAACGGGAACGGCAATGGAATCGGGCGCGGCGGCAACCGCCTGGCCAGCCAGCATCCCGGCAACGCCTGGGGCGCCAGCATTCCGGACGAGGTCACGCCGGAGTTCGTCCGCGACGAGGTCGCTCGCGGCCGCGCGATCATCCCGTCCAACATCAATCACCCGGAAATCGAGCCGATGATCATCGGGCGTAACTTCCTGGTGAAGATCAACGCCAACATCGGCAACTCCGCCGTGGCCTCTTCTATCGAGGAGGAAGTGGAGAAGATGATCTGGGCCACGCGCTGGGGCGCGGACACGGTCATGGACCTCTCCACCGGCAAAAACATCCACGAGACGCGGGAGTGGATCATCCGCAACGCGCCGGTGCCCATCGGCACCGTCCCCATCTACCAGGCCCTCGAGAAGGTGGGTGGCAAGGCCGAAGACCTGACCTGGGAGATCTATCGTGACACCCTCATCGAGCAGGCGGAGCAAGGTGTGGACTACTTCACCATCCACGCGGGCGTGCGGCTGCGCTACATCCCCCTTACGGCCAACCGCGTCACGGGCATCGTCTCGCGCGGGGGCTCGATCCACGCCAAGTGGTGTCTCGCCCACCACAAAGAGAACTTCGCCTACACGCACTTCGAGGAGATCTGCGAGATCATGAAGGCCTACGACGTCTCGTTCAGCCTGGGCGATGGGCTGCGGCCGGGCTCCATCGCGGACGCCAACGACGAGGCGCAGTTCGCGGAGCTGGAGACTCTGGGTGAGCTGACCACGATCGCCTGGGAGCACGACGTGCAGGTCATGATCGAAGGGCCCGGCCACGTGCCGATGCACATGATCCAGGTGAACATGGAAAAACAGCTCGAGGAATGCCACGAAGCGCCGTTCTACACGCTGGGCCCGCTGACGACCGACATCGCGCCGGGCTACGACCATATCACCTCCGGCATCGGCGCGGCCATGATCGGCTGGTTCGGCTGCGCGATGCTCTGCTACGTCACGCCCAAGGAGCACCTGGGCCTGCCCGACAAGGAGGACGTGAAGACCGGCGTCATCGCGTACAAGATCGCCGCGCACGCGGCCGACCTGGCCAAGGGCCATCCGGGCGCGCAGGCCCGCGACAACGCGCTGTCGAAGGCCCGCTTCGAGTTCCGCTGGGAGGACCAGTTCAACCTCTCGCTCGATCCCGACACGGCCAAGTCGTTCCACGACGAGACCCTCCCGCAGGACGCGGCGAAGACATCGCACTTCTGCTCGATGTGCGGCCCGCACTTCTGCTCGATGAAGATCACCGAAGACGTCCGCAAGTACGCCGAGGAGAAGGCGGTGGACGAGCAGACCGCGATCCAGGTCGGCATGAAGGAGAAGGCGGAGGAGTTCAAGAAGGCGGGACTGGAAATCTATCAGTAGGACGAGGCTCATCATGGCAAACAAGAACAAATGGACGGCTCCCTTGCGGGAGCGCGACATCACCCGGCAGATCGCCCGGGAGCACTTCCAGGAATTCGACCGGCTCATCGAGAGCGACGTCATCGTCGTCGGGGCAGGGCCGTCCGGGCTACTGTGCGGGCGGGACCTCGCCGCCGCCGGCTTCAAGACGCTGCTCATCGAGCAAGCGCTGCACCTCGGCGGAGGTTTCTGGTCCGGCGGGTACCTCATGAACAAGGCGACCATCTGCGCTCCCGCCGACAAGATTCTCGACGAACTGAAGATCCCGTCGAAACGGGTAAAGGAATGCGAGGGGATGTTCATCGTGGACCCGCCGCACGCCACCGCCAAACTGGTCGCCGCCGCCTACGATGCCGGCGTTCGGGTCCTCAACCTCACCAAGGTCATCGATCTGATCCTTCGCCGTGAGAACATTCTGGAGGGTGTCGTCGTGAACTGGTCGCCGGTCGAGTACGCGGGACACGACGCCGTGCACGTGGACCCAATCGCGCTAGAATCGAAAGTCGTGGTGGACGCCACCGGCCACGACGCCGCGGTCGTCGCGCTCCTAAACAAGCGCGGCCTGTACAAGGCGGTGCCCGGCAACGGGGCGATGTGGGTGGAGCGCTCGGAAGAGCTCGTGGTAGAGAACACCCGGGAAGTCTATCCCAACTGCTTCCTGGCGGGGCTCTCGGTGTCCGCCGTGGACGGCTCTCCGCGGATGGGACCGGCCTTTGGCGCCATGCTGCTGTCCGGAAGGCGGGCGGCGGAACTCGTCAAGAAGAAGCTCAAGCAGGAATAGGCGAACAGGATTGGCTAACACCGAGACTTCGGGCAACAGGCCAATGGAACCCGAGGACGACCAGAAAGCCGCATGGGACCTCTTCCGGAAGGCCTATGAGCGCCAGATGAAGGGCGAGTTCGAGGAGGCGATCAAGCTCTACACGGAATCCATCGACCTCTATCCGACCGCCGAAGCCTACACGTTCCGCGGATGGACGCACAGCTTCATGGGGATGCTGGACGAGGCGATCGAGGACTGTCACCGCGCCATCGCGGTGGACCCCGACTTCGGCAATCCGTACAACGACATCGGGGCCTACCTGATCGAGAAGGGCCAGCTCGACGACGCGATCGAATGGCTGGAGAAAGCGACGCACGCCAAGCGGTACGAGAGCCCCGCGTTCCCGCATTTGAATCTGGGGCGCGTCTACGAGAAGAAGCGGGAGTGGGACAAGGCGCTCGAGTGCTACAAGCGCGCGCTGAAGATCAACCCCAAGTACGATCTGGCCCAGCGCGCGTTCACGCGGCTGAGGGCCATGATGAACTAGCGGGTGGGGGCCGTGGACAACAAAACCATTCTCATCGGTGTGAACGACGTCTTCTTCTACACCAAGCTCCGGGACGCCCTGAAGCCCCAAGGCTACGCGCTCGAAAAGGCCCGGACGCACGGCGAGGTGGCCGACAAGGCCGGGGCGCTCCGTCCGGCGGCGGTGGTCCTCAACATCAACGACGAGGGGCTCGACGCGTTCAAGGCGCTCGAAGCCCTCAAGAGCGACGCACGGTCGAAGTCGATTCCGATCCTGGCCTTCGCCAACCACGAAGAGGTGGACAACTGGAAGCGGGCCCAGCAACTGGGGGTCACCAAGATCGTGTCCCGGAACGAGTTCTCGTCGAGGACCCTGCAACTCGTTCAAGAAGTGGTGGGCACGGGAGGGGCGCGTTCGGCGGGGCCCCCTCCCGCTAGCGATGGCACGGGAGGGGCGCATTCGCCATGAAGCGCTCGCGCCTCTACGACGAGCACACGAAGCGCGGAGCGTCCTTCATCGAGAAGGGCGGCTGGGACGTGCCGGCGCACTACGGGGACGCTGCTGCCGAGCATCAGGCCGTGCGGCGCGGGGTCGGCGTCACGGACCTCTCCCACCGCGGCAAGCTCCGGGTGACCGGCGAGGACCGGGTGAAGTGGCTGCAGAGCGTCATCAGCAACGACATCCTCCCCCTGGCCACGGGACAAGGGGTTTACTCGAGCCTCCTCACGCACAAGGGCAAGATGGTCACCTACTTCCGGGTGTATCAGCTCGGCGAGGCCCTGATGCTGGAGGACGCGGGCGAGATCGGGGATGTCACCTTCTCGGCGCTGCGCAAGTTCCTGCTGTTCGGCACCAAGGCCAAGATGGAGAACTGCGCCGAGACCTGGGGGCTGCTCCTAGTCAGCGGCCCCAGGGCGTCGGAGCTTGTCCGCGCGGCGTTCGGGACCGATCCTTTCGCCCTCGAGCCCCTCTCATTCGTGTCGGTGGACATCGCCGGCCATGCCGGGATGCTCATCCGGACCGAGGAGACCGGCGAGACCGACGTGGAAATTCTCCTGCCGGCCGACGGGCTCAAGACAGCCTGGGACCGCTGCTGGTCGCACGGCGAACCACTGGACTTGAGGCCCTTCGGCGCGCACGCCCTGGAGAGCCTGCGCGTGGAGGCTGGACTCCCCAAGGCTGGTCCGGACCTCAATGAGAACATCGTGCCGCCGGAAGCCAACCTGGAGGGCAAGGCCTTCAGCCTGACCAAGGGCTGCTACCCGGGACAGGAAGTGGTGGCCCGCATGGATACGTATGGCTCGGTGCGAAGGCGCCTGGTAGGGCTCGTCCTGGACGATAAAGTCGTGCCCACGCCCGGCGCCAAACTCTTCAGCGGCGACCGCGAGGTGGGCTGGATCACGAGCGCGATCCTCTCCCCGTCGCTCGGCAAGGTCATCGCCTTCGGGTTCCCCCTGCGCGACTTCACGCCACCCGGCACAGCCTTGACCGTCGAGATCAGCGGCGAGCGCAAGCCCGCCACCGTCCACGCCCTGCCGTTTGTCAAAGGATCGTAAAAGGTGAATCCTGTCGTTGAACAACGTGGCTTGCGCCTTGAGCAGGAGCTCCACCGCATCATGGAGATTCTGATCCGAGAGCACGAGCCCGAGAAGCTGATCCTCTTCGGCTCGGCTGCGCAGGGCGAAATTCATGAGTGGAGCGACCTCGACCTCGTTGTGATCAAGCGGACCGACAAACCACTGCTGGAGCGGATCGAAGAGGTGCTCCGGCTGGTCCGGCCCAAAGTCGGACTGGACGTGCTGGTCTATACCCCCGAGGAGATGGAAGACCTGATCGCAGAGCGGCGGGTCTTCGTGCTGGACGAGATTATCTACAAAGGAGCCGTGGCGTATGAGCGCCGTCACTAGGTGGGCCGCCTTCGCGGCGGAGGACATGGCCATGGCACAGGCCGCGCAGGGCCTGGGACTCTGGAACCAAGTCTGCCTGCACGCACAGCAAGCCGCGGCCAAATCGCTGAAGGCCTTCCTCGCCGAGCGCAACCGGTCGATCCCGGTGGTCCACCACCTCGCAGAACTAATAGCGCTGTGTGCGGAGGCCGACCATAGCCTGTCGCGCTTCGAGGATCGCTGCTATACCCTCGACAAGTATCTGATCCCGCTGACCTACCCCGATGCCGTGCCCACCGGCCAGACCGACAGCCTGCCCACCGAGAAGGATGCTAGAGAAGCGCTTGACATTGTCAAAGAACTCCGGGAAGCGCTGCGGGTACACTAAGGCATGACGGGAGAGCCGTGATGGTGAATCATCAGCCACCGTCCCTGCTGGCGCTCATAGAGGTTGGTGGCCAGCACGCGTGACTCCTGCCCCTCACCGTCCGTGCTGCTGGTGATGTTTTCCATGCAGAGCACCCAGGCCACGTCGCCCGCCACCTGGATCATCACGTCGGTGAGGCGGAACTGCATCGAGAAGGTGTTGTTGAAGATCATGACCCAGGTGTCGCGGACCGCCGGCCAGCCGGACCGCAGGTTCCAGCCGGGGTGGATGCAGGTCACGTAGTCTTCCTTGGCCCATACCTCATCCATCTTTTTGATGTCGAGGCTCTCGAAGGCCTCGTAGAAGCCCTCGTTGGCCTTCGCGACCTCCTCGATCATTTCCTTGAGCATGGGGGGCTATCAATCGCCTTCAGGCTCGGCGTGGCCGTGCTGGTGCTTGACGGCTTCTTCGTCGAACAGGTCGGCCATCTCGGCGGAAATATCCTCCTCTTCGGCAGGATGTGGAACGACGGTGAGCTCCTTCTTCTTAGGCTCTTCCGTCTTGCGCTCTTTCGCCTTGGGTTCTTTGGGCTCTTTTGCCATGACACCCTCTTCGCTCAGGGATCGGAGCAGTCGCGCATAAACCCGCAGTTGCGGCAGATCAGCTTGCAATGCACGTCCAGCATGGGGAAGCCGCAGACATCGCAGGGCTCGCCCTCGAGCAGCACGGCAAACCGGTCCGCCCGGCCGGCGCGGACATCGAGATTCACCGGATCATCCACAGGCTCGCGCACGTCAGCCATCCTACCGCAACTGTGTCGTGATTTCCACCGCCTCGATCGGCGGTTGGTTCGAGTAAACAACGACCGGAGAGTGTTGACGGTCAGCTCGTGCGGACTGTCCCCTGCATCGAGTGGCCGTTGATATTACACTGGAACGGGTAGGTCCGCCCTTTTTCGGCGTAAAACCAGATCACCACTTCCTCGCCAGGATAGAGCAGTATCCGGGACACGCGCTTCCCGCTGTATTCGACTTTCCCGGTTCCCATGACTTGAATGAGGGTGCCCGATTCAAAGAGGCTTTGGGAAATGACCTCGTGGAGAATCGGGCCATCTTCCCGGTTCTGCACCACCAGGACGGCGAAGCCATCGCCGGGGACTTTGATCGAATCAGGATGGAAGCTCAACTGCTCGATCGTCACCACTTCGCCGAAGATCCACGCCGGGCTTGACGAAGGCAAGCTAAACAGCGCCAGAGCCAGCACGAGCGCGGCCAAACCACATTTGCTCAGGACGTACGTCGGAGTTCCTTTCAACGGTAACCGTTATTGTTACTGATAACCTTCATGCGCCCCCTTTTCAAGCCAGCAGATCAAGGGCACACTACGAGACAAAGCAGAATGAATGCCATTGAAAGTCTATAAAATGTTGCAGAAAATCAAAGAGATGGAGGGATAGGGCGGGATTAGCACATGGACCGGCTCAGCCACCAGGTGTGGATTTCAACCAGAAGCAACCTTTTAGGGTAGATGGACGAGCGGTGAGCGCTTTCCTCGCCGATTCTTCAGGATCAACGGGTCCAGGACGTTCCCACAGCAGACACATCGCCAACCGACAAAGCTGAGATGCCCACTGTCATCCAGCATATCGAAGAAGTGGTCCTGCACCATCAACCCGCGACACCGTATGCACCGCATGGCATCCCCCTTCTGACTGGCCCAGGCCAATCACTTCTTTAACAAGGTAGAAAGGCAAACCGGATGCCAGACCAAAACATTGATAGCCAAGTCCGTTCTCTGACCCAACTCTTTGATCTTCCATCCCTTGTTCCAAAAGAGTCGTTGCCGCAACACAGGTAATCGCCTTCCCAAATAAGGAATGCTCTCCACACCATTCGAGAACGCTTCGCCCTTTCTTGACGAAGCTCACCAATTCTTGTAAGGGGAAGCCATGGCACCGCCGCGTATAGCAACCATCGCCCGGGAATGGATCATCTTTGCCTTGAGCTTCGGGCTCGGCGGCCACATTGCTCTCGGCCTGGTGCTGCACAACCCTTCGCCCGAACGGTGGCAGGCAATGGGTTGGAATGTCTTCTTCATCGGGCTGTTCGTATACGTCGCCGTGCAGGCTGGTCGGTCGATCTATCTGGCGATCCGCTCACGACGATCGAAACACGGCGCATAGGTCCCTCGAGCATTAGCCATCTTTACACGCACCTGCCGCGATCCCTGAGAACTGTATACAAAAGTGTAGTCACAAAAGTGCAGTCTTGACCTGGAATTCCGCTTTCTCACTCGCACAAATCAGGCAAAACCCATTTCAACTCAAGAGGTTCAGACTTGCTTGGGTCGCAATGCCAACGGCACCCACTTTGCTTATATTTAACGCGTCTTTAACCTAACTTATACAGAGGTGTGACGCATGAACGCCTTCGAGTTTGCATTGAGCCTTCCTGAAGACATACCAGGTTATCTGGCAATTCTCGGTCTGCTCTTCTGCTGGAAGCTCCATGAGGTCGAGGTTCAACTGGGCCGCGTTCAAGCAGAAGATGTTCGAGATGTTCTTCGTCGTCTCGCGCTAGCAAGACCCATTTTTCAGAGGCAAAGAGCCACTCCTTGGCTCTTCATTTACCTGTCAAGAAACGATTCGCAATCCTGCCCCCAGTGCATCAAGGCCCACTTGCACGTGTTCTCGGGAAGCGACCTAAAGGAAGCCGCGGCCCATATTCACTGCGTCAATACCCACGGCTGCCGCTGCGTCATCATCCCGATCATCGGGCGGTGGCCCATGGCAAACCGCCTACGGGCTCAACTGAGCAGCCAGTGTGCGTCCATTCAGCTGTCGGAGCTGAATCTTCGTTCCCTGATTCGCCAGGGAGGAAACAACAGCGGGCAGGATCAACTGGCATGTAGGCTACTGAGCGCGATGCTAGGCGAAGAGAGCGATCACCACGCGGCTCGTGAAACCTACTTGCAAGCCATAGCCGGCACCCATGAAGGAAGCAACGCGCTTCTCCAGACTGCAGGCTACATCCGATTGGCGGATCTCCTCGAACGATCCGGAGATTTCACGGAAGCCGCACATGTGACCCGCTCGTTTCTGAAGACATTCGCTGAAAAAGACTGGCAGCGTGGTGTCCTGGCCGAGCCTCAGTACTACGGAATAAAGGCCCGCAAAATCAGACTGCTTCGACGCCTCCTTATTCCCCCGAGCGTAGCCGCGTCCTTCTAGTAGCAGAGCAGCTCACAATCGCCGTTGTGAACCTGTAGCGATTGGCAGCAAAAAAGGGACGGGCATCATTAAGCAGTCAACAGGAGCAAGATTGCGTAAGATACGCTTTAAAACACTGGCAATCAAAATGTCTGCGTGCGTGGTGATTGTTGTCGCTACGATCTTTGTCTTTTACAGTGAAACGAATTCTCTAGCGAGCCAGATTGATCAAGTCGTATCTACATCAACAATCATTAAACGGTACATTTATTTGATTCAAAGACTCAACTCCAACGTCCCTTTTTCGGAAGCTCAAAAAATTGCAATCGCTGTCGATAAAGCAGCAGACGAAACTCGGATAAGTGGGTATCTGATTATTTGTTTGATGAAAACGGAGTCAAACTTTAATAAGCATGCGATTTCTTACAAGTTTTACAAGGGATTGATGCAAACTCCAGAATACTCTGGCTATATCGATATTGACATACTTTGGGGAGCCAGGATCCTTCAAGAGAAGCTGGAGATGACACATCACGATTTAAGGAAGGCGTTAGCGCTTTACAAAGGTGGGAATAACCGTCTTGCGAGAAGGCAAGCTTCTGAAGTGCTAAACCTCTGGAAACGAGTTTCTAGGGAAATCTAGAAAGTCAGATGTAGTGGATCTTCGGCGCGTCGTCTTTGCGCGACTTCCAGTAGATGAGCTTGTTCAGCGCGTTCAGATAGGCCTTGGCGGAGGCGACGATAATATCCGTGTCGGCGCCGTGGCCGGTCACAGTCTTCGGGCCTTCCTCCACCCGCACCATCACCTCGCCCTGCGCGTCCGTCCCGCCCGTGATGGCCTTGACGGCGTACGTCACCAGCGTGCTCTTGGTCTTCGTCATGGCCGCAATGGTGCGGTAGGCGGCGTCCACAGGGCCGTCGCCGGTACCGGTCTGCTGCACGACCTTGCCGTCGATCTCCAGTTCGATCCGCGCCGTCGGCGTCTTGTCGGTCCCGCTCTCGACGTAGAGCGACTTCAGCCGGTAGGTCTCCGGAATCGTCTGGAGTTCCTCGCTGATGATGGCTTCCAGGTCCTCCTCGTATATTTCCTTCTTCTGATCAGCCAGCCGCTTGAACCGCTCGAACGCCCGGTTGAGCTCGTCCTTGGTCGGCTTGAAGCCGAGCTCCTCCAGCCGCTGCCGGAAGGCGTGCCGGCCGGAAAGCTTGCCCATGACCAGCGTGCTCTTGCCGAGTCCGACCGACTCGGGCCGCATGATCTCGTAGGTCGTCTTCTCCTTGAGCAGCCCGTCCTGGTGGATGCCGGACGCGTGGGCGAAGGCATTTGCCCCGACGATCGCCTTGTTCGGCTGGACGACCATGCCGGTGATCTTGCTCACGAGCCGGCTGGTTTTGATGATCTCCTCTGTGACGATCTTGGTGTCCGCCCCGTAGAAATCCTTGCGGGTGCGAAGGCCCATCACGATCTCTTCCATCGAGGCGTTGCCCGCCCGCTCCCCGATCCCGTTGATGGTGCACTCCACCTGGCCGGCGCCCTCCATCACAGCGGCCAGCGAGTTGGGCACCGCCATGCCGAGGTCATTGTGACAGTGCACAGAAATCACGGCCTGCTTGATGTTGGGCACGTTCTCCCGGATGCCCCGGATGAGTCGGCCGAACTCCTGCGGCGTGGCGTAGCCCACGGTGTCGGGGATGTTGACGGTCGTCGCGCCCGCCTCGATCGCGGCCTCCAGCACCTCGTAGAGGTACTTGACGTCCGAGCGCGTTGCGTCCATGGGCGAGAACTCGACGTCCTCCACGTAGCCACGGGCGCGCGTCACCATTTCAACGGCCCGCTCGCGGGCCTGTTCCCGCGTGAGGCGGAACTGGTGCTTGAGATGGATGTCCGACGTCGAGATGAACGTGTGGATGCGGACCTTGGGCGCGCCCTTCAAGGCTTCCCAGGCGCGGTCAATGTCCTCCGGGCGCGCGCGGGCCAGGCTACAGATCGTCGGGCCTTCCACTTCCTGCGCGATGCGCCGCACGGCCTCGAAGTCGCCCGGCGAGCTGTACGCGAATCCGGCCTCGATGATGTCCACGCCGAGGCGCGCCAACTGCTTGGCCACCATCAGCTTCTCGTCCGGGTTCATGGCCGCGCCGGGAGACTGCTCGCCGTCCCGGAGCGTCGTGTCGAAGATGCGGATCAGACGACTCATCTCATTCCTTCAGCTCGCCGGGCACCCGTTCCGGTTCCAGGCTACGACGGGCCGTCCGGCGCACCAGGTTGATCGCCAGCATCACCACGCCCGACACGGCGTAGCCGGCGAACAGCACGAACAACGCGATCTGGGGCGCCGCCGCGATCAGCATGACCCCCAGCACGCCCCACACCAGATACATGAAGCCTTCCCCGGCCCGGAGCTTCATGCCCTTGAACTTCGTGTACTTGATCGTGCTGACCATCAAGAAGGCCAGGACGAACGACACGACCAGGATCAGGACCGGTTTCACCTCGCGGCCCAGACGGAGAATGTGATGGTCCAGCAGCATGAGCGACGCCATCGCACCGGCGGCCGCCGGGATCGGGAGGCCCATGAAGTAGCGGTTGTCGGCCGTGGCCGCCAGCACGTTGTACCGCGCCAGCCGGAGCGCCCCGCAGCCCACGAAGGCAAAGACCACGGCGAGCCCCAGTATCCCGTACCCGCTCAGCGCCCACGAGTAGATCAACACCCCAGGCGCCACGCCGAACGACACCAGGTCGGCCAGCGAGTCATACTCAATGCCAAACTGACTGGTCGTCTTGGTCCACCGGGCGGACTGGCCGTCCAGTATGTCGAAGATCAGCGCCATCAGGATGGCGATCGCCGCCTTCACATAGTTGGCGCCGAACACCGCCATGATCGCGTAGAGTCCGCAAAAGAGGTTCCCCGTCGTGAGCAAATTCGGCACGACGTAGATGACCTGCCGGCGGCGTTCCCGCAATGAGGCTCTCATTCTCATGGCAACACTCCGATGATGGACTCGCCTCCCGTCACCTTATCTCCGGTCTTGACCCGCATCTCCGCCTCCTTTGGCAGGTAGAGGTCCATGCGCGACCCGAACCGGATCAGCCCGTACCGCTCGCCCCGTGCGACCCGCTCGCCTTCCGTGAGCCAGCAGACGATGCGCCGCGCCACGTACCCAGCCACCTGCACGCACAGCACGCGATGTCCGGCGTCCGTCTCGAACAGCGCCGCCACTTGCTCGTTCGCCAGCGTCGCCTCTGGCCGGCTCGCCACCAGGAACCTGCCGGGGCTGTACGCGACGGCTTTCACCAGCCCGGCGCACGGCGTGCGGTTGATGTGCACGTCCAGCGGGCTCAGAAAGATGCTCACCCGCACCGCCCGTGCCTTGAGGAACCGGGGCTCCTCCGCCGCCGCCACCGCCAGCACGCGGCCGTCACCCGGCGAGACGACCAGGTTGGCCCCGTCCGGCACCCGGCGGGGCGGATTGCGGAAGAACCATCCCGTGAAGAGCATGACGGCGCCGAACAACGACCCGGCGGCCGTCCAGCCCAACGCCCACGCCGCCACCGCGGGAACACCCGCGAGCGCCAGGAAGGGCAGTCCTTCCCGGGCGATCGGCCAGCCACGCGCCCGGTCAGCCATAGATCAATTCTTGGTCTTGTCGACCAGCTGGTCTTTCTTGAGCCAGGGCATCATGGCGCGCAATCGGGCCCCGACCTCCTCGATCGGATGCTGCTCCCCGCGCTTGAGCAAGGCGTTGTACTGGGGGCGATTGGCCTGGCACTCGAGAATCCATTCCTTGGCGAACCGCCCGCTCTGGATCTCCTCGAGGATGCGCTTCATCTCCTGCTTGGTCTCATCGGTGATGATGCGGGGCCCGCGGGTTACGTCGCCATACTTGGCCGTGGTGCTGATCGAGTAGCGCATGTTGGCGATGCCGCCCTGGTAGATCAGGTCCACGATCAGCTTCACCTCATGCAGGCACTCGAAATAGGCCATCTCCGGCGAATAGCCCGCCTCCACCAGCGTCTCGTACCCCGCCTGGATGAGCGCCGTCAGCCCGCCGCACAGCACCACCTGTTCGCCGAAGAGATCGGTCTCCGTCTCCTCGCGGAAGTTGGTCTCGATGATCCCGGCGCGCCCGCCGCCGATGGCCGATCCATAGGCCAGCCCGATCTGCTTGGTGTCGCCGGACGGGTCCTGATGCACGGCCAGCAAGCACGGCACGCCGCTGCCCTTCGTGAACTCCGAGCGCACGAGGTGCCCCGGTCCCTTGGGGGCGATCATGAACACGTTGATCGTGGGCGGCGGCACGATCTGGCCGAAATGGATGTTGAACCCGTGCCCGAAGGCCAGATAGGTGTTCTTCTTCATGTTCGGGCCGATTTCGGCGCGATAGATGCCGGCCTGCATTTCATCCGGCGCCAGGATCATCACCACATCAGCCCGCTTCACGGCGTCAGCCACCGGCATGACTTTAAGTCCGGCCCGCTCCGCCTTCTGCCAGGACGCGCCCTCGCGGAGGCCGACGAGCACGTCCATGCCGCTGTCCTTCAGGTTCAGCGCGTGCGCGTGGCCCTGGCTGCCGAACCCAATGATCGCGATCGTCTTCCCCTTCAGCACTTTCAAATCGGCATCTTTGTCGTAGTAGATCTTCAACATGATGACTCCCTACTTCTCTTCTTTCAGAATGCGCTTGGGCTGCGCAGCAGCCTGGCGGACCGGTTCGCGCGCGATCGCGACGCGGCCCGTCCGGACCAGATCCTTGAGGCCCAGCGGCTGGAGCAGGTTGATGCACGCCTCGACCTTCCTGACGTCTCCGGTGACCTCGATCGTATAGGTGGTCGGCGTCGAATCCACCACCTTGCCGCGGAAGATGTCGGCGATGCGCAAGGCTTCGGCGCGGTCCTCCTGCCGCGTGTGGATCTTGATCAGCGCCGTTTCGCGCTCGACGAATTCGCTCTCGTTCAGGTCCACCACCTTGATGACGTCGATGACCTTGTTGAGCTGCTTGACGATCTGCTCGATGATCTTGTCGTCGCCCCGTGTTACGATCGTCATCATGGACATGCTCGGGTCCAGCGTCGGCGCCACGGACAGGGTCTCGATATTGTAGCCGCGCCCGCTGAACAGGTTGGCCACACGCGATAGCACCCCAAACTTATTCTCCACCAGCACTGAGATGATATGCTCCACCTGCGCGCTCGCTCCTTGTGGGTTGCGACTATTGCACCCGCCCGCCCCGGACGCGCCGAGACGCGTCCCTTTCCCGGCTACGCCGTCAGGACGGCGTCCTTGTCCTCGCCGGCCACTTTGGACGCGGGCTTTTCCCCGCGTTTCATCTCCGGCGGGTCTTCGATGATCATCTCGTGATTGCTGCCGCCGGCCGGGATCATCGGGTAGCAGTTCTCGTAGGGGTCCACCTCAAGATCCACGATCACCGGCTTGTCCACCTTCAGCGCCTCCTTGATGACGCCGTCCACCTCGCCCACTTTCGTCGCCCGGAGCCCGACCGCGTTGAAGGCCTCGGCCAGCTTCACGAAATCGGGCACCGTGTCCAGGTAGGACGACGCATACCGGCCCTCGTAGAAGAGGTCCTGCCACTGGCGCACCATGCCGTGGAAGTGGTTGTTGAGGATGAAGACCTTGACCGGCAGCTTGTTCACGACCGCCGTGGCCATCTCCTGCATGTTCATCTGGAAGCTGCCGTCGCCCGCGATGCAGAGCACCAGCTTGTCGCGGAAGGCCGCCTGCGCCCCCAGCGCCGCCGGCATCCCGAAGCCCATCGTGCCCAGTCCGCCGGAGGTCAGCCATCGGCGCGGCTTGTTGAGGACGAAGTGCTGGGCCGCCCACATCTGATGCTGGCCCACGTCGGTCGACACGATCGGGTCCTTGTCCTTCGTGAACTGGTAGATCCGGTCGATGACGTACTGCGGCTTGATCAGCGCGTCCGGCGGCTGCTCGTAGGTCAGCGGGTGCTTGGCCTTCCATTCGTTGATCTGGTTCCACCAGGGCTTGCGCTGCTCGACGGCATTGCCGTTCGGCGTCGCCTTGAGCATCGCCTTCAGCTCCCGGAGCACGGTCTTGACGTCCCCCACGATCGGAATGTCCACGTGGACGTTCTTGCGGATGGACGTCGGGTCGATGTCAATGTGGATGACCTTGGCCTCCGGGCAGAACTCAGACACCTTGCCGGTGACCCGGTCGTCGAACCGGGCCCCGATCGCAATGACGAGGTCCGAAAAGTGGACGGCCATGTTGGAGGCGTAGGAGCCGTGCATCCCCATCATGCCGAGCGACAGCGGGTGCGAGCCGGGGAAAGCGCCCAGGGCCATGAGCGTCATGTCCACAGGGATCTGCGTCAGCTCGGCGAACTCCAGCAGCTCCTCGTGCGCGTTGGAGAAGATCGCGCCGCCGCCCACGTAGATGATCGGCTTTCTGGCCTTGTGGATGGCCTCCACGGCCTGCTTGATCTGCCACTTATTCCCTTCGTAGGTCGGGTTGTAGCCCCGGATGGACACGCGATCCGGATAGTGGAACTCGCCCTTGTTCATCGCGACGTCCTTCGGGATGTCCACCAGCACAGGGCCCGGCCGGCCGGTCATGGCGATGTAGAAGGCTTCCTTGATGATCTGCCCCAGGTCGTTCACGTCCTTGACCAGGAAGTTGTACTTGGTGCACGGCCGGCTGATGCCGACGTTGTCCGCCTCCTGGAAGGCGTCGTTGCCGATGAGATGGGTCGGGACCTGGCCGGTGAAGACGACGATCGGCACCGAGTCCATGTAGGCGTCCACCAGCGGGGTGACCACGTTGGTCATGCCGGGGCCGGAGGTAACCAGCGCGACGCCCGGCTTACCCGTGGCCTTCGCATACCCCTCCGCCATGTGGCCGGCGCCCGCTTCGTGCCGGGTCAGAATGACCTCGACATCCTTCTGCTGGTGCAGGACGTCGAAGATCTTCAACACCACGCCGCCCGGGAGGCCGAAGATGGTCTTCACCCCTTCGCGCTTGAGGCACTCCACAAAGATTTCGGCGCCCGTGAGCTTCATCGCGACTCCTCTCCTGTCTGTAAGGTTCTCTCCGGGCGTCAGTGCCCGGCAAAAACCTGAAAAATCAGCGTAGTTGAACTGCAAACGCTATCACGGAGAGGCCTATTCCGTCAACTCTAGCTGCATAACCACCTTGACAGAGCTTCCACGCACTCGCTAGGGTGGGACCTATCATGGATCGTCTTGTCGAGTGCGTCCCCAACTTCAGCGAAGGCCGGAAGCCCGAGACCATTGACGCCCTGGTCCACGCCATTCAGGCTGTCCCCGGCGTCGTCGTGCTGGACCGCCAGAGCGACGCCGATCACAACCGCAGCGTCCTGACCTTCATCGGACCGCCCGAATCCGTCGGCGAAGCCGCCTTTCGGGCGGCTGAAGAGGCCCTCCACCGAATCAACCTTACCACCCACCGCGGCGAGCATCCCCGCGTCGGCGCGACCGACGTGATCCCGTTCGTCCCGATCCGCGGCGTCACGTTGGACGACTGCGTCCACCTCGCACGGCTCGTCGGACGTCGCCTGGCAGAGGAATTGCACATCCCGGTCTTCCTCTACGAGCACGCCGCCAAGGCTGCGTTCCGCACCCGTATCGAGGACATCCGTCGAGGCAGCCTCGACGAGCTGGCGGAACGGATGCGGATGAACCCGGAATGGGCGCCGGACTTCGGGGATGCGAAGCTGCACCGCACGGCCGGGGCCACCATCGTGGGGGCGCGGCGCCCGCTCATCGCGTACAACGTGAACCTCGCCAGCAAAAACCTGGATATCGCCAAGGCCATCGCATACACCGTGCGCGCCTCCAACGGCGGACTGCCTTCGGTCAAGGCCGTGGGCATCACGCTCAAGACCCGCGGCATCGTGCAGGTCTCCATGAACCTGACCAACTACGAAGAGACGCCCGTCCACGTGGCCTACGAGGCGGTCAAGGTGGAAGCGGCCAAGCGCGGAGTGGAGGTCCAGAGTAGCGAAGTGATCGGGCTGATCCCGGAAGTGGCCGTGGCGCAGGTCGCCGGGCACTACCTCAAGCTGGAAAACTTCTCCATGAACCAGATCCTCGAAGCGCGCATGGCCCAGGTCCTGATGCAGGACCTCTCCACCACGGTCGGTCAGTTCCTGGAGGCTGTCTCAGCCCCGAACGCGGCCCCGGGCGGGGGCAGCGTGGCGGCCATGACCGGCGCGTCTGCCATGGCCCTGGGCGTGATGGTCGCCGGGCGCCTGCTCGAAAAGGAAACGCAGCCCCAGAAGGTCGCCACGCTCCGCGCGAAGCGTGACCTCCTGACTCAACTCCGAGACCGGCTCCAGGCGGCGATCCGCGAGGACGCCGCCGCGTACAATGCCGTGCTCCAGAGCACCAAGCGGCCCATGATTGATCCGGAGCGAGGCGCGGCCATCCAACAGTCCCTCAACGTCGCGATCGCGGTTCCACTCGCGATCATGGAGCTGGCAGTGACCGGCAGGGACGTCCTCCGCGAGCTGATCCCCTTCGCCTCCACGCCCCTGGCCGCTGACCTGAAAGCCGGCGTCTTCGTAGCGCGAGCAGCCGGCGAATGCGCCCTCGCCTGCGTCAAAGTCAATCTGGAGTCGCTGAAGGACGATCCCCGCGAGCCGGAGTTGCTGAAACAGCTCGCCCCGTATGAAGAGCG
>VBOD01000025.1 GCA_005877615.1 Nitrospirota bacterium | reverse complement strand
GAGAAGAATCTCTCCCAGGGCCTGATGGAACTCAAGGAGCGCCGCACCGGCACCGTCACCAAACTCCCGCCTGCCGACATACGGCCCCGTCTGACTGAACTGCTCAAGCCTGCCCTCTAGCTGACTCTCCTCAGAACCGTCGGCCTGCGCGTAATCCGTCGTGGCGAATTAAGCCTTACGCTGTGTGGCGGCGTTTCGGAGCGTCCACCTTCTGCTTATGGGAAAAATAGCTGAAATCCTCGATCTCCATATCTTCACCCTCCCGCGTCGCCATCGCCCACATGGCAATGCCCAGGAGCACGACCGTCCATGCGCCAAGCACCAGCGCTGGGTTAAACATCTCAGGCCTCCTTCTTCACGTGGTTCATCCCGGCCCGTTCTCTCTTGATAGCCAGGATACCGGGCCACTGTGAAAGAGGCGTGAAGGGACGATGAAGAATGCTTCATGAAGAAGCGATTATGGCGCCGCTGGCGAGGGGTTCTCCGTGTTTGACTTCATGAGAGGAGAGGCAGCGTTATCCTTCAGTTCATTCAGGCGATCGGGTGGCTCCGTCGATGACGGCGCGACGCCCCTTGCCTTCGATATGGGAGCAGCGGCGCCTAATGGCGCCACGGCGGCGGCTCGGGCTTGTTTGATTTCGTCTTGGAGCCGGCCCACCTCTTCTAACGACCGCACCACCTGGGCCTTGGCCTCCTTGAGCTGGGCGGTCAGCGCTCGATTCTGGGCTTCCAATTCAACGACCTGATTTTTGAGGCGGGCGATTTCGGCCGTCAGATCGACGCTCCGCTTCTCTTCCTCCGCCAGTTGCCGCTGGAAGTTGTTCGTCCGGATGACCTGCGCTTTGTAGGTCTCCTGGGTCACGCAGCCGGACAGGAGAAGGGCGACAACCAAAAATGGCAAAAATGGGGTCAGACTCCATTTTCTTCTAGAGACCGGCTGATGCTGAGTGGTCTCATGACCGCAGGAGAATGGGAAAATGGAGTCTGACCCCATTTTTACGTCTTCTTCTGCTGGAAGATGCCGGCGTCGCACATCATGTACTTCACCTGCCGCATCGGGATGATGATGACCTCCTTGGGGGTATCGATCTCGAGGATCTCCATGTCGTCGCTGATGGTGTGCCGGACGACATTGTTGTAGCGCAGCTCCTCTTTGTCCGTCAGGACGACTCTCACCCAATATTCCACGGGAGGCTCCTTTGGTTAACCCGCTCTCATGCCGCGATGGGGATCTGCTCGAACTCCCTCGAGGCCGGATTGGACAGGTAGTCGCGGATGTACTGGCTCAGGTAGCCGTGTTGCCAGAGTTTCGTGTCGGCGAGCTTCGTGTTCACCTTGTGGAGAATCCGCACCTTGCAGCGAGCCTGGGCCTCGAACTCTTCCAGGGTCACCCCGCTGATATCGCAGTCGTTGCCGCGTGGGCTCTCGACGACGACCTTGGGCAGGTGGACGACCTTCTCACCATTGAGCCGTTTCAGGATATCATCGAACGTCAGGAGGATCGTGCAGTCGGAATCCCCGCCCAGGGTCGCGTTGGGCACGCAGAGGAACCGCGCGCGGTTCTTTCGGTACATGGTCAGAATCCGGTACACGCTCTTGGCCATCACGACCGTGTCGCGCTTCTCCAGCCCCAGCGAGTCGAAGAGCGTGATGATCTTGTGGCGATTGAGGAAGGCCGTGATAGAGGGCTCGGTGTGGATGGTCTGGATGTTGGGCAGGCCGGCCTCATAGACCCGCAGGGCCTCCTCGGGCAGGTATTGCTTGCCCTGGCGGAGGACCTGCGCGGTTTTTTCCTCCATGCCCTTCAGCGCAGTGAGGCAGCCCATCCACAGGAGGACGTTCGTGTTGATCCGGGCGATCGTCTTCGCATCCTCGGACATCGTGTGCGTGTCGAACGAATAGAAGTTGGCGGAGGTGACCGACGGTCCGTCCAAGACCTTCATCAAGTGAGTGACCGACGGCGCATGCGGCATGAGCGCCTTCCGGTAATCCTTGTGCAGGGTGATCACCGACAGATCAAAAAAGATCCGGTTCGGATACTGGGCGGCGAGCTGGTGGATCTTGGGCACGTGTACGTAGCCGACCGTGAACATGTGCAGGCGCTTGTCGGTGTACTTGAGGAAGTCCTCCAGCCACTCCATCGCCTTGGGATGGAGGAAGAGGTCGGTCCACTCCATGTACTCGTTCCCGCCCCAGACCCACAGTTCCCCCGGGCGGGTCGGCTTCTTGCTGATGTAGTCGAGGATGAAGTCCCAGTCTTCCTGGGTCGTCTTGCCGGGCTCTTCGGTCTTGCGGTAGCCATGGTCGATCTCGTAGCAGAACGTGCACTTCACCGGACAGGTCTTGCCGATGCTGATCGGAATCTTCCGCTTCTCCATCTCCTTGACGAGGACGTCGCGGGGATCGGACGGGCGCTCGTAGATCAGCCTAGCGTCTGTCGGGATGACGGGAATTTCGGTCGCCATAGCACTCGTACTCTACCTGAGTGGGCGCCGCGCCCGCAAGCCTCAGTCTGAACCGAGTTCCTGGGAGCGCTTCGTGGCCGCTTCGACGGCCTCGATCAGCGAAGCCCGCAGGCGGCCGTGCTCGAGCGCGTGCAGGCCGGCGATGGTCGTGCCTCCCGGAGAGGCCACCTTGTCCTTCAGCCTTCCGGGGTGCTCGCCGGTCTCCAGGACCATCCGCGCCGCGCCCAGCACGGTCTGCGCGGCCAGGGCCAGGGCCGCCTCGCGCGGCAACCCCATCTTCACTCCCCCGTCGGCGAGCGCTTCGATGATCAGAAAGATGTAGGCCGGCCCGCTCCCGCTGAGACCGGTCACGGCGTCCATGAGACGCTCGTCAACCAGCACGAACTTGCCGACCGATTCGAAGACCGCGCGGGCCAGCCGCTCGTCCTCGCGCGAGACGTTCCCGCCGAGGGCAATCGCCGAGACCCCGGCCTGGACTTCGGACGGAGTGTTCGGCATGCAACGGATGACCCGGACGCTCGGTGACAGGTGCGCGACGATCCGGCGGATCGGATAGCCGGCGGCCGCCGTGAGGATCAACTTCGCCTTGGTCAGAACGGAACGAAGGTCGTCCAGAACAGAATCCAATACTTGAGGTTCGACCGCTAAGATCGTGATATCTGACCAGGCCGCGGCGGCCTTGTTGTCCGTCCCAACCCGGATATGATGCCGGGCTTTGAGGTGATCCAGACGCTGGGGCAGGATGTCGGTCGCGTGGATGTCCTGCGGCGCGGCTGCCTGAGCGGCCAGCATCCCGGCAATCAGGGCTTCGCCCATGTTGCCGGCGCCGATGATGGCGATCTTCTTCCCTAGAGCCATGGGAGATTAATGTTCCGGATGACGCTTGGCGTCGAGGCGCGCCAGCTCTTCGTGGATCAGCGTCCGGGCCATCGCAGTGATCTGGGAGACCACGGCCGGCGGAAGGCCCGAATTGCGCGACGCCAAAACCGCGCGCACTTCTCTGGCCTTGAGCTTGAGCCGCACGGCGATCCGTTTGGCGAGGGCATCGAGCGTCATGACCTTCATCGCAGCCCGGTGGACCCGAACCCGCCCGCACCGCGCACCGAACGCGGGAGCTCGTCGGTCACCTCCACCTCCGGCGACGCGAACGGCAAGACGATCAGCTGAGCGATCCGCATGCCTTCTTCGACAACGAAGTCCCGGTTGGAGAAGTTCTTCAGCTCGATCTTGAGTTCCCCGCGGTAATCCGGGTCAATCCAGCCGGCGCCGACCTCGATGTTGTGGCGCGTCGAGAGGCCGGACCGCGACCCGATCCGGCCGACGTGGCCAGGCGGCAGGCTGATGGCGATGCCGGTCGCCACGAGGGCATGCCCGATTTCCACCCGCCCCTCCCTGACCGCGGACGCGGGGATGACGGTCACCTCGCTCGCGAACAGGTCATAGCCGGCCGCGCCGTCCGTGGCCTTCACCGGCACCTTCGCGTTGGGAGAGAGCTTCGTGACCTTCACGGACGCGTCAGCGTGACGATACCCTGCTGCGTGGCGACCACGGCCAGGTCGGCGCGACCGACGAAGAGGCCCGTGCAGACGACGCCCGGCGTCTTCTCCAGGTCGGTCTCCAGTCTCGCCGGATCGTCGATCTTCGGAAACCACAGATCCAGGATGTAGTGTCCCGCCTCGGTGACAAAGAGCGCGCCGTCTTTCATCCGTGGCGCAACGCAACAACCGAGCCGCTCCAAGCGCTTCGCGAGGCTCCGCCACCCGAACGGGACGACTTCCGCCGGCAGGGGAAACGCCCCACCGAGGACCGGCACCCGCTTGGTCTCATCCACCACGACGACGAAGCGGGTGGCCGCCGCCGCCACGATCTTCTCTTTCAGAAGCGCGCCGCCGCCGCCCTTGATCAGATTCAACCGGGGGTCCACCTGATCCGCCCCGTCCAGGGCCAGATCCACCACCCACTCGGCGTCATCGGCCAGCAACGGGATCCCGGCCTCATGCGCCAGACGCGCCGTCTCGAGGGACGTGGCCACGCCTTGGATGCGAAGTCCCTTCTTGATCCGCTCGGCCAGCTTGGCCACGACATAGCGGACCGTGGAGCCGGTCCCCAACCCCACGATCTGGCCATCCCTGACGTACTCCACCGCCGCGTCAGCCGCCATCTTCTTGAGCGTGCCCTGGTCCATCTCACCGCTTCCTTTTGCGAGCGGATGCCGGCGTACCCTTCTTGAATGTCACCAGCGTCTCCCACGCTCGCAGCAACTCGGCCACGGTCCAGGCCTGCGCGATGCACCCGCGCGGCGTGAAGGGGGGATCGCCGTCGAAGACCTCGCTGAGGGTCCCGAGTCCGTGCGACTGGAGATGGCGGATCATCGGCTCCAGAAAAGACTGCGCGCGGACCGGATCGCGATACACTTTGAGATGCGCCGTGACAAACGGGCCCAGCAGCCAGCCCCAGACCGTGCCTTGGTGATAGGCCGCGTCGCGGCTGCGCTGGTCCCCGCCGTATTGACCCACGTACGCCGGGTGAGCTGGCGCCAAACTCCGCAGCCCATACGACGTCAAGAGGTGCCGGGCGCAGACGTCCACGACGGCCCTCTGCCGGTCCTCCCCAAAGGGACTGGCCGGCAGCGACACTGCGAAAATCTGATTCGGCCGCAAGGACGGATCGTCCCCGTCCGGCCCGTCCAGCACGTCATAGCAGTGGCCCAGGGAATCGCTCCAGAACCGGTCGAACCCGGCCTTCGCGCGAGCGGCCAGCTCGTCATACTCACCGGCCGGCTTCTTGGCGACGCGGGAGAGCGCCGACATGGTCCGTAGCGCATTGTACCAGAGGGCATTCACCTCCACCGGCTTGCCCATGCGCGGCGTGACGACCCTGCCTCCGACCTTGGCATCCATCCACGTGAGCTGCACGCCCTCCTCGCCGGCCCGGAGTAGCCCGTCCGCATGGTCCAAGTGGATGCCGTAGCGGGTGCCGCGCCGGTGCCAGTCCACGATTTCGCCCAGCACGGGAAACAGCTCCCGCACCAGGCGGTCATCACCCGTTGCCGCATGATAGGCGCGGATCGCCTCTACGTACCAGAGCGAGGCGTCCACGGTGTTGTACTCGGGCGTCTCGCCGGCATCGGGGAACCGATTGGGCACCATGCCCCGGTCCACGAAGGCAGCGTACGTTTTCAGGATCCGGCAGGCGATCGCGGGACGTCCCGTCGTCAGCGTGAGCCCTGGCAGCGCGATCATCGTATCGCGGCCCCAGTCTGCGAACCAATGGTAGCCCGCGATGACGGATTGGCCGTCGGAGTCAGCCGGGGAAGGCCGACTCACGATGAACTGGTCGGCGGCGAAGATCGTCTGCTCCACCCACGCCGGCGCGTTTTTCGCGGGAGCCGGGTGCGCCTTGCCAAAGGCGCCAAGGAGCGTGCGCTGCTGACGCGTGCGCCGCTCAAGGGCTTTCGCGCCATCTAAGGAGACGCTGGGGTCGGTGCTGAGGACAATCGTGAGCGGCTTCCCCTCCTCGACCGTCCCGTGAATCGTCCCGACGTGCAGGTGATCTTCGTGGTCTTCCAAGCCTCGGGCACGTTCCACGGCAAGGTCGAACCCCCAGTGCCAGTCATGCGCCGTCTCGCACCGTCCCCCCTCCGACCGCAGATGGAACGGGACGGCGCCGTCGTACGCCACCACGGTGAGCCCGCGGTCCTCGGCTGTGACGCGCATCTGCCAACCGCTCCCCCGCGTGCTGCCGTGGTGGTCGCGGTAATTCACCAGGGTCTTGATGCGCAGGGCAACGGGCCCGGAGCCGCGCGCCAGCGCGTAGCGCAGGTAGGTGGTATTCGCGCCCGGTTCCATCCAGACCCGCTTCTCCAGCAGATCGTCGGCGAGGGCATACGTCCAGACCGGCACCGTGTCTTCCAACCGGAACCGTTCGAGATAGCGGTAGCCATCAGGGTAAACCGAACCGTTGTGCCAGCGGTTCGTGAAGAGCGGGTAACTGCGCCCGCCATGCTCGGCGGTCTCATCGAGCTTAGCGACCAGGAGCGTGCGCCCGACCGGCGGTTTCAGCGCCGCCACGAGGAGGCCGTGATACCGGCGCGTCAGCAGGCCGGCGACCGTGCCAGACGCGTACCCCCCGAGCCCGTTGGTGACCAACCACTCGCAGCTCTCAGCCTGGCTCAGGTCCCCGCAGACGTCCCGTCCGAAGTCGATGAGGGTGCTCACACGCGTCCGTACACCGGAATCGCCGCGCCGTGGATCACCTCGGCGTCCGGCGAGCAGAGAAAGAGAATGACCTTGGCGATGGCCTCCGGCTTGGGCCACAGACTGTGATCCGCGTTGGGCATCGCCTGGCGGTTGGCCTCCGTATCAATGATGCTGGGCAGGACCGCGTTGACGTTGATGCGGTACGGCTTGAGCTCTTCCGCCAAGCTCTGGGTCAGGACCAACTCGGCCGCCTTGGAAGCGGCGTAGGCAGACAGCCCCGCGTCGCCCTTCAGGCTCGACCGGGACGCCACATTCACGATCCACCCGCGATTTTGCTTGATCATCTGCGGCACGATGGCCTTGGCACAGAGATAGGCCGATTTGAGGTTGAGGCTCAGCATGCGGTCCCAGGTCGCCTGATCAGTTTCCCAGACAGGCTTCCCGCCCGCAAACCCGCCCACGATGTTGACGAGGACATCCACTCGGGCGTGGCGGGCGACGATCTCCTCGGCGAACCGTTTGACCGCGCCCTCATCCGTCACATCGACCTTGAGGCAGCTCAGGCGGGCCGACAGCGACCCGGCCTCCTTCGCAAGTCGATCCTGCTCGGGCGGCACCATGCAAGTGGTCACAACCGTCGCGCCCGCCCGGAGGAAGCTGAGGGTCACCGCCCGGCCGAGGCCACCGGTCCCTCCCGGAATCGCCACCACCACGCCCGTGAATTCCATCGCTACTGACCGCTCAGCGTGCGGATGTAGGCCAGCACGTCCCGCAACTCGCGCTCATCGATCTCGCTCATCCAGCCGGGCATGGCTGTACCGGGGCGGCCGACCTTGATGACCTCTAACAGCTCGGCGTCTTTTTTGGCCTGCGTGGCGGGTGACGTCAAATCCGTCGGCTTGGGATTCAACTGCTCCGCCGCCGCGCCGTCGCCCTTGCCGGAGGGCCCATGGCAGTTAATGCAGTTCTGCTTGTAGATGCGCTCGCCCGCGTCAAGATCGGGTTTCTGCTTGAGCCGCTGACCGGCTGCATCGCCCAACCACACCGCGAGGCCCGCCGCAACGAGAACCACGATGAAGCCGGCGCGAAGAATCACCGGTGACCTCTCCAGAAGCACAGCCGACGGACGCGCGGCGGTAGTATCCTACATTCCCCCAGCCCTTGCAACACGAGTGCGCGGATGATTGCGAGCCCCACCAGACGCTGCTACAATGACGTGAAGTTCGCATCACGTACCGAGGACCCTTGAACGGTGCAACTACCGTCGTCCTTGCAGAAAGCGTTCAACACCACCCTGAACGAGCTGGGCGCCGACATGGCCCTGATCGCGCTCAAGGAGGACGGGTTCGGCCCCTTTGTGTCTCACGCGCACCGGGGCTTCGTCCCTCGAGAGATCCAGGCCGTCGTGAGGGCGCTGTCGCATCCGGAGGTCGGGTTCGACGGCGCCGCGGGCAACGGCGGCTCCCGGCAGCGGACGGTCCGCATCCGGATGACGGCCCCCTCCCACCGCTCGCTCCTCACCATTCCCCTGCAGGTCTCCAAGCGGGTCTGCGGGGCCCTCGTGATCGGGCGCAAGGACATCGTCACGTTCTCGGACAAGGACCGGAGAAATCTGGCGGAAGCAGCCGAGGAGCTTGAGGCGGCGCTGGTGAAGGCCGGCGTGCCGGCCCTCGGCGCGGTTCCAGCCGCGGCACCCAGTGCAGAGACCGGGGCCGGGGGCCTCGAACCCCTGATGGCCCAGCTTCGGTCCCTGATCCCGTACGACCGCGCGCTCTTGACCCGGCACGAGCCACGTTCGAAGACCCTCACGACCCTCCTGGCCCATACACCGGGGCACTGCGAATGGCGACAAGGTCAGACGCTGACGCTGGAAGGGTCCGCCGCCGGGTGGGTCATCCGGCATAAAAAGCCGCGGGTGGACCGGGATCTGGCCTCCACCCAAGGACGATTCCTGGACTATAAGGAGCTGTACAAGGACAAATTCAAGACGGCGATAGTCCTGCCGCTCAAAAAGGGACAGGACCTCATCGGAACCATTCTCCTGGGATCAAAGACGCCGGATGTCTACAACGCGGACATGGCCAGGGCCGCCGCTCCTCAGTTGGAGCAACTAACCGCCCTGCTCCTCACGGTGGGGCCAGGTTCAGCCGCCGCTCCCCTACTGGAACGAAACGACGCCGCAAGCAGCGTCGAGCTGGCCGGGCCGGCCGCCGGCCCCATGCTCGCTCACGATCCCCAGGAGGCCCACGAACTGATGCTCCGGCAGGAGCGGCAACAGGCCATTCGAGAAGTGACGGCCTTCCTCGAACAGGAAATCCAGCGCCCCCTGACCAAAACCCGTCTCGAAATGGAAGAGACCGTCCGGCGGGACACAGCCGCTGAGCATCCGACGAGCGCGGAGGTGCTGCAGCGGGTCGAGAAGGCCTACCTGGAACTGACCCGCATCGAGGCCATCCTTAATGAGGTCCTCGATTTCGCCAAACCACTGGACCTGCACCCGCGCGTAGTCCGGATCCCCGAGGTTCTCGAGAGCGCGTTAGCGGTCATCACCGAGGACCTGGGAAAGAATGCCATCACGGTCACCCGGGACTTCTCGCCTTCGCTCCCGGCCGTCAAAGTGGACGAGGGCAAGCTTCAGCAGGTCTTCCTGAGCATCCTCAAAAACGCCCTCGAAGCCATGACGACCCACGGGCACATTCATCTCCAGGCGGTGCCCCACAAGGGCGCGCGCGGGCGGCACGAGGTGGCCATCACGATCCAGAACGACGGCGCGCCGATTCCCACCGAGCACATCGGCAAGATCTTCGAGCCCGGCTTCACCACCAAGGCCGCCGGCACCGGGCTCGGACTGGCGTCCGTCAAGAAGATCATCGAAGAGCACCGGGGGCAGATCTCCATCGCCAGCGGGCCGGACCAGGGCACAGCCGTCATCATCCGCCTGCCGGCCTATGCCGCCGCCCGCCCCCGAGGCCGTGGCCCGCGGCGCCATCACCGGTCCTAGCCCCTTGACAGAGCCCAATGAACCAAGTTATCGTCGGTTTCGACGAAACGGTTTTATCCATTTCTATTGAGTAAGGAGGGACCCCATGAAACGCTCGCTGCTTGCGATCGCACTCGTGACAGGATTCATCTTCATGGCCGCGTCGGTGTTCGCCAATCCGGCCCTGCTGAAGAAGAGACATGAAGGCTATCCCAATCCGGATGGAGGCACCACGGCCACCGGCAACGCCGCGGCGGAAAAGTCTGCTGCAGATGCTCCCAAGCTGCTGAAGGATCAGACCAAGGCGGCCGAGGGAGACATCAGAGACCAAGACCAGATCAAACATAGTCAGGACTCGCGGCTGCCTGAAGTCGTCGCTCCGCATCACGTCACGACCAAGGGTGTCACTGAGAACCAGATCAAAAACGCCACCAAGGTCAACGCCGAGCCGAAGTGATCTGACTATGACGGGAGGGTCAGGGTGTCTGGCTCTCCCGTCCATCCCCTGCCCAGTCCTTCACCCACGGCAGCCAGAGGAACGCTGGCCACGCGAGGAAGAACGTCGCGGTAAAGTAGGCGGCGTAGCCCATTCCCTCGGTCGCCACTCCTGAAAATACCCCAGAGAGGGCGCGAGTCAGGCCGAACAACGCGCTCAAGAGAGCATACTGTGTGGCCGCGTGGGCCTTCGAACAAATGCTCATGAGAAACGCCAGAAAGGGGGCCGTGCCCAGTCCCCCGCAGAACGACTCCACCATCGAGGCGACGTACATCAGCGCCGTATTCGGCGGCAGCGCCGCGGCCGCGGCATAGACTAGGTTGGACACCGCCTGGAAAATGCCGAGCACCCAAAGCGCCCGGAAGATCCCCCACCGGCTGGTCAGGCTTCCCCCGATCAACGCGCCCCCGATCGTCGCCACGACACCAAACGTGCCCGGCACCAATCCGATCTGGATCGGCGTGAACTGCCGGTCCACCCAGAAGGGCTTGATCATGGGGCCGATGGCCATATCGCCCAGCTTGAAGGTCAAGACGAAGGCCACCACGGCCAGGAAACCAGGCCGTGCGAAAAACTGCTCCAGCGGAGCGCGGATGGCGTCGGACGCTGAGCGCGGTGGACGCGGTTGCGCTGCGGAAGTCGTGGCATCAGCCAGCGGAGCCCGAGAAGAGATCATGGAAAGGAGGCCCATCAGCACGGCCGCACCGATGAACACCATGCCCCAACCCGCGAGCCCGGCCGCCGCCACCACGAGCCCGCCGGCTGCGATCAGGGCGATGCGATAGGCGGTCACCCGCACGCCGTTGGCGACGCCCATCTCGTGCTTCTCGAGCAACTCGATCGTGTACGCGTCGATCGCAATATCCTGGGTCGCCGACAAGATGGCGAACAGAATCAGGACGCTCCAGAGGATCCAGATGCCTTCCTGGGCGTGCGAGCCGGCAAGGATGACGAGCGGCAGACACATCAGCGCTTGGCAGACCCAGACCCACGTGCGTCGGTGGCCCCAGACGTCCACGGCGGGCGCCCAGAGGAACTTGAGCGTCCATGGGAGCCCAACCAGGCCCAACAAGCCGATATCGACAAGGCTCACGCCTTGCAGGCGCAGGTAGACAGGGATTGCATCCATGACCACGCCGAACGGAAAGCCTTCGGCGAAGTACAGCGCGGCAACCCAGACGAGCTTCTGACGTGTGCTCATGACAGGAGTGTCTCTCTGTGTAGGAACCATGGAAAGGCCCGACTCTGATAGCATGTCTGGTGGAGATCGTCAAACTCGTGCGCTTAGTCTTGATTCGGAGGCGCGCCATGGTATACTCGGTATGCTCAAGATAGTTTCACCGCGGAGCAACGGAGAGAACGGCATGAGGCGTTTCACCATTACTGACATCGTCGAGGGCAACGGCCAGTCCCACCCGGCCTTTACCCATACCGCGACCTATCCAGTGCTGGAAGTCCTCTTGCCGGGCAATGGAAACCTGCCTGGGTTCCTGGTGGCTGACGACCAGGGCCGCTTCCACCTCATCAGGATGGATCACTGCCACCTCGGCAAGATCGAAGCGTTCTGATCCATGCCGCATGCGTCGCCGGAGGAGGTCGGCCGGGAGCTTTCCGACCTAGCCTTCGGCATCGTCGAACAGAACTGGCTGGAGCAGTATATCGGCAAGGTGGTAAACCTAACGGCCCTCGACCAGCTCCAACTCAACGTCACGGAGTGGGAACTCACCTATCTCATCCTGTTCGCCATCACCAACGGGTGCGGCACGTTTTCCGCCGCGGACTCCGAGCGCACCACGGCCATCCTCAAGGCGTTCCACTCGACGGTCCTCTCCCATATCGCGGAGCAGGCCGGCCAGGAGGTTGCCGACGAACACAAGAAAAACCTGCCCGCCCGGTACCGGCTGTACGGGCCGGCGATCGAAGGCGAGGACACGAACAAACCCTATAAGACGCCTTACCGGCTGCTCGGAGAGGCAGCCGCGCTGCAGATGCTGGGGAAACCGCTCACGGACCCTCACGACGCCGACAACTTCCGCGAGACCATCAAGGTGATCTTTACTGAGGTGCGGGAGGCGACGATCAAGATCATGAGCTTCCAGCAGGCTCAAGCGATCGAGGGAAAGGCGTAAGGCATGGACTTCGACATCGGCTCCAATCGCTACCGGAACTCCTCGAACAGCATCGAGATCGACGGCATGAGCCATCTCTTGTTTGAGTTCAATCGGCGCTATAGCGAGATGACGCTGCGCGGCTTTGTCTACGACCAGAAAGGGAATATGGTGGGCAAGATCTCCGAGAGCAGCCTCGCCATGAACATCCAGGGAGAATTCGAGATGCGCTCCGAGCCATCGGTCGTGAAGGTACTGCGCCGCGAGACCGAGGAGGTGCTGCTGGAAGTGAAGTTCCTGGGCAAGGACCACGTCCAGATTCACAAGGCGAGACTCTACTCCATCAAAGGCCGCCCCTTCGAGGTGACCCCCAAACACTGGAAGATCGGAGACGACGCGCCCCGCAGCGGAGAAGACATCGACTGTGGCGGGAACGCGGTGTCGCTGAAATAGGTAGGGGCAATCCTGTGTGATTGCCCTCTTCCGGGCGGACACATAGGTCCGCCCCTACGAAAACAGAAACATTTCTCATCCGATGTGTGGGCGTATGACGATTCGCCCATCAGACGCCCTCCGCCAGGGTCCCGCTCGGCGCCACCCGCCAAAAATTATTTCAGCTTACTTGGCAGATTGCGCGCAGCGGAAGCCGATGAAGGCGTTGCGAGTCTCCGGCGGGAGCTTGGAGGTGCGGCTGCCTGACAAGAGATAGACCGGCATGTCGGACCACGAGCCACCCCGCACCATCTTGTACTGACCCGTCCGCGGCCCCTGCGGGTTCTTCTCGGGGCTCTCCCGATAGTACTCGCCGTCATACCAGTCCTGGACCCATTCCGCAACGTTGCCCGCCAGATCGAAGGCGCCGTACGGCCCTTCGCCTCCCGGATAGCTGCCGACGGGCTTGAGGAGATCGTAGGAAAACTTGGTCATCTGTCCGAACAGGGCGAGCGTCGGGCTTGGGGGTTTCGTCCCCCAGGGAAACGGCCGCTCAGTCGTCCCGCGGGCGGCCTTTTCCCACTCGGCTTCGGTGGGGAGCCGCCGCCCATTAATCCGGCAGTAGGCGTCGGCATCGCTCCAGGTCACTCCGACGACAGGACGATTGGCATGGTCCGGAAATTTGACCGTGTCCCAGTTCAACGGCTTCTGCCATCCCGCGAATTCTAGGAACTTGGCGTACCGTTCCGTCGTGGCCTCGTACTTATCGATATAGTACGCGTCCAGGTAGACCCTGTGACGGGGCTGCTCGTCGTCCAGCCCCACGCCCTCTGGAAGCCCCATCCAGAATTCCCCGGCCGGCACCAGAACCATGGCCATGCCGTCCTTGGCAATGATGGCCTTCGACAGATCGCCCTCCGCGGCCATCGCCAACGATAGGCCAGCCACAAGCAGGAACACGCCCGCCCCCATCACCACCATACTTCTCCCTTCACGTCTCACGCCTCACACCTCACGGAAAGTCTACCACACGCCTTGCTTGACTTCATTTCGCCCCGCTCTTTATAGTGATTCTACGTCTCATGCACGTGCGCTCCGAACACCTCACTTCATAACCCTTGGCGCGGTTCCCTTCCCAATCCGTGAGAAGAGCCGGGCGCCTCTGCGCTATTGCCACACTGGCGGCCGGCCTGCTCCTGACAGGCGGCGCGCCTCTCGATGCCAAACCCAAGCCGCGGCCTGCCCCGTCCAAGGCCGAGGAGGAGGTCAAGGCCCAGATCGACAAAGCCAGCGGCTTGGCCGAGGCAGGCAGCGCTGACGCGGCCGTCGAGATCCTACAGAAAGTCATCGCGGCCTCGCCACAGAGCGAACACATCCCCGAGGCCTACCTCCTGATCGGCAAGGTCCTGAGCGGCCAAAAGAACTACGAGGAGGCCGGCGCGTACTACCGGCGCCTGTTGGAGGAGTATCCCGCCTCCGACCTGCGTCCCCAGGCCCGTCTGGGGTTGATCTCGGCCCTGCTCACGACCGGGCAACTGAACGCCGCGCTGCCCCTGCTGCTCGAAGCCAAGGGCCAGACGACGGACCCGGCCGTGAAGCGGATCCTGCTCCAGCAACTGGAAGAGGTCTACCTCGCCAACCAAGACTATGTCCGGATGGTGGAGACCGCCGTCGAGGCCCGCGCGCTTGTCCCCGAGCAGGAACGGCGCCCGATAGAGCAGCGCATCGTCGAGACCGTCAAATCGAGACTCGGCGAGAAGGACCTCCGTCACTTCGCGGACAAGTATCCCCGCACGTTCCCGTCCGATATCGCGCTGCTGCGGCTGATCGAGCTCTACGGATCGGCCGGCGAAGATTTCAAACTAGCCCGCGCCGCCCGCGATTTTTTGACCCAGTTCCCTCTGCACGAGCAGGCCGCCGCCGTGGATGCCATCCTGACCACGCAACGGAAGAAGCTCAAGAGCATGGCGTACCGCATCGGCGCCCTGCTGCCCCTCTCGGGCGCGTTGAGCCCGTACGGCACCGACGTGCTGAACGGCATCCAGATCGCCTTCGCCGAGGTCACCGAAGCCATCCCGCAACTGGCGGTGGGCCTCGTCGTCAAGGATACCAAAAGCGATACGCAGGTCCTGACGTCCGAGCTCGACGACCTGCTGAACGAGTACCAACCGACCGCCGTCATCGGTCCGTTGCTGAGCCGCGAGGTGAAGACGGTGGCGGCCGCCGCGGATGCCTATGAAGTGGTCTTCATCACGCCGACGGCCACTCTCCCCGAGGTGCAGCTCCTCGGCCAGTACCTGTTCAACACCGCTGTCAACAGCCGCGCGCTCGTGCGGGACCTTGCCACCTACGCGACTGGCCCGCTGGGCTGGAAACGCTTCTGCATCCTTGCCCCGCGGGATCAGTACGGCGCGGAGATGACGCAAGCCTTCGCGGAAGAAATCAACCGCCTCGGCGGGGAGATCATCGCCGTCGACACGTACAAACCCGACGATAACGATTTCGGCCCCCCCATCAAACGCATCAAGGAGGCCGACCTCAAGCGCTACGGCAAGTTGGAGGTTCCCCCAACCCCGCCTCACAAGATGGAGGCTCCCCCAACCCCGCCTCAGAAGAAAGGCGCCAAGGAGACCAAGATCTACGTCCCTGGTTTCGACGCGATCTTCCTCCCGGGCGAGGCCCA
This sequence comes from Nitrospirota bacterium, assembly GCA_005877615.1. GTDB lineage: Bacteria > Nitrospirota > Nitrospiria > Nitrospirales > NS-4 > NS-12. The sequence goes on along the minus strand of VBOD01000025.1, from coordinate 12,178 downwards.
GAAAGTGAGCTTGATCGCCGGCCAGATCCGGTTCTATGCCGCCAAGGTGGGCCTCCTGGGGACCAACGGGATGGACACGCCGGAGTTGTTCAGCATCGACGCCCGCGCGGTCGAAGAGGCTATCTTCGCGGACAGTTTTTTCGTGGACAGCCCCGACCCAGCCGTGCGAAACTTCGTCGAGCAGTACCGGAAGCACTTTCAGCAGCCCCCCACAGCCTTTGCCGCGCAGGCCTATGAAGCCACCAAGCTGGTCTTGGATGGTATACTGAAGGGAGCGACGACAGGCCGCGCCCTCCGGGAGAGCCTCAAGAACGTCAAGAACGCGCCCGGTCTCATTGGGCCGTTGACCATGAACCCGGCGGGCTACCTGGAGCGGCGCTACGTGCTCATTCAGGTCAAGAATGGCAGGCTCGTGCCGCTGATGGACATGCGATGAACCACATGGGCCAGATCATCCATACGATCTCGTACATGGCGCTCCCGCTGCTCCTGGCCATGGTGTTCCACGAGTACGCGCACGGCTGGGTCGCCGACCGCTATGGCGATTCCACGGCTCGCTTGGAAGGGCGGCTGACGCTCAACCCCGTCGCGCACATCGATCTGTTCGGAACGATCCTGCTGCCGCTGCTCTGCCTGATCTTTCCCTCCGGCATCCTGCTCGGCTATGCCAAGCCGGTGCCGGTCAACGCCTGGAACCTGCGCAATCCGCGCCGCGACATGGCGCTAGTGGCCGCCGCGGGGCCCGGCATGAATCTAATGTTGGCCATCGCGAGCGCCCTCGCACTCAGCGCCGTCCTGGCCATTGACCCGTCCGTCGCCGATTCCATCTCCACCAGCGGGCCCGGCGTTCGGAGAAACCTGCTCGGCATGATCCTGGTGCCCCTGGCCTGGATGTGCACGTACTCGGTCCTCATCAACGTCGTGCTCCTGGTCTTCAACCTGATCCCCATCCCGCCGCTGGACGGCGGCCGGATCATGGTCAGCCTCCTCCCCCCGCGCCAGGCCGAAGCGCTCAGCCGCCTGGAGCCCTACGGGATGCTGATCATCTTCTTCCTGGTCGTCGCCGATCCCCAGATCCACCTGTTCGGCATGGTGATGGGACCGCTGGTCAACGCGCTGACGACTACGATCATCTCGACTTTTACTTCGTAAATCGGATAGAAACGGACCATGGCCAAACGTGTCCTGAGCGGAATGCAGCCGAGCGGTGTGTTGCATCTGGGGAACCTCTTCGGCGCGCTCGACAACTTCTTGCGCCTCCAAGCCGAGCACGAGTGTTTCTACTTCGTCGCCGACTGGCACGCGCTCTCGACGAACTACGAGGACACCGCCCGCATCCGTGAGTACACCCGCGAGGTCCTCATCGACTGGCTGGCCGCAGGCCTCGACCCCGAGCGCTCGACGCTCTTCATCCAGTCCCACGTCCCGGAGCATGCAATCTTACATTTGCTTCTCTCCATGATCACGCCGGTGCCGTGGCTGGAGCGGAACCCTACGTACAAGGAGAAACAGGAGAACCTTGAGGGGCGCGACCTGTCCACCTACGGATTTCTCGGCTACCCCGTTCTGCAGGCCGCGGATATCCTGTTGTACAAAGGCGACTACGTGCCCGTGGGCGTGGACCAGCTTCCCCACCTCGAGCTGACGCGGGAAATCACCCGGCGCTTCAACGCCCTCTACAAGCCGGTCTTCCCAGAGCCCCAGGCCCTCCTGACGGAGATCCCGAAGGTCCCCGGCACGGACGGCCGGAAGATGAGCAAGAGTTACAACAACACGATCAACCTCTCGGACTCCGAGGCGACCGTCCGGGCCAAGCTCAAGACGATGGTGACCGATCCCGCCCGCGTCCGGCGGACGGACAAGGGCAACCCCGACGTGTGCCCGGTCTTCACGCTCCACAAGTCGGCGTCCAAGCAGGCCGTCATCGACCGGGTGAACAAGGAGTGCCGGACGGCCGAGATCGGGTGCCTTGACTGCAAAGGCCTGCTCGCGGACGCGCTGGTCGCCCGCCTCACCCCGATCTGGGAGAAGCGGCGCGAGCTCGTGCAGAAGCCGAAGCTCGTTGACGAAGTGATTGCCGCGGGGACCAAGAAGGCCAGCGCCGTCGCCCGACAGACCATCGCCGAAGTGAATGAGGCGATGAAGATGGGGTGAGCCGCCGCTATCGCCCCAAGCCCTAACCTTCCGCCGTTTGCGCCCTGAGCTTGTCGAAGGTTAGGTATGGAGGTCACACCATGGAACTGAAAAGCTCAGCGTTTACGGCTGGGGAAATGATCCCCAAGAAGTACACGTGTGATGGACCGGACGTGTCCCCGCCCTTGAGCTGGTCCGACGTGCCGGCAGGGGCCAAGAGCCTGGCGCTCATCGCCGACGACCCGGATGCGCCGATGGGCACCTGGGTGCACTGGGTGGCGTGGAACATCCCGCCGAACGCGCGCGGCCTCGAGGAAGGCGTGCCGAAAAAGGACTCGCTTCCGAACGGAATGAAGCAGGGCACGACGGACTTTCGCAGCATCGGCTACGGCGGCCCCTGCCCGCCATCCGGTACGCACCGCTACTTCTTCAAGTTGTACGCGCTCGACACCAGCCTGAACCTGCCGCCGAGCACGACCAAGAAGGACCTGGAAAAAGCGCTGCAGGGGCACCTTCTGCAACAGGTTGAGCTGATCGGCAAGTACGCCCGGAGGTAGGGGGCAAAGTCAAACCAGAAAAGTCGCTTTTTTTATCCATTCAGCGTATCCTTCATAGAATTTCACAAAGATAGCGTTCTTGCTCCAAGGTACCGAGGCCGTGTCAACATTCTCTGTCAAGCATGCTGAGGGGAATAAACCATGGCGTACGTCAAGCTGCATGGAAAGGAATACCACTTGGAGAAAGAGGATATTTTGAATGCGTTAAAGAGGGTTGATCCCCTGCCCTCGCGTGATTTCACGGTCCATATCCATGGGAAAGATTATTCCATTAAGCAGGCAATCAGCGCAGCCACAGGGTTGTCGAGCGAAAAATTCGCGGGATCCGAAGCCCACGAATTCCTGAGAAGGCTCGGTTTTGTCATAGAAAATTACGAGCAGAGAAGTCGGAAGCTCAAAAAAAGAAGACGTCACGACTTCTAATCCAGAGCTTTCCCCTTGGCTCCCACCTGACAAAGTTTGAGGTGGTCATGTCAGACATACCTCCTTTGAATGTCCTCATCGCAAACGAGCAGGCTCAAGAAGCCAAGGACGTGACTTTGAGTCTGCGCGCATTCTTTCCCGACAGCCGGATTGAGGTGGTGTACTCAGCCGACGAAGCGGTGCAACGAGCAGCCAAGTGGGAATGGCATACTATCCTTGCTGATGTGGACTTATTTCGTCAGAGTGGGCTTGCGACGCTGACCGAGCTCAAACGGCAAGCCCCGATGGCAACCATTATTATTCAAGCCGATTGCAACGATATGACTCTCGGCATGCAGGTGCTGCACTTTGGCGCAGATTTTTATATTTCGAAGAAGTCTCCTGCATTTTTGACTGAATTGCCCTTTGTTCTGCGAACACTTTTGAAGAATCAAGACATGAATGCGCAGTTGAATGCAACGAAAGATCGAGTGCAGCGCCTGGAGGAGCAAGTGTCACGGACGCAGACAGAACGGCAGTCCTTAGTTGAGCAACTCGACCAAGTCCGTCAGCAGCGCACACAGTTGCAGGGACGACTTCACGCCCAAGAAGTTGAGTTATCGCAGACAAAGGAGAAGAAGCAGTTGCTTGTGGACCAATGGGAGAAGATCCGCCAAGCGCACACTCAGCTGGAGGAAGAGCTCCAGCGGGTGACATGGCAGTTGTCTCAGGAGCAGGGAAAAAACCAGGTGGACAGGGAGCAGCTTGAGAGGTTCCGACAAGAGCGCGACCAGCTGCAGGAACGACTGTTTCAGATAGAGGGGGAGAAGCAGTCGCTTCTGACACAGTTGGGGCAAACGCGTCAAACGTATGCGCTGCTGGAGGAAGGACTCCAGCGCCACGACGCAGAGCTGTCCCAGGAGCGGATCGAAAACCAGACGTACAGGGAACAGATCGAGAAGCTCAGCCAGGAGCGCGATCAGCTGCAGGAGCGGTTGTCGCAGATCCAGGTGGGAAAGCAGTCACTCTTCACCCAATTGGAGCAAATGCGTCAAGGACATACCCCGCCACAGGAACAAATCCAGCGCCTCGAAGAGCAGTTGGCTCAAGAGCATCGACAACACCAGACCTCCTTAGAGCAGATCGAAGCGCTGCGACACGAGGGGGTCCAGATGCGGGACGAACTGACCAAGATCCAGGAAGAAAGGCAGTACCTGTTGCACCAGCTGGAGCGTGAGAGTCAAGAACACTCTCAGGCGCTGGAGCAGCTGGCCCCGCTCCAAGGAGAAAGACAGTCTTTACTGGTGCAATTGGAGGAAATGAGTCGAACACGCCTACAGATGGAAGAACGAATCAAGCGCCTCGAAGAGCGGTTGCTTCAGGACCATCGACAGAAATTGCTCTAAACGAAATAATTGAGTCCGCTGAAGCCGCACCAGCACGATGACAGGCTTGCGAGAAGGCTCATCCTGGATGAGCTCTTTGACCTGTCGCTGTACAAGGCCCTTCGGGACCTGACGGAAGGTGACGTCCAGAAGGTCCTCGACGAGTTGATCCGGGTCGAGACTACTCACTTCGCCTTCTGGCAGGGTTTCTTCAACCTCACGCTCACCACCCTCGATCTACCGCGTCGCCTCAAGCTCCGGGCCATTATCCTGGCGTGCCGCCTCTTCGGCACGCCCGCAGTCCATCTGGTCCTGGAAGCGATTGAGGTGTACGGGGCACGGAAATACCTGACGCTCTGGCAGACCTACAAGGACGGGCCGCTGGGCGCGGCCGTCAGAGACATCCTGGTGGATGAATTCCAACACGAGGACACGGTCGTCACCAAGCTGACCGAACGGAAAATCAATCCGGAGAGAATCCGCAACATCTTCCTGGGAATGAACGACGGGTTGGTCGAGATCCTGGGGGCGGTCAGCGGCTTCTTCGCGGCCTTCGGCGATGCGATCACCGTCCTCATCGCCGCCTTCACCACAGCCGTGGCCGGATCGCTCTCAATGGGTGCCGGCATCTATGTCGCGATCAGCTCCGAGAAGGATATCAAAGCGACGGAACTGGCCAAACAGCAATTCCTCGGGGTAGACACGGTCGCAGCCGAGTTGGAAGAACAGCCGCTCGGGTCCGCGCTTGTCGTGGGCGGCAGTTATATCGCCGGGGCCATGGTCCCGGTGCTGCCGGTCCTGTTCGGCGCAAAGGATGCGCTGTTCTCGCTCCTCACAGCCGGCAGCATGATCATCCTGGTGTCCATGGTGCTGGCGTTCCTCTCCGGCATGGAGATCAAAAAACGCATTCTCACGAACCTGGTCATCATCGCCTGCGCAGTGGCCATCACCTACGCGATTGGTCTTGCGGCCAAGACCCTCTGGGGTGTCTCGCTCTGATGCGCTTCCACGCGAGTGACGGGAGGACATGTCACTCGGCCTGAGCCTATTTTGCGTGGGTTAGTGACTCAAGGAGCCGCTCCGCCTCTGGGCGGTACTCCTTTGCCCACGCGTAGGGATCCCGGGGATGATCCATGTTCACGATGGCGAGCAGTTCGCGCTTCGCTAATTCGGTTTTCTTTCTTTTTGCATACATCTTCGCCAAATCCAGCCGGGCATGGGTATAGGTGGGATCTAATGTCACAGCCCGTTCCAGGTACTCGAGGGCGGCTTCGGGATTGCCTCCCATAAACCGGGGCAGTTCCTCCAGCATCATCCCTACCATATGGATTGCGGGAACGTGATCCTTCTGCAACTCGAGAGCCCGTGTCACATGCATCCTCATCTCCTCTAAGCTCAGCAAAGACGCCGTAATCCCCTTCAGCTCTGCTGCTTTCCCTAGGGCAGCGGCATACAGAAAGTGGGCCTCCGCGTCAGCCTCCTTCAGCTCCAGTGCGTGCTGCGCCAGGCGGGCTGCTTCGCCGTAGGCCATAATCCGTTTCTCGTTGTCGGTCAGAAGGTCATTGCCCATGTCGAAGTACGTGCCGGCGAGCTTGAGCAAGAAGCTTGGGTCCTCGGACTTCTGCGACCGGACCTCAAGCAAGGCGGCGAGCTCTCGTTCAAGGGATTGAGGATAATCCGGAGGGAACGTGGGGGTCTCGGCAAAGACTGAGAGAGCCGTCAAAACGACGAACAAACAGACCGTGAACACCCTCATCTGTAAGCTTTCCGCCTCTCCCAACGTCTACTTCCCAGCCGGCTTGATCCTTTTCCCTTCGAAGGCGATCGTTTCGCCCGGGTGCAACTGCCGGAAAGGAACGCCTTGCTTCTTGAGCGCCTGACGGAAAACTGTGGCGTCCTGGGTCAGGACCGGGAACGTACCGAAGTGCATCGGGATCGCCAGCCTCACCCTCACGCTGGCCGCCGCCCGCGCCGCCATCTCCGGTTCCATCCCGAAGTGCCCGCCGATGTTGAGCAGGGCCACGTCCGGCGCGTACCGCTCGCCGATGACCTCCATGTCCTTGAAGTACGCGGTGTCCCCGGAGTGATAGATCGTGGGCCCGTTCTTGATCTTCAACACGAACCCGGCGGCGCTGCCGCCCGTGGCGATCTCAGGGTCTTGCTCTTTGGCCAGCGGATTCCCCAGGCCGCTCGAGTGCACCGCCGGCGTCATCGCCACCATGACTTCGCCGTCGGCGATCGTGATCTCGCCGCCGATGTTCATGAGGGTATCGAAACCCATCTGCTCCTTGGGATAGCCGAGCAGCTTGCCCATGTTCGTGCCCAGCTCGAAGTTAGTGACCAGGCGGGCGCCCGTTTTCTTCGCAATCGCCACAGCATCCCCAACGTGGTCGAAATGGCCGTGCGTGATCAGGATGTAATCGACCTTCTTGAGATCCGCCAGCGGATCGCCTTTGTCCTTGGCCTTGGGGTTCACCGGGTTCGTGAGCCACGGATCGATCAAAATCACCACGCCGTTGGGCGTCCCGATCTCAAAGGCCGCATGGCCGTGCCACGTGATGGTGGTCGTGGACCCGGCGTTGGCGCCTGACGCGACCAGCACGATCATTCCGAGCAGCACTACGACGAGTTTGCGTATCATGCGACGCCTCCTGTCTACGTGTTGCAGGCTAGATGGTTTCCTATCGATTTCTTCGGGTGTTTGTCGTATCCTACCAGGAACTCCGAACAAGAAAAACTCTGCCCTATGCCATACTGCCCTCAATGTGGAGTATCGTTGGCGAAAAAGGTCCCGCGCCGTGGGATGCGCGAGTCCCTTTGGGGGTTGCTGATGATCGGCCCCTATCGCTGCCAGTTCTGCTCCCACCGTTTTCTGGTCATCCTCGGGCGGATCAGCTTCAGCCCCGGCCGGGAACACAAACGGGTTCCGGTGCAGTACCCGATCTATTTCCGCCCAGCCTTCAGCACGGACACGGTCCTGGCTGCAGGGACCCTGCTTGATCTCTCGATCGGAGGCTGTACGATCGAGACCCCCGTGCCGGTACCAAAGGCGTTCTGCCTTTCTATGCAGATTGAGGTCACAGAACAAGAACCCCCGATTCAGATCGAGAACGCCAGAGTCCGGACCGTGAACGGAAAGAGACTCGGCCTCGAGTTTTTGTCTCTCAGACCGGAAGAGGAAGTCCGCTTGCGCCGGCTCATTCTGTCCGTGCTGCACGGCCGCCCATCCGAACCGGTGACATGACGGAAAAAGGCGGTGGCTAGACCGAACCGCGCGGGCTCAACGCTCCCTGGACGGTCTTGCCGATCTCCGCGGGATTGCGGACGACGATGACGCCGGCGTCCTCCAGAGCGGCCATCTTTTCGGCGGCCGTGCCCTTGCCCCCTGTGATAATCGCCCCGGCGTGTCCCATGCGGCGCCCGGGCGGTGCCGTGATGCCGGCGATGAAGCCGATGACCGGCTTGCGGATGTGCTGCTTGATGAAAGCCGCAGCTTTCTCCTCGGCATCCCCGCCGATCTCGCCGATCATGACCACCGCTTCCGTCTCCGGGTCCTTTTCGAACATCGCCAAGAGATCGACGTATCCGGTGCCGATGATTGGATCACCGCCGATCCCGATGCAGGTCGTCTCGCCGAGCCCCAGGGTCGTGAGCTGGTTGACCGCCTCGTAGGTGAGCGTCCCGCTGCGGGAGATCACCCCCACCCGCCCCTTCTTGTGGATGAAGCCAGGCATGATGCCGATCTTGCACTCGTCCGCCGTGATGATCCCCGGACAGTTCGGCCCGATCAGCCGGACGTCACGGCCCCGCAGGGCCCGTTTCACCCGCACCATGTCGTTGACGGGGATGCCCTCCGTGATGCAGACGATCAGCCGGACGCCCGCGTCGGCGGCCTCCAGGATGGCGTCTGAGGCGAACGCCGGCGGTACGAAGATCAGCGACGTGTCACACTGAGTCGTCTTCACCGCGTCGCGGACGGTGTTGAAGACCGGGATCCCCTCGACCGCCTGGCCGGCCTTGCCGGGCGTCACGCCGGCGACGACCTGCGTGCCGTAGGCCTTGCACTGCGTGGCGTGGAACGACCCCTCCTTGCCCGTGATCCCCTGCACCACCACCCGCGTGCTCTTGTTGACCAGAATGCTCACGAGGCCGCGTCCGCCTTCTTGCGCCTCTTCCCCGTCAGCGCCACGATCTTCTGCGCCGCCTCCCACAGATCCGTCGCCACCTCGATCTTGAGCCCCGACTCCTGCAGCAGCTTCCGCCCCTCGTCGGCATTTGTCCCCTGCAGCCGCACCACCACCGGAATCCTGATATCCACCTCCTTGGCCGCCTCGATCACCCCATGCGCGATACGCTCGCAGCGGACGATTCCGCCGAAGATGTTGATGAAGATCCCCTTCACGTTGCGGTCCTTCAGCAGGATGCGAAAGCCGGCCGCCACCGTCTCCTTCGTCGCGCCGCCGCCCACGTCCAGAAAGTTCGCCGGCTCGCTGCCTGCCAGCTTGATTACGTCCATCGTCGCCATGGCGAGCCCCGCGCCGTTCACCATGCAGCCGATATTGCCGTCCAGCTTGACGTAGTTCAGGTTGTTGTTCGTGGCCTCGATCTCCAGCGGATCTTCCTCATGCAGATCGCGCATCGCCTGGAAGTCCGGATGCTTGAATAGCGCGTTGTCATCGAGCGACACCTTGCCGTCCAGCGCAATGAGCTTCTTGTCATGCGTGATGACCAGCGGGTTGATCTCCACTAGCGACGCGTTCTTCTCCATGAAGAGGCGGTACAGGTTGCCGAGCAGCGCGATGAAGGAGCCGAGGATGCTCGGCTCGAGCGCCGGCAACCCCAGACCGTACGCAAGGTTTCGCCCATTGTAGCCCTGGTACCCAACGGCCGGGTCAACCGGCTCCTTCAGCACCTTCTCCGGGGCTTTGGCGGCGACCTCTTCGATCTCCATGCCGCCCTCGGTGCTGGCGATGAAGACCGGCCAGCCGGAGTCGCGGTCCACCAGGAGGCTCAGGTACAGCTCCCTGGCGATGCCGGCGCCCTCCTCAACCAGCAGGCGGCGCACCTTGCGCCCCTTCGGCCCTGTCTGGTGCGTCACCAAGTTCCTGCCCAGCAACTCCTTCGCCAGCGCCGGCACCTCGGCGCAGTTCTTCGTCAGCTTGACCCCGCCCGCCTTCCCACGCCCCCCCGCATGGATCTGGGCTTTGACGACGTAGACGGACGCGTTCAGCTTCGCGGCCCACTTCTCGGCCGCCCGCGGCGTCCGGATCTCCTTGCCGATCGGCACGGGAATGCCGAACTGCGCAAACAACTGCTTGGCCTGAAATTCATGGATATTCATGCGGGTCCCTTTGGAAAAGTCTGCTTGGCCGGGTGGATCGCGGCGGGCAGGCGCCTCAGCCCTCTTTCCGCGCATAGTCCGGGAACAGCATCGGCGAATGGACCCCCAGGGCCCCCGAGTGCTTTCGCGCCTCGGCCCGGAACCGCGCGAGGTGCTGCAACGTCAGCTTGCCGTGCTTCATGGCCTTGGCGCGCTCGGCGGCCGTGGTGCCGGCCCGCTTGCCAAACACCATGAGGTCCAGGAGCGAGTTCCCCATCAGCCGGTTGCGTCCGTGCAGGCCGCCGGAGGCCTCGCCAGCCACGAAGAGGTTGCGCACGCCGGACTCGCCGTTCACGTCGATCTGCACGCCGCCGTTCTGGTAGTGGAGCGTGGGATAGATCAGCACCGGGTCCTTGGTGATGTCGATCCCGTACCGCTTGAACTGGCGGACCATCGCCGGGAAATGCTTCTCCAGCGTGCCCTGGCCTGATTCCACATCGAGCAGCGGCGTGTCCAGCCAGACGCCGAGCCGTCCGGTGACAGTGCGGACGCCGCGGCCTTCCTCGCACTCGCGGATGATCGAGGAGGAGACGACGTCGCGGGTGTCCAATTCGTTCACGAATCGCTCGCCCTTGGCGTTGACCAGATGGCCGCCCTCCGACCGGATGCCTTCGGTGACGAGCGCGCCGACCAGTTGCTCCGGATACACGGCGCCCGTCGGGTGGTACTGGAACGTGTCGATCTGCAGCAGCTTCGCGCCAAGGCGATAGGCCATCGGCAAGGCGTCCCCGGTCGCGCCGTAGTGGTTACTGGTCGGGAATCCCTGGATGTGCAGGCGGCCGATTCCACCCGTGGCCAGGATGACCGTCTTGGCGGCCACCACCAGGTAACGCTTGTTGTCCAGGTCCTGAAGCACCGCGCCGGTGCAGGCCCCGTCGCTGTCGCCCAGCAATTCGACGGCCGCGCTGAACTCCAGGAGCTGGATCTTCTGATTCAGCACTTCGTCCTTCAGCACCCGCATGATCTCGAGACCCGTGTAGTCGGAGCAGGTCAGCAGGCGCGGCTTGGAGCTCCCGCCGCCCTTCTTTACATGAAGGTTCCCGTCCGGGTCGCGGTCGAACAGCACGCCCAGGTCCAGCAACCACTTGGCGATGGTCGGCCCCTCCTCCACCATCGTCTTCAGAAGCCGGTGGTCATTCTTCATGTGCCCTCCCTTGAGCGTGTCGAGGAAGTGCTGGACCGGCGAGTCTTCCTTGGTGATTGCGATCTGGATCCCGCCCTGGGCCATGACGGTATTGGAGTCGCCCAGCCGCAGCTTCGTGGCGAGGAGCACCTGGGCACCGTGCGCGTGCGCATGCAGGGCCGCCGCGCAGCCGGCACCACCGCCGCCAACGACCAGCACGTCCGTGGAGTAGGTCGGTGTCAGGTCCAGCTCGGCCGACACCGGGCTGTCGCCTTCGAGCAAGGTGGCCAGCTCGCGCACCGTCATGTCACCGGCGTTCGGACCGAATTTGATGGGACGGTAGGCGCTCTCGCGATGATCGGGGTGGTACTTCTTGATCAGGGTGTCGCGTTCGTTCGCGGGAAACTTCGGCAGTGTCTGCGCACGGCGCGTATCGCGAGTCTTATGGACAAGTTCCTGAAGAGCGAGTAGCTGCATCTTTTAACGCCTTGGCGCCGAGACGCCTCGGCAGTGCACACGCTGCTCATGACCCATTGCACTTAGAGGAGCAACGGATTCCCCGACGTCGCAGCTACGGAAGCCTGCGGCCCGGCCGCGGCACCTATTTAATGGCTGCGCAGACGTCCTTCAGCTCCTGGTCGTTCATGCCGAGGATGCGGTCCCATTCCTTGGTATAGTGTCCTTGCTCGATCTCGCCGATACGCTCCTGCAAACGCTTCGGCTTCTCCATGAAGTGCGCGCCCTGCGCGCGGCTCGCGTAGAGTGCCACGAGATTGGGCGCGATATCGGCGATGCAGACAGGCGTGCAGAGCCCGCACATCACGCAATCCATGAACATCTCGGACACGGATTTGAAGTCACCGAAGACCGCCTTCCAGACGCCGTCCCGTACATCAATGCCCTGCGGACAGGCCTCGGTGCACGCGTTGCAGTTCCGGCACATCGGCGCTTCCGGATAGAGATTGAAGAGATCCTGCTTGGGGTCCTTCAGTTCAGCCATCTGATACGTCGCCTTACGGGCCGGAAACGGCGCCATCATGCTGAAGGACATGCCATCCTCCACGGCGGTGGAGCACGCGAGGCAGGTTCGGACCTTCGGGTCGTCCTTCGTCCGGTAGTACGTCGCGCACGCGCCGCAATAGCCGCCCAGACACCCGACGCCGTGGATCACTTCCTGCCCGCTGTACCAGAGTGCCTT
>VBOD01000116.1 GCA_005877615.1 Nitrospirota bacterium | reverse complement strand
TGCGAAGGTCGGGGAGTGGATCAAGGGCAAGACGATCAAGAAGGTCGTGTATGTCGAGAAGCGGCTGGTGAACATCGTGGTGGGGGACGAGTGATCCGCAACGCGAAGTGCCTGGTACTCACCCTTGTCGCCCTGGTTGTGGCCGGCTGCGGGTACGAGTTCGGCACGACCGTCAAGCCGGGGTCCGCGCGGGGGCTGCAGCTGGCGGTGCCGGTCTTCCACAACGACACCTTCGAGCCTGTCTTGGATAAGCGTGTCACTGAGTTTGTGCGACGGCAGTTCCTGCAGGCCGACGGCCTGACCCTGGTCAACGATGTCGGCGCCGCGCCTTTCGTGCTCAAAGGCCGCATCCGGAGCTACGGGCTCCAGACCCTCTCGTTCCGGCAGGGATTCGTCAACGAGCAGCGCGTCATTCTCCTAGTGGAAGTAAGCTTCGAAGATGCGGCCGGCCGCAAGGTGCTCTGGCAGGAGTCCTACCGGACCTCCGCCGAATTCTTCCAGACCACGGACCTCGCCACGAACCGCGCGCGACAGGACCGGGCGACCGAAGAAGCCTGCCAGTCGATGGCGGAGCAGATCGTGTCACGGGTCCTGGAGACCTACCCGCGATGAAGGCCAAACGGGAGGGCATCGGCCTCCACGAGCTGAAGCGGCAGCTTGCAGCCGGCGACCTCTCTCCGCTGTATTTTGTCGTCGGGGAGGAGGCCCCCCTTCGGGACGACGCGGTGGCGGCGATCCGGGCTGCGGTCCTCGGACCCGATGACGCCAACGTCGGGGTGTTCAACTCCGATGTGGTGTACGGGGATGAGACCGAGGCGGCGGAGATCCTGACCCTCTGCGGGAACCTTCCCATGTTCGCGACGCGGCGCCTGGTAGTGGTCAAGGAAGTCGGCGCCCTGGGCGCCCACGAAGCCGAGCGGTTGCTGCCCTACCTGGAGGCGCCGGTCGAGACCACGTGCCTCGTGTTGACTGGCGGGAAAGTAGACGGCCGCGTGAAATTTTTCCAGGCGCTCAAGCAGGCGGCCGTGAGCGTGGACTGCGCGCCGCTCGATGCGCAGGCGCTGCCAGCCTGGGTGCAGGAGCAGGCCGGCGCGCTGGGGCTTCGCCTCGACCAGGCGGCGCGGGAGTCGCTGATCGAGGCCAGCGGCGGCGCCCTCGGCGTGTTGTGCCGTGAGATGGAGAAGCTAGCGGCCTACGTAGCGCCCAACACGCGGGTGACGGCGGCGGACGTCGAGGCCGTCCAGGGCGCAGACACCGGCGGCTCGGTGCATGACCTCATAGATGCCCTACAGCGCAGAGATCGCGTGAGCTCATTACGGTCTTTGGGCAAGGTCCTCGACGCGGGTGAGCCTCCGCTTAAAGTGCTTGGCTTCCTGGCGGCCTGCTGGCGGAATATGTGGAGAGCGCGGAAATTCTCGCAGGAAATGCTCCGCGACTTCGAGCTGTTCCGCGAAATCGACTCTCGCTTGAAAGGCGGAGGGGGAGGGCGCCGGAAGGAACGGCTTGAGATGGAGCGCCTGGTTCTGAATCTCTGCCGGGGCGCCGGCCGTGCTACGCCGTCGCGCCCCTTCGCATCTGCGCGGTGAGACGGGACAGTTTGCGGGACGCGGCATTGCGATGGAGGACGCCCTTGGACGCGGCACGCTGCAAGGCTCGCGAGGCTTCGCGGAGCAGTTCCGTCGCTTGGCTGGTCTGTTTCTGCTGGATGGCGGTCTGCAGCTTCTTGATCACGCCCTTGACACCGGACAGCACCGCACGGTTCCGGGCCCGCCGTTTCAGGGCCTGGCGGGCGGCCTTCAGGGTGTTCTTATGGACAACCGGCATGGTATGGCTCCCTCGTGAGACAGGGCATGAGTGCTACCACGGCGTTTGTTCCGAAGTCAAGGAACGTTCATGGCGATTGAGCCTCGCGAGCGGCTGATCCTCGCGCTGGACGTTCCGTCGGCCGATGAGGCCAAGCGCCTGCTCGACCGCGTGAGGGACTCGGTGGCGTTCGTGAAGATCGGCCTGGAGCTCTTCACGGCAGCCGGGCCCGACATCGTGCGCTGGGCCCTCGCGCAGCGCAAGCGGGTCTTCCTCGACCTCAAGCTGCTCGACATTGGAGAAACGGTGAAGCGGGCCACGGCCGCGGCTGCCGATCTCGGCGTGACGTTTCTCAGCGTCCACGCCACCGGCCAGACCGTGCGGGCTGCCGTCGAGGGCCGCGGCCGGAGCGCGGTGAAGATCCTGGCCGTGACGGTGCTGACGAGCTTTGATGAAGCGGACCTGGTGGAGATGGGCATCGTGGAATCCGTCCGCGACACAGTCCTGAAGAGGGCACGCTTGGCGATCTCGTTGGGCACCGACGGCGTCGTGGCGTCCGGCGTCGAGGCGTCGATGATCCGGAGGGAACTGGGCAAGAATCCGATCGTCGTGATCCCCGGGATCCGTCCTGTCGGCTCCTCGCATGACGACCAGGTCCGCGTCACCACGCCGGCCGGTGCCATCGCCGCCGGCGGGGATTATCTCGTCGTTGGGCGGGCCATACGCGACGCCGCAGACCCGGCTGAAGCCGCCCGGGCCATTCAGGCCGAAATCGAAGTGGCCCTGACGTCCTGAGGATTAGGCTGGATCACCGCAAGCTTCCCGCCGCAGCCTTGCGGCGCGCCTATCGCGTTTGATAGGATTCATCGCGGTTCCCACGTTCATCTGCAACGACTCTCCGACTGGTGGTGGGTGTAGCTCAATGGTTAGAGCGCCGGACTGTGGCTCCGGAGGTTGGGGGTTCGAGACCCCTCATCCACCCCATACTGTTCTTCACAGAAACGCATGACGATCGATGACGCGCGGCAACGGATTCAATCCGCGATCACTCAGTTCGGCGATCATGCCGCGCCCATGATCGATCTGGTGATCGGCGAGGTGCGGTCGGCGCTCGGGCATGAGACCGCCAATGACCTCATCGCCGAATTCGACCTGGAGCTGCGCTACGGCATCGCGCCGACCGAGTTCGAGTAGTGCCCGGCAGGCCTGATTCAGAGCTGACCGTCCGGCAGCAGATCGTCCAAGCGATTACTGGCATGCGGCGTTCCGCCAGGGACCTCGCGCACAGCCTAGGCATTCCCGAACGGCAGGTTGAAGAACATCTCGCGCACATCGTCAAATCGGTGGCCGGGTCTCGACAGGGCCGGTTCCGCATGGAACCGGCAAGTTGCCAGGACTGCGGGTTCGTCTTTCGCGGGCGCACCCGCCTGACCAGGCCCAGCCGGTGCCCGAAATGTCGGAGCGAAGCCATCCTTGAGCCGCGGTTCGGCATAGACCCCTAGCCCGCATTCGTATATGATTGGCCTGCTCGGACGTTCACGGAGGGACTCGATGCGAAAGGCGGCGCCACAGAAATTACGGCACAAGAGCAATAGCGCGCACCCATTGGTCGGCGTGATCATGGGCTCCAAATCCGATTGGGAGACGATGGCCAACACCACCGGGACCCTGGAGAGGCTGGGCATCCCGTTCGAGGTGCGCGTGGTCTCGGCCCACCGCACGCCGGATCACCTCTTCGCGTACGCCGAATCGGCCGAGCGGCGAGGGCTGGAAGTGATCATCGCCGGGGCAGGCGGCGCGGCCCACCTCCCGGGCGTGACGGCGGCGAAGACAACCCTGCCGGTGCTCGGCGTGCCGGTGGAGTCCAAGGCGCTGAAAGGGTTGGATTCCTTGCTCTCGATGGTGCAGATGCCGGCCGGGATCCCCGTGGGGACGCTGGCGGTCGGGAGGTCCGGAGCGGTGAACGCCGCGCTCCTGGCGGCGGCGATCCTGGCGAATAAATATCCGAAGGTCCGCGAGGCGCTGTTCCGCTATCGCAAGGCCCAGGCTGAAGCGGTACTGGCCCGTCCCGACCCGCGAGCGACCGTCTGATCGTCGCCGTTTCTCCGTGAGCACCCTACCGACCGCCCCCTCATGGCGTCACGGCGTCACGCCCTACCAGTGGCGGGTCCTGCTCGTCGCCTGGCTCGGCTGGGTCTTCGATTCCATGGATGCGACGATCTACGCCATCGTCCTCCATCCGGCGTTACACGATCTGCTCCAGACGGCGTCGGGCAGCTCGCCGGTCAGCGACAGCGACATCGGCTGGTACGGCGGCATTATCTTCTCCATCTTCCTCGTCGGCTGGGCGATCGGTGGCGTCCTGTTCGGGGTCCTGGCCGATTATATAGGCAGGACCAAAACGCTGATCCTCACGATCCTCATCTACGCTGTATTCACCGGTCTCGCGGCGCTGTCGGACACGTGGTGGCACCTCGCACTCTATCGGTTCCTGACGGCGCTGGGTGTCGGTGGGGAATGGGCCTCCGGAGCCGTGATCGTCGCAGAGGTCTGGCCGGAAGAGAAGCGCGCCAAGGCGGCTGGGATCTTGCAGTCCGCTTGGGCGGCGGGCTTCTTCCTGGCCGCGGCTGTCAACCTGCTCTTACGTGGATACGGCTGGCGCGTGCTGTTCCTGGTGGGCATCCTGCCGGCCTTTGTGACCATCTTGATTTTCTTATGGGTGAAGGAGCCGGAACGATGGGCCAAGGCCCGTTCGAAGGAACTCATGACAGGGGCGGCACAGCCGGTGAAGTTGCTGGAACTGTTTCGGGGCGAGCTCCGCCGCCCAACGCTGGTCGGATCCGTGCTGGCTTTTGTGGCGGTGTTCGGGCTCTGGGGCGCCACGAACTGGACGCCCACCCTGATCGGGGCTCTTCCGGACATGCGGGGCTTGGACGCCAGGGCGCTGGAGCCGTACAAGAGCTACGCCATCATGGCGCTCAATGCGGGTGCGCTGATCGGCTATCTCAGTTTCGGGGCTCTCGCAGATCGCTTCGGGCGGCGACCCGTCTTCGCGCTGATGTGTGCGGGCAGCCTCGTGATGCTACCAATCACCTTCCTGACACCGCACGCCTACGTGCACGTGCTGCTGCTGCTGCCCTTGCTCGGCTTCTTCAACAACGGGATCTTCAGCGGGTTCCCCATCTATCTTCCGGAACTTTACCCGACCCGCCTCCGGGCCACCGGTGCGGGCTTTTGCTTCAACGCCGGGCGCGTGCTCGCCTCGGGCGGTCCGTTCCTCACAGGCTATTTTGTAACGGCGCTGGGCAGCTTCGGCCGCGCGGCCAGTGCCGTCGCCCTGATCTATCTGGTGGGTCTGCTGATCTTGCCGTTTGCGCCGGAAACGAAGGGGCAGCCCCTGCCGGAGTGAAGGTCCGGGGCTATCCCCGCGCGGTGCGCTCGTACACCTTGGCGTCGATGAAGAGATGAAGCAAGGCGGAGTCCAACTTGCCCTCCTTCGCCTCGGACCCGAGGATGTCGAGGGCCTTCGAGGCCGGGACGGCCTTTTTGTACGGACGGTCGGAAGCGGTCAGCGCGTCGTAGATGTCGCTGATGGTCATCATCCGGGTTTGAATCGGGAGCTCCGGCGCGGCGATCTGCCGCGGATAGCCTTTCCCGTCCAGCTTCTCGTGGTGGCCGTAAGCGATCTCCGGAATGCGCCGCAGCTTGCTGGTCCACGGGATGGTCGCCAGGAACCGGTAGGTATGCGTGACGTGGCTCTCGATCTCCAGGCGGTCCTCGTTAGTCAGACTCCCCTTGGGGATGGCGAGGCTCACGAGCTCGGGGGCCGCGAGATACGGTTTGGGGCCGTCGAACGAGCTGTACGTCCTTGCGGCGATCTCATTGAGCCGCTCGAATCCGCCCTTCTCCAGCACCGTCGGGATATTGCACTCCAGCAGGAAGCGCAGGATCTCGTCGGTGTCGTCGAGCTGGTGGCCGAGCTTCTCGTCGAGCTTCGCCAGCAGCGCGACGGTCTCGCCGGGATTGGAGAACTGGTACACGGAGATCTTGCGTTCCAGCGCCTCCTTCTCCAGCGTCCGCTTGATGAACTCGAAGCGGGCCTTCAGGAGCGCGACCTCG
>VBOD01000002.1 GCA_005877615.1 Nitrospirota bacterium | reverse complement strand
CAAGCAGGTCCGGGAATCGCCGATGGTGGCCACGCCGTTGACGATGGAAGACATCTGCACGATGTCAGACGGGGCCGCAGTCTGCATCCTGGCCTCCGAAGAGGTGGCCGCCAAGGTCTGTAACCGTCCCGTGAAGATTACCGGCGTGGGCTCAGGCTCCGATGCGATGCGTATGGCGGACCGGCCGCACGGGAAGGTCATCCTGCTGCCGCACGAGCGGGAGTCGGACTACGCCCATCTCAAATATCCCGGCGTGCACTCGTTCCGCGGCGGTCGCATGGCGGCGAAGCTCGCGTACCAGATGGCTGGCATCCGGAACCCGATCCAGGAGCTGAGCTTCGTCGAGCTGCACGACGCCTACACCTCCTCGGAGATCCAGACCTACGAGGACCTCGGCCTCTGCAAGTACGGTGAAGGCGGCAAGTTCGTGGAGAGCGGCGTGCCGTTCATGCCTGGCGTGGACTACGGGTTGGAACTGCCCAAACAGGGGCGGCTGCCGGTGAATCCGTCCGGGGGGCTCCTGGCCTGCGGCCATCCGGTCGGCGCGACGGGCCTGATGCAGGCGGTCTTCGCCTTCTGGCAGTTGCAGCGCACCATCAAAAAGCATTTGGGCAACGACAAGTTGCAGCTCAAGAACCCCACGCGCGGCCTGATCCACAGCCACGCGGGCACTGGCACCTACATTACTGTTTCGATCTTGGAGGCGGTGTAATGGACCCCCTCATCATCCACGACCACTACGAGATTGATTACCGCCACAGCTACGCCGAGGACTCGCCGTTCTTCGTCGGATTGAGCAAAGGCAAGCTGCTCGGCTCCCGCTGCACGGCATGCGGCTACACCTACGCGACGCCGCGCTCCCATTGCATGGGATGCGGGGCGCCGACGGCGTGGCATGAGATGCCGCTGACCGGCCGAGTCCATACTTATACGACCTGCCACTACGGCGGTGAGGCGTTCCTCAAAGAAACGCCGTTCACGTTGATCCTCGTTGAGTTCGATGGCGCCGATACGCTGTTTCTGTCCCGGCTCAAAGGCGTCGAGCCCGACGCGGTGCGGATCGGGATGCCGGTGGTGGCGCGCTTCGCCAAGACGCCGGCCTTCAAGGTGACGGACGTCTGGTTCGAGCCGGGTGAGTAAGGCGGGGCAATGGATCCTATCGCACTGGCTGAGCATGTGAAGGCGGGCAACGTCCGGGCGGTTTCTCGCTTGATCACGCTGCTGGAGAACCAGGAACCGGTCGGCCAGGCCGCGTTGGAGAGACTGAACGGCTCCCCTCGGCCCGCGGCCGTGATCGGGGTCACCGGATATCCTGGCTCCGGCAAGAGCACGCTGATCGACCAACTGGTCACGGCCTACCGACGGCAGGGCAAGAAGGTCGGCATTGTGGCGGTGGATACGACCAGCCCACGTACGGGCGGAGCGCTCCTTGGGGACCGGATCCGGATGCAGGACCATGCAATGGACGGCGGAGTCTTCATCCGCAGCATGGCCACCCGCGGGGAGCGAGGCGGGCTGGCGCGCGCGACGCGCGGCGCGGTACGGGTGCTGGAAGCGGCAGGCTACGACGTCATCCTGGTGGAAACTGTCGGGGTGGGGCAGCTCGAAACGGACGTGGCCGATGTCGCGCCCACCGTCGTCGCGATAGTGGCGCCGGGCCTCGGCGACGAGGTCCAGGCGCTGAAGGCGGGCCTACTCGAGACGGCTCATATCGTCGTGGTCAACAAAGGCGACCGCGACGGCGCGGACGCGACGGTCAAAGACTTACAGGAATGGCATCCCAGGGTGATCCGAACGGTGGCGATCAAAGGCGAGGGAATGCCTGAATTGATCGAGGCCATCGCCGAGCACCAAAGGATTGTTGACCTTCACTCGAAACCCGCCACCTAAACTGGCGGAACTAGTGTTTCGGCTTTCTCCCGGTCAAGAGATAGGTCACCATGTCCCCCTTACCCTTGACCGGAATCTTGCCCCGCTCCTGAAACAGGTAGCCATCGCGGACCCGATTGTACGTTTCTGCCGTGACCTGGATGCTCCCGGCGGGCGCTGATGATTCCATCCGGCTGGCGACGTTCACGATCTCGCCCCACAGGTCATAGCTGAATTTCTTGGTGCCGATCACGCCTGCCACCACGGGACCCGTGTGGATGCCAATCCGCATCTGGAGCGGTTCTCCGGAGGGCGTGACCTGGCGTGCCAGGGCGGTCTGCATGTCCAATGCCAGATCGACCACCGCCCATGCGTGATCCGTGCTGGGAGTCGGCAGGCCGGCGGCCACCATGTATTCGTCGCCCATGGTCTTGATCTTCTCGACCGCGTACTTCTCGGCCAGGCGGTCGAATTCAGAGAACACGTCGTTCAGCAGACTGACCAACTCGGTGGGAGAGATGCTGGCTGTCAGCCGCGAGAAACCGACGATATCGGCGAAGAGCACGCTGACCTCGGCAAAGCTGTCGGCGATGGGCTCTTCACCCTGCTTCAACCGCTCTGCAATGGGCTTCGGCAGGATGCTGAGCAGCAGGTGCTCCGACTTCTCCTGCTCCTCTTGCAGCTTCTTGACGTAGAACTGCTCCCGGTCCCGTAGTCGCTTCTTCTCGAGGGACGCATTGACCCGCGCGTTCAGCAACACCTTCTGGTACGGCTTCAGGAGATAGTCTTCCGCGCCCAGTTCGATGCACCGCGCGGCGCTGTTGAGCTCGTCCGATCCTGACAGCACCACCACGGGCAGGTGACGCAAGGCCTGGTCGGTCTTGAGACGTTCCAGCACCTGGTAGCCGTCCATTTCCGGCATGCCAATGTCGAGCAGGACGAGGTCGAACGGCCTCGACCATAGCAGCTCCAGCGCAATACGCCCGTTTTCGGCGAACGTAAGGCGGTGCCCCTGCCGCTTCAGATGAAGCGCGAGCAGCTCACGGTCGTCGGCGTTATCGTCCACGATCAGGATAGAGGCCGGTTCAACGTTCATAGGTCTCAGCACGCAGGAATGGCAGGGTTCAGTTCTCCTCGTTGTTGAGGATGCGAAGGAACCGGGGCCGGAGCACGAGGTCGAACACGTCCTCCTTTCCGGGAAACAGCTCGAGAATTTCCTTCTTCGTCCGCTCGATAAGCTGGAGCGCCTGCTCGCGACTCATTGGCTGAAAGCGGAGCCGGTAGGCGGTCAAATCCGCTCGCAGCCGAAGCCGCAGCATGCGAATGTGTTCTTCCCGAATGTCCCGAGGGTCAGCCACGTGGCTTAGGAGAATCGCGGCGGGCGTTTCTCCAGGAACGCTCTCGTCCCTTCTTTCTTGTCGGGCGTCTCGCACAGCTCGCCGAACAGCTCGGCCTCGCGGGCCAGACCCTCGGCCAGCGGGCTGTCGAGACCGGTCCGGATCGCCCGCAGCGCGGCCTGGGCTGCCAGCCGCCCCTTGGCCATGATCATGCCGGCCAGTTTCTGAGCCGTCAGCAGGACTTCTTCAGGAGGGACGACCCGGTTCACCAGCCCCCACGTTAACGCCTCTTCCGAGTTGATGGTTTCGCCGGTCAGGATCAATTCGGCGGCTTTGGACGGACCGATGATGCGGGGGAGCCGTTGGGTCCCGCCGAATCCGGGAATGAGTCCCAGCTTGATCTCCGGCAGGCCAAGCAGGGTGCCCGCCGCCGCCACCCGCATGTGGCAGGCCATGGCCAGCTCCAGGCCGCCACCGAGACAGGCCCCGTTGAGCGCCGCGATGACCGGCTTGTCGAATCGCTCGATCCGGTTGAGCAACGCCTGCCCGCGCCCGGACAGCTCCGAGCCCTGATGCATGGTATTGAGGTCGGCGAGCTCTTTGATGTCGGCGCCAGGGCTGAAGAACTTCCCGCTGGCGGTCAGGATGATGACCCGGACGGCGTCGTCTGCTTCCAACTGCCCAAAGGTCTGATCCAATTCTTTCAGGACCGGCGTGCTGAGGAGATTCGACGGCGGGTTGTTTAACGTGACGGTGGCGAGGCGTTCGGCGATGGTGACGGTCACAAACTTGGTAGCCATGACATGGTCCTCGGGATTGTCAATCTACGCTTCTACCATAGCAAAATCCCGCTCTTTGCGCTATCGCTGATGTGGTACAATTTTCTTTGACCAAGTTCAGTTTGGGAGGGGAACCTGCGTGATTGCCGATCGCCTCGCCGCCTACGCGCAGTCGCTCCGTTACGAAGGCCTGCCCGCCGCCGTCGTCCACGAAGTCAAGCGCCGCGTTCTGGACAGCCTGGCCTGCGCCTTCGGCGCGTGGACAGCCGAGCCCTGCGTGATCGCCCGCCGGATCGCGCAGGCGGTCACGGTCCCCAACGGCGCGACGCTGTGGGGCACGGGCCACACGACCCTCCCGGACCTGGCCGCCTTCGCCAACGGCGCCCTGGTCCGCTATCTGGACTTCAACGACACGTACCTGTCCAAGGAGCCGGCCCATCCCTCCGACAATATCTCAGCCGTCCTCGCGGCGGGAGAAAGTGTCCGGGCCTCCGGCCAGCAGGTTATCGAGGCGATCGCCTTAGCGTATGAGACTCAGTGCCGCCTCTGCGACGCCGCGGCGCTGCGGCCGCGGGGCTGGGACCATGTTACCTACGGCCCGTTTTCGTCCGCCCTGGGTGCGGCGAAGGTCCTGAGGCTTTCGAAGGCGCAGACGGTGCAGGCGATCAACCTGGCCGGGGTGGCGAACGTGGCCTTGCGGCAGACGCGGGTCGGGGATCTCTCGATGTGGAAGGCGTGCGCCTTCGCCAATGCCGCGCGCAATGGCGTGTTCGCCGCGATGCTGGCACAACTCGGGATGACCGGCCCCTCGCCGATTTTTGAAGGCCAGAAGGGCTTCATGGAGCTGGTGTCCGGCCCGCTCGATCTGCCACCGTTCGGCGGCGAACGGGGACAGGCACCTGCCTCCGGCAGGAGCCAGTCCCCTGCGCGGGCCCCTTTTAAGATCCTGGAGACCTACATCAAGCATTACCCGGTGGAGTACCATGCACAGTCGGCGGTGGAAGCCGCCCAGGTGGTCCGCGAGGAGCTGCTGAACAAGGAGGGGCGCTCGGCATTGTCCGGCATCGACGAGATCGAGATTGGCAGCTATGACGTGGCGATCGAGATTATCGGCCGCGACCCGGAGAAGTGGCGCCCGGCGACGCGGGAGACAGCCGACCACAGCCTGCCCTATTGCGTGGCGGCGGCCCTGCTGGACGGCACGGTCACCGTGCAGTCCTTCGACGCCAAGCGCCTGACCGATCCGCAGCTCCGGGCGCTTATGCAGAAGGTCCGCGTGATCCCGCAGGAAGAATTCATCGGATGGTATCCAAAGGCGATGCCGTCGCGCGTGACGGTCCGGACGGCCGGCGGGAATGAGTACGTCAAGCAAGTGGATTATCCGCTGGGCCATCCCCGGAACCCGCTCTCGGATCGCGAGATCGAGGAGAAGTTCAGGGGCCTGTCCGCCGGCCTGTTCGACCGGGCCAGGGCCGGCAAGGTGATTGACATGGTGTGGAAGCTGGAGACGCTCAAGGACATCGCGGCCTTGATGCCGCTGTTGAAGGTCGCACGCCGTGGCTGACACACAGCGCCCATCGAACCCACGCCGCCTGCGCGAGTTGATCGCGCGAGGCACCGTCGTGCTCCCCGGCGCTTTCAACGCGCTGACGGCCATGCAGATCGAGCGCGCCGGCTTCGACGCGGTCTATGTCTCTGGTGCCGGCATCGCGGCCGTACGGGGGCTGCCCGACATTGGCCTGCTGTCCATGGCGGAAGTGGTTGCCGACGCCGGGACCATCGCGCAGGCGGTCGCCATCCCGGCGCTCGCCGACGCCGACACCGGCTATGGTCCGCCCCTTTCTGTGATGCGGACGGTGCAGGCGTTCGAGCAGGCGGGCCTGGCCGGAATTCATCTGGAGGATCAGGAGAGTCCCAAGAAGTGCGGGCACCTGCCGGACAAGCGTCTGGTGTCCGTCGCTGAAATGGCGCAGAAGATCGGCGCGGCGGTGGGAGCGCGCCGCGACCCGGATTTTCTGATCGTCGCGCGGACTGACGCGCGGGCGGTCGAGGGGCTGGATGGGGCCGTCAAGCGGGCGCGAGCCTATGTGGATGTGGGGGCCGATGTGGTCTTTCCCGAAGCGCTTGAGTCCGCCGAGGAGTTCAAGGCGTTCGCGCACGCACTCAATAAGGAGGGCGTGACCGTGCCGCTCGTCGCAAACATGACCGAGTTCGGCAAGACCCCGTACCTGACCGTCAAAGAGTTCGAAGCGCTGGGCTATCGCCTCGTGCTCTTCCCCGTCACGGCGCTGCGAGTAGCCGCAAGGGCTATCGAAGCGCTGCTGGAAGAGCTGAAGAGCCTCGGCACCCAGCAGCGGTCGTTGGACAAGATGCAGACCCGCCAGCGGCTCTATGAGCTCCTCCGCTACGCGGAGTACGAAAAGCGGGACGACGACATCGAGAAGTGGTATGGCCGATAAAGCCAAGGAAGAATACAGCCCCGGTCTTGAGGGCGTGATCGCCGGCGAGAGCGCCCTCTGCGAAGTGGACGAAGGCGCGGCCGGTCTCCGCTACCGCGGCTACGCGATCGGCGATCTGGCCGAAAAAGCCACGTTCGAAGAGGTCGCCTATCTATTGCTGTTCGGCAAGCTGCCCACGCGCAAAGAGCTGGGCGA
>VBOD01000001.1 GCA_005877615.1 Nitrospirota bacterium | reverse complement strand
CGGTCAGCTGGAACCGATTGTTGCTGCTGATCGAGGGCGTCGGGCCCAAGAAGAGCCAGGCGCTCATCGAGTCAATCCTGGCGAAGGAGGCGAAGGGGCTGGACGCGTTACGCGAAGCGGCAGCGAAGGGATTAGGCCCCGGCGCGCAGGGCTTCCAGGACCTGGTCCGCGTCTTGGAAGAAGTGAGCGGCGGGCGGATGACCCCGGCCGAGCAGATGAACGCCGTCTGCGGGTATTACCTGCCGATCCTCAAGCAGCATTACGACGACTATCCCAAGCGCATCAAGGACGTGGAGCACCTCTACACGATCGCCGCGCGCTACGGCAAGCTGGAGTCTCTCCTGGCGGACCTGACGCTGGAGCCGCCCGATGAGAGCGTGTTCGACGTCGAGGCGGAGGACCAGGACGACGAGCGGCTGGTCCTGTCAACCATCCATTCCGCCAAGGGGCTCGAATGGCACAGCGTCTTCATCATCTGGGCGCTGGACGGCAAGTTCCCGTCCGTCTATTCGATGACCGCCGACGACGAACTGGAGGAGGAGCGCCGCCTCTTCTACGTCGCCATCACCCGCGCAAAGCAGAACCTCTACGTGAGCTGTCCGGTGAATGTCTACGACAAGTCCTCTGGTATGGTCCTCTCCAAGCCGTCGCGTTTTCTGGACGAAGTCCGCCGCGATTGCTTCGAGTCCTGGTCCCTGATCGACGAAAATGAGTTCCGCGATTAGCAAAGGGACTCTTGTCGTAGCCATGCTCTTCTTTCTTGCACCAATCGTCCAGGCCGGGCCGGTGCCGGATCTGCAAGGGGAGTGGGCGCGGCTCACCAGGGAAGCGGCCGAGATGGGACTGCCATCCCGGTTTCTCCGCCTCCTGCCGCTGGAGTTCGTGAAGCTGGAGTTCGCCGATCTGAAGAACGTGGCGGCGGAATACCATCCGGATGGCCACCGCATGGTCTTCCACCTCAATCTGTCGGAAGGCAACCAAGGCAAACGGCTGCGGTCCCTCCGGCAGATCGGAAACCGCGATCTGGCGACCATCTATCACGAGCTGTTCCACGCCTATTTCGACTACGTGGAGTTCGCTTCCGGCACGCCCAGGATGACGCCACAGGGGGCACGGCTGTACGCAGAAGCGAAGCGGTTCGTGGTCTGTCGCTATTCCGTGGTCGAGATCAGCCCGACCGCCACTCAGAAAAGCGCGCCCAGGAAGGGGAGGTTCGAGAAGCGGCGGATCAGCGAGCGGGAAGGCTGGGACGCGTTGAATGAGACGTGGGGCGTGTTCGTCGGGTGGGCGATGTGGAATAAGCTGGAGGCAACGGAACGGTTGAACCCGGCCACTCGCTGGGACTGGGATACCGTTGAGGACTATCTCGATCGTCTCGAGACGGCGTACGTGAACGGCGAGCTGACCGGGTATTTCGAGCCAGCCGATCAGGCTGAACGCAGGGGAATCCCGCGATGGTATCTGGCCCCAAGTCACGCGATCAGTGCGCCGGAAGTCGCGTTGCTCTTGGAGGTAATCCTTGACGAGACCCCCGGCATGGCCCGCCTGGCCGCGTACTGGGTCTCGGCTTCGCAGGATCAGACCACCGTGCTGACCTCAGGCGCTTGCTAGATTTTAAAAGTTACAGGATTTGCCAATCGTGATGTGAGGAGAACTGCTATGAAGAAGATGATGTCAGCGGCGGGGTACGGCTTGCTGGTTCTGCTGTTGTTGGGGACACCCGGACTCGCGGCGGAAATAACAGGCCCGGAGGAAACGTTGCGCGCCCTGGTGCAGGCGAATGCCGACAAGGATGTATCCACGCTGGCCCGGTACATGGCCCATGATGTAGACATCGTGGGCTACACCATCGGGGGGCGAAAGTATGTGGGCTGGTCCCAGTTCGAGCGAGAGATGCTGGAGGAGTTCAGGGCGGTGACGCGGCTCGAGATCCCGATCATTGCGTTAAAGGTGTGGACCCGTGGCGACGTCGCCTGGTTCGCGATGGAACTCAACTACATCCGCTATATCGGGGCCGGCTCAGAGCAGCGCCGGATGGTGCTTCCGTTGCGCGAAACCGGCGTGCTCGAGCGCCGACACGGCGAATGGCTCCTGACTGCGTGGCATGAGTCCTTCCGCGCTGAGGTTTCTTCGCTGGCAGTGTCCGATCCGGTTCCGTGCGCGTCGGGACAGCCGACAGTGACAGCCGGCTCCGTGGTTCGGATACCGAATCTCAGCGGCGAATGGGAGGTGCAGGAGGAGGACAAGTCGTACAAGGCCACGCTCGATCGGCACGGCAATGGTGTCTATTCCTGGCAGAGCGGCCGGATCGTGACCGCCGTGATCGCCGGACAAAAGTGGCAGGGCACCTGGCATCAGTCCGGTAATGACCGTGAAGGCGGGTTCGAACTGGTGCTGTCCGAGGATGGTTCACAGGCCAGAGGCGTCTGGTGGTACACACGAGTCGGCAAGAAGAACGGCATCCCGCCGCGCGAATGGGGCGGCAGCTATGTCTGGAAACGAACGACCGTAGGCCCGACGTCAGGAAGCGTTCGGTGAAGGCGATGCGCGAGGCGTTTCAGGAGAGTGCGGGCTTGGGCGCCCGTTTGGGAGAGAACGCGACGGCGAGAAAGAACACGCCTGTGGCTAGGAGCACGATGGCCGGACCGGCCGGCAGGTCAAATTGGAACGACAACAGGACGCCGGCGACGGAGACGAGCACGCCGATCGCCACCGAGTAAGCCATCATCCGGCGCAGGCTGGACGTCAGTTGATACGCGGTGGCCGCCGGGATCAGCAGCAGCGCGAAGACCAGGATCGCGCCGACGGTCTTGAGCGAGACGACGATCGTGAGCGCCACGAGGGTCAGCAGCAGGAAGAAGAAGCGCCGCGCCGGCACCCCTGACGCTTCGGCCATCTCCTGATCGAAGGCGAGGAAGAAGAACTCCTTGGCGAAGAGGGCCAGCAGACCGACCACGACTGTAGCCAGACCGGCGGTCAGTTTGAGCTCGTCGGCCGTCACCGAGAGGATGCTGCCGAACAGGTACCCGTACACCTCCGCGTTGTAGGTCTTCATCAGGCCGATGAAGAGGATCGCCAGCGCCATGGTGGCGGTGTAGAAGATGCCGATGCTCACGTCGAGCTTCATGCGTCCCTGCTCTTCCAGCAGCCCGGTGATCCAGGCCGTCCCCAGGCCGAACGCAATGGCGAACGGCATCGGCGGGCCGCCGACTAGGTAGGCTAGCGCCACACCGGCGAACGCCGCGTGGGCGATTCCGGCGCCGATGAAGGCCAGCCCCCGCAGCACCACGAAGACGCCGATCACGGCGCAGACCCCGCCGGTGAGGGCCGCCGCCATCAGTGAGCGCTGGAAAAACCCGAGCGTGAGGAAATCGACCATCAGTTGTGATGGTGGTCTGCGACGATGACGTGTCCGGTGTCGGTGGTCAGGATCTGCGGCCCGTACACCTGGGCCAGGATCTCCTTGGTGAGGACCTGCTTGGCTGGTCCCAGGGCGTACAGCCTGGTCTTGAGCAGGGCGAGGCGTTCCGCCAGCGGCGCGATCAGGTTGATGTCGTGCGAGACCAGCACGATGGTGAGATGAAGTTCCTCGTGCAGCCGCTGGATCAGGTCCAGCACGTTGTGTTGGGTCGTGGTGTCGATCCCCGTGGTCGGCTCATCCAACAATAGAATTTGCGGATGCTGGGCCAGCGCCCGCGCGATGAAGACGCGCTGCTGCTGGCCGCCAGAGAGCGCTCCGAGCGGGTGGTCTTCATAGTCCTCCATGCCGACGTCCTCGAGCGCGTGTCGCACGATCGCGAGGTCCGCCTTCCCGGGCCGCTTCCACAGGCCGATCGCGCCAGCGCGTCCCATCAGCACGGCCTCGCGCACGGTGATCGGAAAGTTCGGGTCCACGGCGCGCTTCTGCGGGAGGTAGCCGATCCGGGAGCGGTGATGGCACCGCAGGTTCTGGCAGGCGCAGTCGAAGATCTGGAGGGACCCGGTGGCGGGCGGCATCAATCCCAGGATGGCGCGCAACATGGTGGTCTTGCCGGACCCGTTCGGGCCGATGACGCCGACGAACTCGCCGTCCGCGATTTCCAGCGTGATGTCCTCGAGCGCCGGGCCGTGCGGGTAGCGGAATGACGCGTGATCGAACCGGATCAGAGGTTTGCCGTGCTCGTGGTCGGCGTGATGGGGATGGGTATGCGACGGGTGGGGATGCGGCATAGGTCTCTGCCTATGATTGCAGGGCGGCGATGAGTTGTGAGACGTTGTATTCAAGCAGCGACAAGTAGGAATCGGTGCCCTTGATTGTCCCGGGGAGCGGGGAGAGGACCACGACCCGGGCGCCGGTCTCTCCTGCGAGCGCCTGCACGATCTTCTGATTCAATTGCGGCTCGGAGACGATGACCTTGACCTTGTTGGCCTTGATCAGCCGGGTCAATTCCGCGAGGTGGGCGGCGCTCGGCTCCATGCCTGCCTGCTGGATGATGTTCCCTTCGATCTGAAAGCCGAACCGCCGGGCGAAGTACGGCCACGCCGGGTGATGGGTGATGATCCGCCGGTCCTGGAGCCTGGCCACGCGCTCCTGGAGGGTCTTTTGCGCCTGGTCCAGGCGACGCAGGTAGTCGGCCAGATAATTCAGATAGTCCTGCTTGTGCTCGGGATCCACCGCGATGAGGCCTTCCGCGATATGCCGGACCATGACCTTGGCGTTCTCCGGGTCCAGCCAAATGTGCGGGTTGCCCGACGCGGACGAGCCGGCCGCGACCGTGTGGTCGCGGATGAGGCCGACTCCCTGGGACGTGGTGATGACCCGAAGTTGGGGATTCGCGGCGTTCTTGACGAGCCCGCTCACCCAGACTTCCAGCCCCAATCCCACCTCCAGCAGCAGATGGGCCTGGCCCAGGCTTCTGAGATCGCTGGGCTTGGGCGAATACGAGTGCTCGCTTTCCAATCCCGTGATGAGGCTCTGGACCTCCACGTGTTCCCGTCCCACCTGTTCGGCGAACTCCTTGAGGATCGGCAAGGTGGCCACGACCTTGACGGAGGCAGCGTGGCCGATCGGCGGGTGGACGAGCGGCACGGCGAGCGCGATTGACAGCGTCATGGCGAGGGTCTGCAACATGGGCGGGACGGTAACACCCTCCCTATTCAATGTCAACGAAGACAATCCCACCGGTCTTCCTGTAGAATCCTCGATATTCACTGAGGGGGGGAGTCTGTTGGAAAAGGCTTCACTGAGACAACCGGGCGCGATCCTGCTGGTCTCGTGCTACGAGCTTGGGCACCAGCCGATCGGAATCGCCCTGCCGATGGGGTTCCTTGAGCGGGCAGGATACGCGCCGGCAAGTCTGGACATCGCGGTCGAGAAGGTTGATCTGGAGCGGATCAGGCAAGCGCGGTTCGTCGGGATCTCTGTGCCGATGCACACCGCCCTGCGCCTTGGTGTCCGCGTGGCCGAACTGGTCCGCGAGACGAATCCGTCGTGTCATATTTGTTTCTATGGCCTGTACGCCTCGCTGAATGCGGAGTATTTACTCGAACTGTTTACACCCGCCCGCCCCAGGCGAGATGACCCGTTGCAACCAGGAGCAACGGGTACCACAACGCGCCCCTTCCCGTTCGCGGACTCCGTGATCGGCGGCGAGTACGAAGCGCCGCTCGTGCGAGTTATGGAAGCCCTGGAGCGAGGCGACTCTCTCACAAACGTCGAAGGGGTCAGCCATCGGGGAAAGATTGTCGGGCCGCACCTGAAGCGCCTCCCGTTTGCCGTTCCAAGCCGGAATGGACTGCCTCCATTGGAGCGGTACGCGCATCTTGAACGCGACGGCGCGCAGCACGTTGTCGGCTACGTCGAGGCCAGCCGCGGATGCCTGCACCACTGTCTCCACTGTCCCATCGTGCCGGTGTACGAAGGCCGCTTCTTCATCGTGCCGGCGGAGGTCGTCCTGGAAGATATCCGGCGGCAGGTCCGGGCCGGCGCGACCCACATCACGTTCGGCGACCCTGATTTTCTGAATGGCCCCGGTCACTCGCTGAGCATCGTGCGCGCGATGCGCGCCGAATTTCCCCGCGTGACCTTCGACTTCACGGCCAAGGTCGAGCACATCCTCAAGCATCGGTCGATCTTCTCCGAGCTCGGATCACTCGGGTGCCTCTTCGTGATTTCGGCGGTGGAATCCTTCAGCGACTTGGTGCTCACGAAACTGGAGAAGGGGCACACACGCGCGGATGTGTTTGCCGCGCTAGAGATCGTCCGCCAGGCAGGGATCACGCTGCGCGCGTCGTTGGTGCCGTTCACCCCGTGGGCGACGCTCGACGACTATCTCGAGCTGTTCGACATCGTCGAATCCCACGATCTGGTTGAGGCGACGGACCCGGTGCAGTACACGATCAGGCTGCTGATTCCGCCCGGTTCCGCCTTGCTTACTCGTTCGGACGTCCGCCGGTTCTTAGGTCCGCTCGATCAAGCAGGCTTCCAGTATCAGTGGACCCATCCGGACCCGCGTATGGATAAGCTCCACCGGGAGGTGAGCGCCGCCGTGGAAGCCGCCGCGAGCACCAGCGAAGATCCGGCAGCCACATTCGATCGCCTGCGGGCGATCGCGTATCGGTTCGCAGACCGGCAGCCTGCTGCTCCCACGGCATCACGAACGCCATCGCGTAATCGGCATCGTCCCCCGCGGCTGACCGAACCGTGGTTTTGCTGCGCGGAGCCGACAGAACGCCAACTGCATCCGCTCCACACGAAGGGATGTGGCGAGGTTTGAGGAGGCACGATATGGATCGCACGACACAGGGCACGCAGTTG
>VBOD01000072.1 GCA_005877615.1 Nitrospirota bacterium | reverse complement strand
TATCGCCAAGCGCAACTTTGGCCTCCGCCTGCCTGGCCTTGGCTTGGTACCGCATGAAATTCGGGATCGCAACGGCCGCCAAGATCCCGATGATCGCCACCACGATCATCAACTCAATTAAGGTAAACCCTTGAGGTCCCTTCAGCGCCTGTCTGGCCATCGATCCTTCCTTAAAGGCTGTGCGGATTCCGCCACGTATCACCACTAATTTCACGGTCAGCCTGACGAACCTATAAGCGGCTACCGCTGAAGCGCGCAAAATCTTTGCCACTAGGCCAAACCGACCCGAGCCACGGATAAAACGCGACGTTCTAGGCCAAGCCACCGTTTTACCACTAAGCAAAACGACGATTCCAGGTACCGCCGTACCAAAAATTGTCACGGCGGGAAGTTTTACAGGGCTTTGTTGGAGAGACGCTGCTGGGATTTTCGGATTCGCTCCTCCGTGGCCGGGTCACCGAATCCCTTCGCCTTGAACCGTTCCGCAAGCTTGTGATTTGTCGGATCGAGTTCCAGCGAGCGTAGCCAGACCTCGCGAGCTTCGCCCCCGAGGTTCTGGGTGAGGAAGATATCGCCGAGGTGCTCGAGAAAGACGGGATCGTCTGGCACCACGGCCACGGCCCGCTTCATTTCTGCCAGGGCCTCCTGGAAGCGGCCCATCTTGTAATAGGCCCAGGCGAGACTGTCGAGATAGTAGCCATTCTGGGGCTTGACCGCCAGCGCTCGTTGGATCAACGCAACCGCTTCTTCCAATCGCATGTCGCGCTCGGCATAGGTATAGCCCAGGTAGTTGAGCGCATCGGCGTGCTTAGGATCCAGCCGGATGGCCTCCTCCATCTCATGAACCAGCTCGTCGAACCGGCCCATCTTGTCGTACGCGGTCCCCAGGTTGAAATGGAGATCGGCGCTTTCGGGATTGCGCTGCAGCCCCTCGCGAAAGACCGCCACCGCTTCCTCTTGACGCGACGCCTGGAGCAGGGTCAAACCCAGCAATAGATAGGCCTCCGTCATCTTGGGGTTGAGGGCGATGACCTGCTGGAAATGCGGGAGCGCCTCATCATTGCGTTTCAGGCGATACAGCAGGTAGCCGAGATGGAGATGCGCGTCGGAGTACCGCGCGTCGGTCTGGATGATCGTCCGGTATTCAGCGATGGCTTTATCGAAATCTTTCAACTCTTCGTACAAGTAGGCCAGATGATCGCGGACTCGTAGTTCCTGCGGGCGCAAGGCGAGGACGAGCTTGATCTGCTCGACCGCCTTGACATAGTCCTTCAGCTCCCCGTAGATCAGCCCGATCCGGAGCTGGGCCTCCACGTCGCCGGGAGACTCCTGGATGGCTTCGCGCAAGAGGGCGAGCGCGGGCTCATAGGCCTTCTGCGTCAACAGCAAGCGGACCAGCCGCTGACGCGCTTCCCGGTTGCCCGTGTTGACCTCCTGCAACACCTTGCGGAGGACTGCGATGGCCTGAGCCGTGTCGCCCTTGGCTTCCAGCGTCGCGGCCATTCCCAGGTAGGCGGGCTCGAAGCTGGGATTGATGGCGAGCGCGTCGCGATAGGCCTGCACGGCCCGGTCCCAGGCCTTCTGCTCAACCAGAATGTGACCCAAGTAGAGGAAGCCAGTCGGCGCCGCGGTCTGTGAAACGGCAATCCCGCGGCGGATGGTCTGCTCAGCCTCGTCGTACCGCTTCAGGCCAGACAACAGCATCCCCTTCGAAAAATAGGCCTGAGCTTCCTGGGGCCAGAGCGCCACAATCCGCTCGTAGAGCTCGATGGCTTGCTCTGATCGGCCCGCGGCCACTGCCACGCTCGCCAGCATGTGCAGGGCCTGGAGGTTCGTCGCGTCTCGAGCCAGCGCCGCTTCGGCGTGGGCTTGAGCTTTGTCATGCTCGCCTCGAGCATGATAGAGCGTCGCCAGCCCGAGGTGAATCGCTACCGAGTTTGGATCGCGAGCGAGCGCCTTGAGGTACTCCGCCTCGGCCTCTCCCATAGCATTGTTCAGCTCGTGCTGGTAGCCGAGCATGAAATGGTAGAGCGCGACCGAGTCCGAAGCTTGTTCTGACCCTGACGGCTTCGCAGGCAGGGCGGGCTGTTCTGTGGCGAGTGTGTCAACCGACAGGAGCGCGAGGCAGACCAGCACACCGATAGCCCATGCATTCTTCCTCGTGCTCAGTGTGCCGACCATCGCATCTTGACGCTCACCGTCGTCCAGGCGGGATAACCCTTAGCATCTAGTTTCTATGCAGGATTATAGAGGCATCGCGAAGGAGAGTCAAATCGGCTCCTGGATATAGTTGGCGAACTTGGCGTACTCAGGGAGGAATGTGAGATTCACCACACCCGTCGGCCCATTCCGGTGCTTGGCGATAATAATCTCCGCCACCCGCTCTCGATCCATCTTCTCCTCGGTTCTCTCCTCCTTCCAGTCCTCCGTTTTGCCCTTCTCCGCGGCGTGCAGGTCCCGACGGTAGATCATCAGGACCAAATCGGCATCCTGTTCGATGGCGCCCGATTCCCGAAGATCGGCAAGAAACGGTCTCCTGTCCGGCCGACTTTCGACCGCTCGACTGAGCTGAGACAAGGCGATGACCGGAATGTTCAATTCTTTGGCGACGGACTTCAACGACCGGGAAATGACCGAAATCTCCTGTTGACGGTTCTCGCTGTCGTCGGTCCCGGACATCAGCTGAAGGTAATCGACCACCACAAGATCGAGGCCGGTTTCCGCCTTCTGCCGACGGATCTTGGCGCGCATTTCGAGGGCGCTAATGCCCGGCGTGTCGTCAATGAATATCCTGCTGTCGCTCAGCTTGCCGGCTGCGCGGGTGAGGCTTGGCCAATCTTCCCTCTGCAGCTGACCGGTCCGAATGCGATGCATATCCAAGGAGCCTGCCGCGCTCAGCAGGCGCATGCACAACTGCTCCTTGGACATCTCCAGGCTAAAGATGGCCACCTTATACTGCCGGGGATGCAACGCTGCGTGCAAAGCCATCCCCAGAGCCAAGCTGGTCTTGCCTGTGCTCGGCCGCCCGGCCACGATAATCAGATCGGAGGCCTGGAGGCCGGCGGTCCTTTCATCCAGATCCGAAAACCCCGTCGGAATGCCGGTGATCTTTTCCTTCTGTTCGTACAGCTTGTTGATGTGTTCCACCGTATCGGTCACGACAGCGCCCATTGGACTAAAGGAGCGCTTCATCCGGCGTTCCGCAATCCCGAAAATGTTCTTCTCGGCGTAGTCCAGTAATTCATCGACCCGCTTGGTTCCCTCATACCCCCGAGTAACGATCTCCGTGGCCACGTTGATGAGAATGCGGTTGATTCCGGTCTCGTGGATAAGCTTGGCGTGGTAGGTCACGCTGGCTGCCGTCGCGACTGCTTGGGCGAGGTCGGTCAGGTACCCGTTGCCCCCGATCGCTTCCAACGCTCCGGCATGCTGGAGGTGGTCGGAGAGGGTCACGAGATCGATCACCTGATTGTGTTCCGCCAGGGCGATCATGGCCTCAAAGATCTTACGGTGTTTGGGGAGATAAAACTCGTCAGGGCTGATGACCTCGAGGGTCTTGTAGAGCGCTTGGTTGTCCAGGAGTATAGCCCCGAGGACGGCTCTCTCAGCTTCGAGATTCTGCGGGGGTAGTCTGAACGCAGTGGGGTCCGAGGGGTCTGGCAAGCCGCGAGGCTTCATCGGCGACCTCCGCGCGTCGCTCGCCGGGCGCGAACGGCCGCGGCGCCGCCCCGCACGCCCGTGGCACGCGTCCGGCTGCCCTGCGCGGCGCGGAGCTGCAGGAGCCGGTCGAGGTCAAACGCAAACCCCGTGGAGGGAACCTCGCGCCCGAAACGGCCGATCAGGTGATCGTAGCGCCCGCCGCCTCCGATCTCGGCGCCCACTCCGTCCACATAGATGTCGAAGACCAGGCCGGTGTAATACTCCATCCGGCGGATCTCCCCCATATCCAGCAGGAGCGCGCCGCCCAGGCCGGCTGCCGTCATCCGCGCCCACACTTCGCGCAACCGGGCGAGCGGTCGGCGGCAATCCTCGGTCGGAGGCGTCAGGCGCGCCGCTTCCTCCAGAATTTCGGCGCCCCCGTAGAGTTCGGGTACCGCAAGGAGGGCTTTGGCAGCACGGCCACGCACGCCGGCCTGGTGCAACAGTGCCTCCATCTTGGGCACATCCTTCCGCGCCGCCGCTTCGCGCAGGCTGCGCTGGACGGATTCTGCCACGCCGGTCCGGCGAAGCAGTGCATTGAAGAAGGCGCCCTGTCCGATCGCGATCGTGAAGGCCGTGACCCCGAGGCGACGGAGGCACTCCGCCGCCACCATGATCGGCTCGACGTCGGCCGCCGTGCCTTTGGGCCCGATCAGCTCGAGGCCGATCTGGAAGATCTCGCGGTCGCGGCCCGCGTGCTCCGGCTCGTAGCGGAAGACATTGACGCTGTAACAGAGCCGCAGGGGAAACGGCTGGTTCACCATCCCCATCGCCACCATCCGGGCGATCTGGGCTGTGACGTCCGGACGCACGACCAGGATGCGACCCGTGGCCCGATCCACCACCTTGTAGGACTTCTCGATCAGTTCGGCGTCGAGACCGGGCGCCAGAATGTCCAGGTACTCAAAGGTAGGGGGGATGACTTCCCGGTACCCGTGCTCGCGGAACACCGAGAAAACGACTTCCTCGACGGCGCGCTTCTCGCCAGCCTCGACGGGCAGAAAGGTGGCGACGCCTTGAGGGATCGGAGAGCGGGCAGGTCGAGTCATCGTACAACGGACCAACGGACTTGAGGTCTTGCCGAGCGCCGCGCGGACGGCTAGAGACGAACGTGCTTGACCGAGATGATGTTCTTCGCGACCGTGATGGCTCGCAAGATTTCCGCGGGCAGCGGCGCGTCCACGCCCACGATGAGTAACGCGTGGCCCCCCTTCTCTTCCCGCGAACACTGCATGCGGGCGATGTTGATCTGGTGCTCGCCGAGGATCTGCCCCACCTGGCCGATGACGCCGGGACGGTCGTGGTTCAGAATGAAGAGCATGTGCCCTTCCGGCACGATCTCGACCCGGAAGGAATCCAGTTGGACGATCCGGGGATCCCGCCGGCCGTACAGCGCTCCCGCGATCCGGCTGCTCTTCTTCTCAGCCTCCACCTGGAGCGTGACCAGGCTGGTGAAGTCGCCGGCATCGCTGCTCTTCACCTCCTTGACCTCGATCCCGCGCTCCCGCGCCACGACCGGCGCGTTTACGTAATTGATCGTCTCCTCCAGGATCGGTGTCAGGAGGCCCTTCAGCGCGGCAATGGTCACCGGCGCCACGTTGACCCCGGCGACCTCGCCCTTGTACTCGATCGTCACCCGCTCGATCCCGCCCTCGTACAGCTGGGAGTGCAGGAGCCCCAGCTTCTCGGCCAGCGTGATGTAGGGCTGGAGCCGGGGCAGCATCTCGGCAGGCACCGACGGGATGTTGATGGCGCCCCGCGCGATGCCGCGCGTCAAGTAGTCCACGATCTGCTCGGCGATCCCCACGGCCACGTTCTCCTGGGCTTCGGTGGTGGCCGCGCCGATGTGCGGGGTGCAGATAAAGTTGTCCAGTGTCAGCAGGGGGTGGCTGGGCTTGACCGGCTCCTCTTCAAACACGTCGAACGCGGCGCCCGCGACCTTGCCGCTCTTCAACGCGTCGTAGAGGTCCATTTCGTTGATGATCCCTCCGCGAGCGCAGTTGATGATGCGCACGCCGTCCTTCATCGTCGCGATCGTCGCGGCATTGATGATGTTCTGGGTCTCGGCCGTCAGCGGAGTGTGCACCGAGATGATGTCGGCGCGGCGGAAGAGCTCGTGCAGCCCCATCATCTCGACCCCCATCTTGCGGGCGCGCTCTTCGGCCAGGTACGGATCGTAGGCGATCACGGTCATCATCATGCCCTGAGCGAGCTTCGCAAGGTGGCTCCCGATCTGGCCCACCCCGACGATGCCGAGGGTCTTGTTGTACAGCTCCACGCCCATGAACCGGTCCTTCTCCCACTTGGCGCCCTTCATCGAGGCGGTGGCCTGCGGGATCTTGCGGGCCAGCGCGAGGATTAACGCCAGGGTATGTTCGGCCGTGGTGACGGTGTTGCCGCCCGGCGTGTTCATCACGACGATGCCCCGCTTGGTCGCCGCCGCGGTGTCCACGTTGTCCAGGCCGGACCCGGCCCGGCCGATGACC
Organism: Nitrospirota bacterium; assembly: GCA_005877615.1. GTDB lineage: Bacteria > Nitrospirota > Nitrospiria > Nitrospirales > NS-4 > NS-12. The sequence continues at coordinate 2,972 of VBOD01000072.1, read as the reverse complement.
CGCAGCTTGCCGGCCGCGGCGATCACGTCGGCCGTCACCTTGGTCGCGCTGCGGACGATCAACCCCTCGTAGTGCTTGATCTCGCGAAGCAGCTCCTCCTTCGACATCTTGGTCTTGACATCGACGGTCAGACCGGCCTTCTCGAGAATCTCGATCCCCTGCTTGGAGAGCATGTCGGTGACCAGGATTTTCATTTGGCGAGCAGCAGCTCCTCGGCTTTCCCCACGCCCGACCCCAGCTTCACCGGATGGCCCAGCCCTTTGAGCACCATCTCGGTGGCGGCGATCGCCTGGATGACATCGAAGGTATCTGCGTACCCCATGTGCGAGATCCGGAAGATCTTCCCCTTGAGGTGGTCCTGCCCGCCGGCCGCCGTGATCCCGTACTGCTCACGGAGGTTCTTGTATACCACCTGCCCGTCCACGCCGGCCGGCGCCGACACCACCGTGAGCGCGTCGCTGGGGCTCTGCTTGGGAAAGAGCGCAAGGCCGGCGGCCTTCATGCCCTCCCGCATCGCATGGGCCAGACGGGCGTGGCGCGCAAAGACATGGCCCAGGCCCTCCGCCTTGAGCATCTTCAGCACTTCCTGGAGCCCCAGGATCAGCGACACCGCGGCGGTATAGGCGGTCTGGTTCTTCTGCTGGGCCTCTCGTTCCTTCTTGAAGTTGAAGTAGAAGGCCGCGTTCTTGGCCTTCTCGGCCAGTCGCCACGCCTTCTCGCTCACGCTCACGAAGGCCAGGCCCGGAGGCAGCATCAACGCCTTCTGCGACCCGGCGACGAGCACGTCGAGGCCCCATTCGTCGGTCCGTAAATCAAACACGCCCAAGGCGGTGATCGCGTCCACCACGAGAATCGTGTCCTCGCGGGCCCGCACGATCTCGGCCAGCGCGCGGGTGTCGTGAGCCACCCCGGTGGAGGTCTCGCTCGCCTGCACATAGACCGCCTTGATGGCCGGGTCTTTCTTCAGGGCGTCGGCGACAGCTTGAGGATCCACCGCCTCCCCCCACTCCACCTTGATCTCGATCCCGTTCACGCCGAAGGTCTTGCAGAGCTTCCCCCAGCGTTCTCCGAACTTCCCGCCGTTGACGTACAGCGCCTTATCGCCAGGCGAGAGGAAGTTGGACACCGCCCCCTCCATGGCGCCCGTGCCCGTCGAGGCGAGCGTCAGGACATCATTCCTGGTCTGAAAGAGCCATTTCAGGTCTTCGCGCACCTGCGCGAACAGGGCGGCGAATTCGGGAGCCCGGTGATGCAGAATCGGCCTGGCCATGGCCAACAGCACTTCCGGGGGAACTTGGGTCGGCCCGGGGGCCAATAGGTACCGCTTCAACATGCCTGAGGGTCTCCTTCTGTAGGGGAATCTGGATGGATGAAGACGAAGAAACGCTACCACACGCTCAAGGGGCTGTCAAGGCGCGCAAAAGACCTATTTGGGTAAGAAATCAACTGATTATCAATGCCTACGACATGAGCACACTGGGTAGCGGGGGGGCAGTTCACTCTGCGCCGGCACGAACATATTTCAGATGGCGCGTACAAGGACAGAGCAGGGGCGACGGGAAGAAAAGGAGACTCTGACCCCACTTATTACCGTGCCCATGACTTGAAACGCGAATCCACGCTCCGGCCCCGGGGCCGCCCGAGACTGCCTTCAGAAAACCGGAATGTCCCCTATTAAAGGACGCTCAGAGGACAAGCACACGGGACAATTATTCAAAGCGTCAGCGGTGAGGTCTGCTGCCCCCGGAAGAACCACAATGCGGGCATTCCGAGAGAGTAAGCAAGGTCGTGAACCAGTTACTGGCCGGCGAATGTTTCAAGATATGGCTGGCCACGCTCTTCTTGCAGTCCGAGCATCGAATGGAAAACCATAGCCAGGCAAATGTCAAGGCGCCGAGCCCTACAAAGGACAAGCTCAGCGTGACCTCGTCTGGAATCAAGGCAGAAGAAATAGCTCGATGGTTGATTCGCCATATCAACAGCACAAAGAGACAGAGATCTGCGAATGCGAGCAACAGAAACGTGACTGCTTTCCACCGCTGGGCAGTTCTGCCTATCCATGACTCCGTGGTAAAAAGACGCGCCATTATTCGCATCCTGATAAATCAATCCCGAGACTCTTTAAGGCCGCATCAATTGCCGATCCTGTGATAATCCCAGCTTCTAAGGAGACGCCAACAGCGAGCGCACCTAAGCCTGTATTTATAGCTCCAGAGATTAGCGTATTACCAATCGTCAGGTTGGCCACACCTTTCCCTTGTAAAACTACTGACTTGAGGGCTTGGCCCAACGTAATAGTGCCAACGGTTTTGGAAACGGTTGCACTCGAACCCAACAGAATTCCTATCCCAGTCCTTGTGAAATTCTGTGGGAAGCCAAAGAAGAACTCGTTGGTCGTGGCTAGATTCTTAATAAAATTTGTCTTAAAATCAGATCCAGGACATCCACAGATAGCCAACCCAAAAGAATCAGATAGATTAATTGGGTCATTGAGCACATACCCATAGAGATTTGAATCGCCTCCTTGGAACCTGATTGGATCTTTTACCGTCCACCGGCCGATCTGCGCATCATAGTCTCTAAACCCGAACCGGGTGAGGCCAGTGTGCTGATCATAGAGGCCGCCCGCAAACCCGAAGGGCTGGAAGCCGGGGTTGGTGTCGGCAGTGATATTGCCGAATTCATCGTAGTCAATCCGCTCAATGATCGTGCCGGCGGTTGTGTCAATGACCAGTCGCGGGCTGCCGAGGTGATCACTGACGATGCGGTATGTCACACCACCCTTGATCATATAGTCTGGGACATTGGCTTTGCTACCGTAGACGAATCGCGATATCACGTTACCCGTACCGTCGAGTTGGGCGACGGGATTCAGTTGATTCTGGTACAAGAAGCCTTGGGTTAGTATCCCGTTCACTTTCTTCCCGATCCGTCGATTCTGGCCGTCCATCACGTAGTATTCCACAAAGCTA
>VBOD01000071.1 GCA_005877615.1 Nitrospirota bacterium | reverse complement strand
ATCAACGCATACGGGTCAGCCTGCCGACCAAATACGGATAGATTCTGGTGCGCATCGTTGCCCGCCAGTCCGATGAACCGCCGTGTCTTCGTGAAGCGGTCCCACTCGACGAGATTCCAATTGGACCGCTCGACAATGAGCGACAGGAGGATCTCATCCTGATACTCGTCGTAGTCCATGAAGAATTTCAGGAGAAAGCGAGGAACGTCCACTCGACGGTCCCGGACCGTATCGGCGAGATCGCAAATTTCGAGCCCGTCGGCGTACCGAAAGTAGCTCTGGTTCAGCAGGCCACGCGGATGAGCGATGATAGCCAGCGCGCCTTGAGACCGGAGCCCCTTAAAGAGCTCATCCAAGTCCCATTCCCCGTCAGGGCCCGGGACGAGCGGACCGCGAAGCCCAATGGCCAGTACACTGGCGCAGCGGCGTGTCAGTGCACCCTGTCGAGTGCATCCCAGGGGGATCTCGACCCCGCGCACCACCAACAGCGAGCCCCGGCGGCCGTCCAGGCCTTCCGTAAAGATCCGGGGCGTGTAGTGATCGGTCGTGACGAGAAACTCGAGTTTGGCGGAGCCGGCGGCCTTGAGGATCTCCTCGACCGTGCCGGTGCTGTCATGCGACAGCTCGGTGTGGGCATGAACGACGCCGCGGAACTCCCGGTGGCCTTCGAACGGCGGCGGCGCGATCCGCTGGCGCCGCAACGCTTGGAGCGCTTCGCGGATCGCCCCGACGGAAGGCGTCGACGAGCACCCGCCGATGGCAGGAATGAAAGCGCCCAGCCCGGCGGCGAGCATTGCCTGGAAGAATCGACGGCGGGTCCACACGGGACAAGACGCTACCAGATTAGGCGGGTCTGGTACAATACCCGTCGCCATGTCAACGACGCCTTCTCTGCCTCCCAGCAAGCTCCGCAGCCGGCTGGAGGCGGATTTCCGGCAACGCGTGACGCTGCTCTACAGCTCCTTGCAGATCACGCCACCCTATCACAGCGTGGAGAAAGCCGTGCTGGCCCTGCGCGATAGGCTCACGGCCCTGCCTGAGCCTACCCTGCGCGCGGCCGCCACCGACCCGGCTTCCCAGAACGCCCTTTTCACACAGGTCTTCATTGACTCCGGCCTGGCGAAAAAGAACCGGGGCATCATCAGCAGGCTGTTGGCCGACCGCCCCGAGCTCCTTGCCCCCGAGTGCCAACCCTTCGCGGACGCGCTCCGTCGGTAGGGGTCTGCGCCCCTACATCGCCACTATCGTCTTGAATTCCTCGTACAGTGCCATCAGCCGTTTGTCCTCCAACCGATAGGCGGCGATCACAACCACGAGGCCAAACAGACACACCAGCAGTCCCAGTCCGCTTAAAGCGACGCCCAGAAAGGCGCCGCTGGCAGAAGACAGCCCGCCGGCGAGGGCATACGCCACGAGGTAGACCAGTGTCCCGCCCGCGACCGTGAGGAACCAGGCCCCGGTCAACAGGGCCGACGACCACGGCATCCGTTTAGTCAGCGTCACCGGCGCGCGTTCGTCCAGGGCCGCGTAATGCACGAACCCGTTCAGCGGCCAGGCCGTGCGGAGGGCGATCCCGAACCGCTTGTGGTCGGGCAGGAGCTGGACAGCGCGGTGCTCCGGGACGAGCCGCGCCCACCCTCGTGGCAATTGCAGCAGGCCCGCGGCATCGAAGCGGTCGCGCCGCACCACCAACGGGTCCTCGCGCCGTCCGACCACCACCCCGTAGCGAACGGAGGGGGGCGACGTCCGGTTGAACGCCATCCAGTCCGCCGCGATCAAGCCAAGGATCAGCACCGCGCCGAGGAGAAAGGCCGCATGCATGAATCGGCAGGGTAGCACAACCCTCTTGCATCGGTCATCAGATGAGTATAGAAATGAGGCTCGATGATCGAGCACGATAGCGGCCTGCGCGTGCAGGGAATGGCCCTCTGGCTGGACGCCACTCGGTCCCGCGATCGGTGCTTCGTTTCGCACGCCCACAGCGACCACGCCATCCGCCATCGCCGGATCATCGCCTCGCCACAGACCGCCCGGCTGTACGAACATCGCCTGGGCCACACACTCGCGGAGACGCACGCGTTCCACGCCCCGTTCGAAGTGGACGGCGCGCGCTGCCGGCTCCTGCCGGCCGGGCACATCCTGGGCTCCTCGCAGATCCTCATTGAGTACGAGGGCCGGCGGATTGTGTACACGGGCGATTGCCGGATGCGGCAGGGTCTCACGGCGGAGCCGATCGCCGTGGAGCCCTGCGACGTCCTCGTGATGGAGTGTACGTTTGGAAGACCGCATTACGTGTTCCCGGAGCCGGCCGAGGTGGCGCGGCGGCTCTGCCGCTTCATCGAGGGGACCTGGGACGAGGGGCGTACCCCGGTGCTACTGGCCTACGCGCTGGGCAAGGGGCAGGAAGCCATGAAGCTCCTGGGTGACCGCGGGTACAGCTGCGCGGTGGCCGAGCCGATCTTCCGCATCGCGCGCATCTACGAAGAATACGGCGTGCGGTTCGGCCGCTACGAGCTCCTAGACCCGACGCTCGGGGCGGAGGGCGTGCGCGGCCAAGTGGTCATCCTGCCGCCGCACCTGCGGCGCTCGCAGGTCCTCGAAGACATGGGCCCCTGCCGCACGGCCATGCTGACCGGCTGGGCGATGGACCGCAACTGCCGCTTTCGCTACCGGGTGGACGAGGCCATTCCGCTCTCGGACCACGCCGACTTTCAGGAGCTCCTCGCGCTCGCCCGCCAAGCCGCTCCGAAGAAGGTCTACACCGTACACGGATCCCCGGAATTCGCCAAGCATCTGCGCCTCCTGGGATACGACGCCGACCATCTTGGCTGAGGCCCTAATGAAATCAAGTCATAGCCCCCGCCCAACACCTTGACAAGCCTGCTCTGTTTGGCTAGAGTGGGGCCGTTTTGCTCTCGGAACCGTCCGTTCGAGCCGCGAGTCCCTGGCACACGGAAGCGTCGGCCTGTAACACGAGCGATCGGACCAAGAAGTTCGCTGATTAGAGCTTCGGGGTGTTATGGACACGGCGAAAGTCGAACGGGTCTACACCAGCTACGCGAGAGTCTACGACCACATCTTCGGTAAGATCTTCCATGACGGGCGCGAGCATGCGGTCCGCCTTCTGAACCTCTCCCCGGGCGAGCGCGTGCTCGAAGTGGGCGTGGGCACAGGCTTGGCCCTGCCGTTCTATCCGCGAACCTGCGAGGTGGTCGGAATCGACCTCTCGGCGGGCATGCTGGCCAGGTGCCGGCAACGGGTCCAGGAGCTCGGGCTCGCGCATGTCACCTTGCAGCGCATGGACGCCTCGGCGATGGAATTCCCGGACGACGGTTTCGACGCCGTGATGGCCGCCTACGTGGTCACGGCGGTGCCCGACTACCGGATGGCGATGCAGGAGATGGTGCGGGTCTGCAAGCCGGGTGGGCGCATCATTCTCTTGAATCACTTCAGCAACGGCAACCCGATCATCAACACGATCGAGAAGGTGCTCTCACCCTTCTGCAAGCAACTGGGCTGGCGAACCGACCTCTCCCTCGCGACGGTCCTGGACGGCACCCACCTCACCGTGCTCCACAAGCAGAAGGTCAATCCCCTCCGCCTCTGGCACCTCGTCCAGTGCGTGAACGAGAAGGTGCCGAACGGCAACGGCCACTCCGTCTGAAGCAAATAGTCAGGGTTAGTGCGTGCGCTGTTTTGCGCGCTCGGCGACCTTCTTGCGCAGGCGGGCCTTCTCCAGACTGGTGAGCGCGGCTTCCATCACTTCGCGTGAGCCGCCCGCAGCCACCTTCGCCTCGGCTTCTAGCACCTTGGCTTGGGCGCGCTCAGTATCGATGTCCTCGGCCTTCTCGGCGACTTCCGCCAGCACGGTGACGCGTGTCGGCGTCACGTCCACAAACCCCCACATGATCGAGAAGTACTGGCGCTCCTCCCCGATCAGGTACTGCAGCTCACCGACGCGCAGGGCGGAGAGAAACTGGCAGTGTCCCGGCAGGACACCAAAGTCCCCGTCGGCGCCCGGACAGATGACCTCATCGACCTCCTTGCTGAGGAGGAGCTTGTCGGGTGTGACAATCTCGAGGAGAATTTTGCTCATGCCCCCTTCTTCAGGCGCTCGGCCTTCTCGAGCACCTCTTCGATCCCGCCGACCATGTAGAACGCCTGCTCCGGCAGGTCGTCGTACTTCCCCTCGATGACTTCCTTGAAGCTGCGGACCGTGTCGGACAGCTTCACGTACTTCCCCTTGGTGCCTGTGAAGGCTTCGGCCACGTTGAACGGCTGGGAGAGGAACTTCTGGATCTTGCGCGCGCGGGCCACCGTGAGCTTGTCGTCCTCCGACAGCTCGTCCATGCCCAGGATCGCGATGATGTCCTGGAGGTCCTTGTACCGCTGGAGAATGGCTTGGACCCCGCGAGCGACGTTGTAGTGCTCCTCGCCCACGATCTGCGGGTCGAGGATGCGCGAAGTGGAGTCCAACGGGTCCACCGCGGGATAGATGCCCAGCTCGGCCAGTTGCCGCGACAGCACGGTGGTCGCGTCCAAGTGCGCAAAGGCCGTGGCCGGCGCCGGGTCGGTGAGGTCATCGGCCGGCACGTAGATGGCCTGCACCGAGGTGATCGAGCCCTTCTTGGTGGAAGTGATACGCTCCTGGAGCTCGCCCATTTCCGTGCCGAGAGTCGGCTGGTAGCCCACGGCTGACGGCATGCGGCCCAGCAAAGCCGACACCTCGGAGCCAGCCTGGGTGAAGCGGAAGATGTTGTCGATGAAGAGGAGCACGTCCTGTCCTTCCTCGTCGCGGAAGTACTCGGCCACGGTCAGGCCCGACAGGCCGACGCGCAGGCGCGCCCCGGGTGGCTCGTTCATCTGCCCGTACACGAGGGAGGTCTTGTTGATGACGCCGGACTCGCTCATCTCGAGGTAGAGGTCGTTGCCTTCGCGGGTCCGCTCCCCCACACCGGCGAAGACCGAGAACCCGCCATGGTGGGTCGCGATGTTGTGGATCAGCTCCATGATGATGACGGTCTTGCCCACGCCGGCGCCGCCGAAGAGGCCCACCTTCCCGCCCTTGGAGTACGGCTCGAGCAGGTCCACGACCTTGATGCCGGTCTCCAGCACCTCGGTCTTTGTCTCCTGTTCCAGAAGGGCTGGCGCGGGGCGATGAATGGGCAGCGTCTTCTTGGCCTTGACCGGCCCCTTGCCATCGATCGGCTCGCCCAGCACGTTGAGCAGCCGGCCGAGCGTCTCGCGGCCGACCGGCATCGAGATGGGCGCGCCGGTGTCGACAACCTCCATCCCGCGGACCAGTCCGTCGGTGCTGGACATGGCGACGGCCCGCACGCGGTTCTCACCCAGGTGCTGGGCCACCTCCAGCGTGAGGCGGATCTCCGGACGGCCGGTCTTCTGATCCTCCGGCGCCTCGACTCGCAGCGCGTGATAGATCTCCGGCAGTTCTCCTTTGGAGAATTCCGCATCCACGACCGGTCCGATCACCTGGACGACTCTTCCCTTCGCCACTGTGCCCTCCGTTACTTCAGCGCCTCGGCCCCGCCGACGATGTCCATCAATTCCTTGGTGATGGCCGCTTGCCGGGTTTTGTTGTAGTAGAGTGTCAATTTCTGGATCAATTCGCCCGCGTTGCGGGTCGCCCCGTCCATCGCGGCCATCCGCGCGCCCAGCTCGGCCGCCGCCGATTCCATCAGGGCGTGGAATGTCTGGACCTCGATGTGCTTGGGCAGCAGGGCTTTGAGCAGCTCCTCCTCGTCCGGCTCGAAGAGATACCCGCCGCCGAGCTTCTCCGCCTGCTGGTCGAGCGATTCGATGGGCAGCAGTTTCTCGACAACGACCCGCTGCTGGATCACGGACTTGAACTCGTTGTACACGATGTGCAGCTCGTCGAACGTCCCTCCCGTGAACTGCTGCACGATGTCGCCGCCGATGTCCAGGGCATGCTCGTAGGAGAGGCGGTCGAAGACGCCGACCCACTCCTGACGTCTAGCCCACGGGCGGCGGCGGAAGAAGTCCCGTCCCTTGCGCCCCACCACGCTGACCGTGACGGTGCAGCCAGCCTCCTGTTTCTGCCGGAGGAACTCGACCGCCTTGCGCAGGATGTTCGTGTTGAACGCCCCGCAGAGCCCGCGGTCGGACGTGACCACCAGCAGCTCGATCCGGTTTCCGGTAGACTTGCGCAGCAGCGGGTGGGCCTGCCGGTTCGCGCGGCTGGCCAGGCTGCCGAGCACCACCGCCATCTTCTTCGCGTAGGGCCGCGCGGCGAGAATGCGCTCCTGCGCGCGCTTGAGCTTCGCCGCGGCCACCATCTTCATGGCCTTGGTGATCTTCTGCGTGTTCTTGATGGAGCCGATCTTGCGCCGCAGGCCCTGTAAGCTCGGCATCGGGGCTACGCCTTGATCAGATAACCCAGTTTGCTCTTAAACTTCGTCAGCATGTTGCGCAGGCCGGTCGTGAGCTCGTCGTCCAGCTTCCCTTTGGCAACGATGTCGCGCTGGATCTTCGGGTGCTCGCGTGTGACGTAGGCCAGGAGCTCCTCCTCGAACTGGCGGATCCGGTTCACCGGCACGTCATCCAAGTAGCCGTTGGTCCCCGCGAAGATGCTGATCACCTGGTTCTCCACCGGCATCGGCTGGTACTGACCCTGCTTGAGCAATTCCACCATGCGCTGGCCGCGGGCCAACTGGGCCTGCGTCGCCTTGTCGAGCTCGCTGCCGAACTGGGCGAACGCGGCCATCTCGCGGTACTGCGCGAGGTCCAAGCGGAGCGAGCCGGCCACGGCCTTCATCGCCTTGATCTGTGCGGACCCGCCGACACGGGAGACGGACAGGCCCACGTTGATGGCCGGCCGGATGCCAGAGTAGAAGAGGTCGCTCCCCAGG
>VBOD01000070.1 GCA_005877615.1 Nitrospirota bacterium | reverse complement strand
CGCCTCCACGCCCCTGGCCGCTGACCTGAAAGCCGGCGTCTTCGTAGCGCGAGCAGCCGGCGAATGCGCCCTCGCCTGCGTCAAAGTCAATCTGGAGTCGCTGAAGGACGATCCCCGCGAGCCGGAGTTGCTGAAACAGCTCGCCCCGTATGAAGAGCGGCTCCGCCGGGACTGAGTCCTCTTCCAGACGCCTTCCATGCTCGAAAAAGTGATCTCCGGCGGGCAGACGGGCGTGGACCGCGCGGCGCTGGACGTCGCTCTGGAACTGGGTGTGCCGGCCGGCGGGTGGTGCCCCAAGGGGCGCAAGGCCGAAGATGGCTCGCTCGCTCCCCGCTATCCGTTGACGGAAACGCCCTCTGAGGAATACTGGCAACGCACTGAATGGAACGTCCGCGATGCGGACGGCACGCTAGTCCTGACACGCGGGGCCCCAACGGAGGGGACGGCCTACACGATTGAAGTGGCGAAGAAACTGGGAAAGCCCTGCCTGGTGCTAGACTTGACCGAAGCGCCTAACGAGTCAGCCGTGAAGGACTGGGCGGATGAGCACGAGGTGCGAGTGTTGAACGTGGCAGGCCCGCGCGAGTCAAAATGTCCCGGCATCTACGCGCAGGCTGCGCAATTTCTTAGAGCAATCTTTTCAACGTAAACCAGCGGGTGGCGCCGAATGGGGCCCTGGCGGAGCACAGCGCGACTTGCTTGCCCTTGGCGGAGCGCGAGCACGTCAGGGTAATTCGGCGACAGGGCCCGCTAGCTCTCCATCATTTCAAGACGGGCGTCGAATTCGTGGCGGCACTGGGTGCAGCGCACACAGTCGCGCTCGACCGTCCCCTCATCGCTGGGCACAGCCATGCCACCGCAGTCCGGACAGCGTCGTACCTGGGCGGCCTCGCCATCCAGGGTCTCGAACTTCGACCCGCGGAGACAGTACACGGGCGTTCCGTCAAGCTGCCAGGGCTTCCCTGCGTTGTCCATGACGGGCAAGGTAATGTAATGGTGGGCTGCGTAGTCCTCCAGTTCCTTTCGGGTCTTGAGCCCGTCCTTGATCAGCTTGCCGGTCTTCGCATCATACAGAGCATCCCCCTTCACTACTACTTTGGTCGGCCCAAACTTCATGGTGCCCCTCCTGACATGCCTTCCTTTTTCGGCATGTAACGGCTGCGCCTTTTGTCCATTGCGTCGGTCAGGTCTTTCCATTCCTGCGCGGTCAGGAGCGCTTTCAGCTTGAAACGTAGTCCCAGGATCCTGGTCTCGCTGGCCATCCGCTCATTGTTCTGCTCGTCCAGCACCTTCATGAACTGGTCCGGCGTCGCCTCGTAGTTGGCGTTTAATGCGTAAAACTTTTGATCGTAGTCTCTGGTCTTCTTGAAGGACTGCGCACTCTCATTGACGATGTCCTGAAGGATAGCCTTGGCCTGCTTGGCCTTCTCCGGGTCCTTGACCGTCAGGTCCACTAGTTCGTTCGTCTCGGCGAGGCCGCGCGCGAACGCAGGTTCCCGATAGCTGCCACCCGTCCCATACCCGTGTTGCCTAGCGCACCCGCCTGCCACCAGTGTTGTCGCAACCAAAGTCAGCATCAACATCCACGCGTTCCTCATCTTCTATAACCTCCATGCCGGGCGTGAGGGGTAGAAGCATAATCGTTCCAACGCTCGAGCGCAACCCTCATCGAGGCAAACCGATTGACCCGCAGGCCCCTTGTCTCTACAATGACCGCGCCATGCCGCCTAAAACCCGCATCCACGCCCTCCTGGAGAAGGAACGGACCCTCATCTTCCCGGGCGTGTACGACGCGCTGGGCGCGAAGCTCGTGGAGCGCGCCGGCTTTCCCCTGACCTTCATTTCGGGCTACAGCGTGGCGGCCACGCAGCTCGGCCTGCCGGACTTCGGCTACCTCACGCAAACCGAGATGGTGGCGACCGCGAAACGCGTCTGCGGCTCTGTCAAGATCCCGATCATTATCGACGCCGATACCGGCTACGGCAACGCGCTGAACGTGATCCGCACGGTGAATGAGCTGATCGACGCCGGCGCGGCCGGCATGTTCCTGGAGGACCAGGTCTGGCCCAAGCGCTGCGGCCATATGAAGGGCAAGCGGGTCATCCCGGTCGAGGAGCACGTGCAGAAGATCCGGGCCGCAGTGGACGCGCGCCGGGGCCGCGACTTCTTCATCGTGGCGCGCACGGACGCCCGCCAGGTCAACGGCCTGGAGGACGCGATCAAGCGGTGCCTGAAGTACAAGGAGGCCGGTGCCGACGCGCTCTTCATCGAGGCACCCCGGAGCGGGGAGGAGCTGAAGACGATCGCCAAGGAGCTGCCGCCGCCGCTCGTCGCCAATATGCTGGAGGGCGGCGTCACGCCGCTGCTCACGAAGGACGAACTGGAGAAGATCGGCCTCCAACTCATCGTCTGCCCGCTGACCGCGCTCTACGCCTCGGCCAAGGCCATGCAGGAGCTGTTCAACCTGATCAAGACCAAAGGCACCACCCGCGACACGCTGGACCGCCTGCTTCCCTTCAAGCAGTTCCACGACATCATCGGGCTCGACGATTACTACAAACTCGACGAGAAGTACCGTACGCCGGATTCGTAGGGGCGGACCTATGTGTCCGCCCAAATACTCAGGGCCCCCTTTACGGACGGGCGCACACCCAGGTGCGCCCCTACAGGACAGGGCAATCACAGAGGGTTGCCCCTACACCGAGCCGAACCATTTGTAGCGGTAGCGCGCGACGAGGCGGTAGGCCAGATAGGCCAGCGGCCGGATCAGCGGCACGCGCAGGATGGCATGCAGGACGCGCCCGCCGGGAAGCCCCGGGACCAGCGGGAGGAAGGCGTCCAGCCCGCGGCTGATCGTGCCGTCCGGCTCCACGAGAAAGGCCACATCAGGTCGGCCCGGCTTGTACTCAGAGCCAAGCTGGCACGCAGCCTCTTCGCTCTGGTACGGGACGAACCGGATTTTCGACTGTTGCGGGTCTGGTCCCAGCCGCTCCAATCCCTCCTTGGCAGTCACGCAGAGCCGGCACTGGCCGTCATAGATCAGCGTCCGCATCACGCAAAGAGCTTCGCAATCTGATCAGGGGACAACGGCGCAAGCCGCGCGAGCGCCATGTTGTCCCGGACATGGTCTGCCTGCTTCATCCCGACCAGCGCCGTGCCGATGCCCGGCGTCGAGCGGACGAACTGCAAAGCTCGCTGGGCGGCGGTGCCCTCCCCCAGCGCTTGATGCAGGTCCGCCGGCAGCCCGCGCGCAAGCCGTCCCTGCAGGATTGGCGCGCTGATCATCACGTAGATGTCGAGCGCCTTGGCCGCTATCAGAAGCGGCACCGTCGCGCCGTTGAAAGACTGCGTCTTCGCAGCGAGCGCCTCCGGCATGCCGATGTTGTACGGCAACTGGATCACCTTGAAGTGATGGTCCTTCCCGCCCACCTCCTCCGCCAGCCGTACCAGCGCCTCCAGCGAGAGATGACCGCGCGCCTTGGCCGGCACCCGATAGCCCTCCCAAGTCGCCGTCCCGTACACGCGCAGCTTGCCCTGCGCGACCGCCGCTTCGAGCGTCTCGAAGGCCGCGCGCATGCGTTTCATGAACTCGTCGCGCGTCACCTGCTCAAGCTGGATCTCCGGATTATGCAGGTAGTACACATCGAGGCAGGCAAGCCCCAAGTTGGCCAGGCTGGTGTCAATCTGATGGCGCAGATACGTCGGGGTCATGCAGTGGCAGTCGGCCACCACGTCCGACGAGTTGAAGATGCCGGGCATGATGAAGGTCTTCTGCACGTAGGCGTAGCCGTCGCGAGGGGGCGCGCCGTCGTATGGGATGAAACCGCCCTTCGTTGCGATCAGCACTTCGTCGCGACGGCAGGTTCCGTCCTGGATCAGTTCTGCCAGCGCCTGGCCGATCGTCCGCTCGCTGCGCTGGCAGCGGTAGTTGATCGCGCTGTCGATGACGTTGCACCCGGCTTGGACGGCCTGCTTGACCGCGGCGCGATAGAGCGCGTCCGTCGCGCCGTCGTGTTTGCCGAGATACGTCCCGAGTCCGATCGTGGACAGCGTCAGGCCGCCCAGCCCTTCGCGGAAGTGCCGTTCATTGGCTGCGCCCGCCGCGACCAGACGATCACGGTACCGCCGCGTGCCTTCTGGCGTCGCGTAGCCGGTGAGTTTCATAAGCCGAACTGCTGCTGGCACCAGCGCACCATCTGCTCGACTTCATCAGGCTTGTGATAGTCCACGGCCTTGTGGAAAGTCGCCGCCACGTAATCCTCGGTCATCTCGGTTGTCTCTTCAAAGCCGGCTCCACGCAGTGCGGGACGGAACTTGGCGACGGCCGGTTGCAGGTAGTACTTGGCCTGCTTTGCGACCTCGTCCGTCCCCAGGTCTTCGGGCGTCCCCTCGGACATCAGGCTCATGATGTCCTCGATGTCCATGCCCATCTGGCAGAGCAGGCGGCCGTCGGGGGTCAGCTCCAGTAGCCAGCCGTCGCTCCCGAGATCCATCAGCAGGGCGCCCCCAACTTCCAATTCAAAGAAGGTCGGGTGACTTCGCTGGAGCCGCGAGCGGACGGCTTCCCAGTCCGGGTGAACGGACTTGTACACGCCCGAATCCTCGCTCATGGCTTCACATCCTTCCTGAGAGCGTGCACGCTAATGACCTGGCCTGCACGCAAGTGATCAATGCCGTCCCGGCAGTAGCCGAGCGGAAGCCACCGGCACGATCCGCAGATGCCCGGCAGGTCGGAGCCTTTCACCGATGCTCGGATCCGAACCAGGACCTCGCGCCACCGCACCCTGGTCCCCGGCGGGAGTCCCAACAGTTCCAACACGTGCCGGTCCTGAGCCTGCATGCCTTCTTCCGAGTGCGCGCTGTTCAGCGAACACCCGGCCGGCGCCAGGTGCGGGCAGGCGGCGCAGAACGCGTCCGGCGCCTCCACAACCTCGACCCACCGATCCGGGTTCTCGTTCAGCTCCCGGTGGAGCGCGGCCATGTTCTCAATGAACCCGTGGCTATACCCCTCACCTCGAAAGCCTTGCAGGCACAAGAGCGTATGGCCCCTGATCCGGACCGCTCCGTGGGCATCCGCGGGTATTTGACGCCTGCTCATGATTCCTCCGATCGGCGCTATTATAGCCCCCTGGATGCAAGCCGCACTAGTCACGCGGCGGCCTCCCTTCGCTTGACCGAGGGCGACGACCTTCTTAGAATGCCGCTATGTTTGGAGTCTGGAAGCGCAAATCCTCCACACCCGATGTGGTGATCTACACAAAGCCCGACTGCCCGCTTTGCGACAAGGCCAAGGCCCTTCTCGAAGAGCTGAGCAAGGAGTTCCCCCTCAATCTCATCGAAAAGGACGTCAACAGCGAGGAGAAGGCCAGGAAGTATTACGCCGACCGCGTTCCGGTGATCCTGGTCAACGGCCGCGAGGTCGCAGGGTATCCGCCGGAAGAGAAGTGGGTCAAGATCGCGCTGAAGAACGCCCACCGCCTGGACATGCGGCCGATCTAGCACGCTAGGCGCCCACGCCTCGCGCCGAAAGGGCAGCGCAATGATATCACGCCTGCTTGCGTACACGCTTCTGGGGCTCCTGCTGTTTGTCGGCTTCCAGGTGTGGAGCAAGCGGCACGCGGCGCTACCGCCGCCATTAACGCCTCCGGCAGCGGCGCCCCCAGCGCCTGCCTCTGCTGCTTCTCCGAATACCCAACTGTCCGTGACGCTGTCCGATCCCGCCGCTCAGCCGATCGTCCGGCAAAGCGGGACGCCGCTGACGATTCCCGTCAAGGTGTCCGGCTCGCCGCATGCGGCCGCGCTGAACGAGATCAATGCGCTGATCCAGCAGGGGAAGGACGCGGACGCGGAAGCCAAGCTCAAGGCGCTGCCGCCGGACGCCCTGAACGACCCGGCCGTGCGCGCCTCCACGTCCACGCTCTGGAACAACCTCGGGGTCATGCGGGTGAAAGCGAGTGGCGCGGCCGCCGGCGTGCCCGCGTACAAATCGGCCCTCGCCATCAACCCGTACAATGCGATCGCCCATCACAACCTCGTCTATGCGTATTGGGAGCTCAAGGACCCGGCCCTGACCCCGGAGCTGCTGGAAGAGTCCATCCAGTTGAACCCGGACAACCCTTTGCCACACCTCGCGCTCGCCGAGTTGCTCCTGAACAAGGACGACCTCTCGGGCGCCCGCACGCACCTCGTGCAGGCCAAGGACCACATCGCCGAGGCGCCCAATCTCCAGGCCTACCTGGGGCGACTCATCGTGCAAGTCGAGCAGACCCAGAAGGCCGAGCAGAAGTTTCTGGCGCGGGAAAGCTCCCACTTTCTGGTGAAATTCGACGGCGACGCCGATCAGGCCGTGTGGAACCGCGTCTTGGAGATCCTGGAAGACGCGTACAGGGAGGTCGGCCAGCAGCTCGGCCACTTCCCCGCAAAGCCGACCCTTGTGGTGCTGCACACGCGCGAAACCTTCCAGGGGGCCGCCGGCGGGCCGGCGTGGTCCGATGGACTATACGATCCGGTGATGGGGCGCATCAAAGTGCCGACGCAAGGGGCATTGACCGACAAGGCCTGGCTGACCCGCGTGCTGCGTCACGAGTACGTGCATGCGCTGTTGCGCGATCGGATGGGGGGGCGCGGCGCGATCCCGCAATGGCTGAACGAGGGGCTGGCCATGCAACTGGCTGGCGACCCGCCGCCCGACATCCCCGAACTCATCCGCGGCCAAGTCACGCTGGTCAACCTGAGCTATCTTGAGGGCAGTTGGATGGTCCTTACGCCCAAGCAGGCAATCGTCGCCTATCTGGAAGGCAATTCGGCCACCAAATATTTCATCGATCGGTTTGGGATGGAGAAGATGCGCGAGGTGCTCGGCCAGTTGGCGACGGGGCAAACGTTCCCCGACGCGTTCAAGGACCGGCTGTTCATCACCTACGAGGACTTCCAGCACCGCTGGATCGACGACCTGAACGAAAAAATCAAGGCAGGACGATTATAAGAGCG
This sequence comes from Nitrospirota bacterium, assembly GCA_005877615.1. Classification (GTDB taxonomy): domain Bacteria; phylum Nitrospirota; class Nitrospiria; order Nitrospirales; family NS-4; genus NS-12. The sequence continues at coordinate 265 of VBOD01000070.1, read as the reverse complement.
CGGGGGAGAGGGAGCAGAAAGGAGAACTCACATGCACCATGTCATGACAGGCGTGTCGCGGATATCCGCGTTGGTGGGCACGAGAAGCGTGTTGGCGGTCGGACTGGGATTATCCATGGCGTGCAGCGTGTACGCTCAGGACGTCACGGTGTCCGAAAAATCATTCGGCTGCATCCGTGACGGGAGCAAAATCAGAAACACGTACATCAAGAACGCGGACCCCGAGAAACTGAAGGAGGCGGTGCGTATTTTTAAGAACAGTGTG
>VBOD01000069.1 GCA_005877615.1 Nitrospirota bacterium | reverse complement strand
TTCGTGTCTACCAGGGACAATGCCGTACTCTTTGGCAAGAACAAGGCCCCAGGCCTGGTGGAGCAGTGGGAGGACGGCCGTATTATCGTCAGGGTTCCGCACAAGGCTGTCACGGGACCGGTGGTGGTCAAAGCCGGCAAAAAGACCAAGCCTGCAGGGACCTTCACTGTCGAAGTGCCGACCGTCAAGGAAGTCTCGCCGAAAGAAGCTGCCCCCGGTGCGACGGTGCAAATAATCGGGCGCAACTTCGGACCGAGCATGGGCATGAAAGATACGTTGATGCCTTTCGGGGTGAGCGAGGTGCAGTTCAACGGCGTCGCGGCTGAGGTGGTGCAGTGGCGTGACACGCGAATTGAAGTGAAGGTGCCGTCGAATGCGATAACTGGACCGCTGGTAGTAAGAGTCGCTTCCATGGACCCTTTGCCGGACGGGTCCTGCTGCGCACCCGTGCAGTACAGCACCACCGCGCCGGTGACCTTCACGGTGATGATCCCAATCACTCTGGAGCCGACGGAGGGGCCTATGGGTAGCCCCGTTGTGATCTCGGGCCGGGGATTTGGCCAGAGGAAGCCAGGCCAGGATGCGGTGCTCTTCAACGGAGTGCCGGCTCCGATCCTCGAATGGACCAACACACAGATCCGCGTGATGTTTCCGCTCAATGGTACGTCGGGCCCGGCGATGTTGAAGCGAGGGAACGAATCTCGGGTAGTGGGCGAGTTTCGTTTGGCGCCCCACAGAGTCATCGGATTTAACCCGGACACGGCGCCGGTGGGCGCGCTCGTCACGATCAGCGGGGAGAATTTCGGCGTGTTTTACGAGGGCGGTCCCAACCAGATTCTCTTCGGGGGCGTGCCCGGTCGGATCTTCCAGTGGACGGATCGGGTCATTGACGTGTGGGTGCCGATCAGCGCGAAAACCGGCGCGTTGGTGGTCCGGCGGGGCGCGGGGACCGCGAAGCCCGACGGAACGTGTTGCGCGGAACGCGGGTTCGCTGCGGTCGAGGCCGGCGTGTTCACCCTGGCAGCGCCGAAGGTCTCGTCGATCTCGCCGGAGACAGCGGAAATCGGCAGCCTGATCACCATCACGGGGAGCGGGTTCGGAGAGTTCATCAAGTCCGATGAGCGTACGCAGGACAATCTCTCACGAGAGGGGCACCAGCACCAGTTCACACAGTTCGGCGTGAACATCGCGCGGACAGCCGTGCTCTTCCCGGCGAACAAGGAATTCGTCAAAGCCAGCCATGTGGCCGGGTACGTCGAGAGCTGGACCGATACCGAGATCAAGGTCCGCGTGCCGCAGGTGGCGGTTCCGGGGACAGTCCTGATCACTCGCGGATCATGGGATATGCTGCCTGATGGGGCCTGCTGCAAGGACAAGGAGTGGATTCAGACCAAGGCCGGCATCTTCACACCGACGGGTCTCGATAAAATCACCTCGGATTATCTCAAGAACATCCCCAACCTCGGGTCAGAGCAATGATGAGGCGACCAGACGCGGTCGGCCTCCTCGCCGTGTTGGCTGTCCTCGCTGGACTTTTCTCGGAAACACTGGCGCGGGCCGCCGCGCCCGCGCGCGAGCCGGTGCGAGTAGTCAAGAGCGGAACGACCGTCACGCTCTATGGAATCGTCTTTGCCTCCCCAACCGCCGGCTGGGTGGTCGGCAGCGGAGGGACGATCCTCGCGACGACGAACGGGGGAGCCTCGTGGAAGCCCCAGAAGAGCGGAAGCCGGGAGAACCTGTACGATGTGGCGTTCCCCGCGCCGAGAGTCGGGTGGGCAGTCGGGGCGAATGGCACGATTCTCAAGACCACCGATGGCGGGGCCAAGTGGACGGCGCAAAAGAGTGGGACCATCGTCAGCCTCTATGATGTCACCTTTCTCGATGAGAAACGCGGCTGGATCGCCGGCGCGGACGGGACGATCCTCTCGACGGAGGACAGCGGCGCCTCGTGGCAGGACAGGCCGACCGGCAGCAAAGCCCACCTCTACGCAGTCCTGTTTCTCAACGAGAAAGACGGGTGGGCGGCCGGCGCGCTGGGCACCCTCCTGGTGACCAAAGACGGGGGGAGAACATGGACGGTCCGCGAGAGCGGTACGCCCAGCACTTTCTTTGACATCGCGTTTCCCGATCCGACGGTCGGATGGATCGCAGGCAACAGTGGAGCCCTCCTGCAGACCCTGGACGGCGGAGAGAAATGGGAGGACCGGTCCCTAGCTCAGCCGGTCGATTTGACCAGCCTGGCTTTCACGGACATCAAGACCGGCTGGGTTGTCGGAGACCGAGGCGCGATCTTCCGGACGACGGACGGCGGGTTCACGTGGTCACCTTATGGCCGCAGCCCGCAGACGACGTTCTACGGGGCCGCCTTTCGCGATGGAAAGACGGGCGTGGCCGTAGGCGATAAGGGGATCATTGTCCAGATCGCGGTCCCCTAACCGAGATTTCCCCACTCATACTGCACGATAGCCAGCGCTGCCAGGACGGCGCTCTCCGTCCGCAAGATATGATCGCCCAGCGAGACGATCTCAAAGCCGTGGCGCTCCGCCAGTTCGACTTCGCCGGCGTCAAACCCGCCTTCAGGCCCGATCGCCAGTGTCACCGAGTCGGGGCAGCGTTGCCCACGTAGCCAGTTGCGCAGAAGCGTGCGACCCGGCTTTTCCCACAGTAGCCACCGACAGGCGTCGCGCTCAGCGTTGGCGCACCAGGCTTCGAAAGCGGTCGGTGCCGTCACGATCGGGACGTCCCACCGCATGCTCTGCTGCGCGGCCTCGAGAGCGATGCGCTGCCAGCGGGTGAGCAGGGGGTTCGCTCGTCCGGCTTTGGGGCGGACGACCGTCCGGGCGGTGAGGAGGGGGACCAGCCGGGCCACGCCGAGCTCGGTCGCTTTCTGGATCGCCCATTCCATATGGTCCCGGTCGATGAGGGCAAGCCCCACCGTGAGACGCGGAACGTTGCGTGAAGGAGGAGCGGACTCTGAGAGGATGTTGCCCGTGAGGCGATCGCGGTATGTGGCGGTGATGCGGACTTGGTAACGCGGCCCGCCCGATTCCCCCAGCCAGACCGTCTCGCCGGGCCTGACGCGGAAGCTGGCCTTCAGATGGCGGACCAACGGGCCGGTGATCGAAACCGTCCCGTTTCGGATGTCGTCCCGCTCGATGAAGAAGACGGGCATGTTAACCCGGGTTACTCGAACATGTTTTTCATCTTGCTGAGGATGCCGCCCTCGTGGTCGAGCGACTCGCCGCTGCTCCTGGCGTATTCCTCCAGCAGTTCCTTCTGCTTCGGAGTCAGCTTCGTGGGAATTTCGACTTTCACGCGGATGAGTTGATCGCCCGTGCCATTGCCCCGCAGGCTGGGCGCGCCGAGACCCTTGAGCCGGAAGATTTTGTCATGCTGGGTCCCGGACGGGATCTTGATGACCGCGCCGTCGCCCTTCAGCGTCGGCACCTTGACCTTCGCACCGAGCGCGGCGGCGGCGAAACTGATGGGAACTTCACAGACGATGTCATTGCCCTTGCGGGTGAAGGTCTGATGCGGCGCGACATGGATCAGCACATAGAGGTCGCCGGGCGGGCCGCCGTTCTCCCCCGGCTCGCCCTCGTTCGCCAGGCGCAGCCGGGTGCCCGTCTCGACACCGGCTGGAATGTGCAGGTTGAGCACGCGTTCCGTCTGCACCCGCTGCTGACCGCGGCACGTCGGGCAGAACGCGGTGATGGTGTGGCCGGTGCCCTGGCAGCGTCCGCACGTCTTATTGATGGTGAAGAAGCCCTGTTGGAACCGGAGCTGGCCAGCGCCCTTGCAGCTCAGGCAGGTCTTGATGTGGTCGGGGCTCTTGGCCCCGCTGCCGCGGCACTCCTTGCAGATCTCCCATCGGGGGATCTTGAGACTGACTTCCTTGCCGTTGATGGCGTCTTCAAAGGCGAGACTCAGGCGGTACTCGATGTCGGGGCCGCGGGTGACCCGGTGCCCCCCTTGCCGCCCGCCGAAGAAGTCGTCGAAGATGTCGTTGAAGATGTCGCCGAAGCCTTGCCCGAACCCTTCAAAGCCCTGCGGGCCCTCGGCATGGCCGAAGGTATCGTAGCGACGGCGTTTGTCCTGGTCGCTCAGCGTGGCGTAGGCTTCGTTGATCTCCTTGAATTTCTCCTCGGCTTTCTTCTTCTCCTCCTCGCTGGTCTGGGTGTCGGGATGGTGCTGCCGGGCGAGCCGTCGGTAGGCCTTCTTAATCTCCTCCTCGCTGGCGTTCCGGTCGACGCCGAGGATCTCGTAGTAGTCTCGTTTCACCGTCGAGGCCATGGCTCGTCATGGCAACACACGATCATGACTTGTCCTTGTTCACTTCGGTGTATTCGGCGTCCACCACCTTTTCCTCACTCTGACCGCTGCCCGCGCTGCCGGTGCGGCCGTCGCCGGCGGACCCGCCGGCTTCCGACGCGCCCGCACCGCTCGACGCGGTCTTTTTGTACATTTCCTCGCCGATCTTCTGCGAGGCCCTGACCAGGTTCTGCGTGGCCGTCCGGATGGCGTCCAGGTCGTTGCCCTCCATAGCCTTGCGAGTCGCCACGATCTCTTCCTTGATCTTGTTGCGATCCTCCTCGCTGATCTTGTCGCCGTGCTCGGAGAGGAGCTTCTCGATGCCATAGATTCGGTTGTCGGCCTCGTTGCGGACCTCTACCAGCTCGCGCTTCTTCTTGTCTTCCGCCGCGTGGGCCTGGGCGTCCTTGACCATCTTGTCGATCTCGTCCTTGTTCAAGCCGCTGGACGCGGTGATCCGGATCGATTGCTCTTTCTGCGTCGCCAGGTCCTTGGCCCCGACGTGGACGATGCCGTTCGCGTCGATGTCGAAGGTGACTTCGATCTGGGGCACGCCGCGCGGCGCGGGTGGTATGCCGACAAGGTCGAAGTGGCCCAGCGACTTGTTGTCGGCCGCCATCTCCCGCTCGCCCTGCAGGACGTTGATCGTCACCGCCGTCTGGCCGTCCGCGGCGGTGGAGAAGATCTGGCTCTTCTTCGTCGGGATGGTCGTGTTGCGCTCGATGAGACGCGTGAACACGCCGCCCAGGGTCTCGATGCCGAGGGTCAGCGGCGTGACGTCCAGCAGCAGAACGTCCTTCACCTCGCCTTTCAATACGCCGCCCTGGATTGCCGCGCCGACTGCGACGACCTCGTCCGGGTTCACGCCCTTGTGCGGCTCCTTGCCGAAGAACTCGCGCACGAGCTGGATGACCTTGGGCATGCGGGTCATGCCGCCGACCAGTACGACTTCGTCAATGTCCTTGGCCGTGATGCCGGCGTCGGCCAGCGCCTTCTTGCACGGCTCGATCGTGCGCTTGACGAGATCATCCACCAACTGCTCGAGCTTGGCCCGCGTCAGCTTCATCACCAGGTGCTTCGGCCCGCTGGCGTCCGCCGTGATGAACGGCAGATTGATCTCGGTCTCCTGAGAGGACGAGAGCTCGATCTTCGCGCGCTCGGCCGCTTCCTTGAGGCGCTGCAGAGCCATGCGGTCCTTTTTCAGGTCAATCCCCTGGTCCTTTTTGAACTCCTCGACCAGCCAGTCCATGATCCGCAAGTCGAAGTCGTCGCCGCCCAGGAAGGTGTCGCCGTTGGTGGACTTGACCTCGAACACTCCATCGCCGATCTCGAGGATGGAGATGTCGAAGGTGCCCCCGCCCAGGTCGTAGACCGCAATCCGCTCATCCTTCTTTTTGTCCAGGCCGTAGGCCAGCGAGGCGGCCGTCGGTTCGTTGATGATGCGGAGCACGTTGAGGCCCGCGATCTGGCCGGCGTCCTTAGTGGCCTGCCGCTGGCTGTCGTCGAAGTAGGCGGGCACTGTGATGACGGCTTCCGTCACCGGCTCGCCCAGATAGTCTTCCGCGGTCTGCTTCATCTTCTGGAGGATCATGGCCGAGATTTCGGCGGGGCTGTAGTGCTTCCCGCGGATCTCGACGTGCGCGTCACCGTTCGGGGCGGACACCACCTTGTAGGGAAGGCGTTTCAGCGCTTCGCGTACTTCCTTCGAATCATACTTCCGCCCGATTAGGCGCTTGATCGAGTAGACGGTGTTCTCCGGATTCGTGATGGCCTGGCGCTTCGCGATCTGGCCCACCAGTCGTTCACCCTTCTCGGTGAATCCCACCACCGACGGAGTGGTCCGATTCCCTTCCGCGTTGGCGATGACGACCGGGTCGCCTCCCGACATGATGGCCACGCAGGAGTTCGTTGTCCCAAGATCGATTCCAATTACTTTACCCATGGCTTTCTCCTTCCCTTCCCCCCTGAATCATGAACGTCCGAACAACCAGCCGTTAGGGCGTCGATTTCACCGGCGCGTCCCGGCATTCGTCCGGACCGCTCGCGGCGACCGTCACTATCGCTGGCCGCAGCACGCGGTCATGCAGGTAGTAACCCTTTTCGTATTCTTCCACGATCGTATTCGGTGCCCGTCCTTGGGGGTCCACCGTCGCCACTGCCTGGTGCACGGCCGGATCAAAGGGCTGCCCCACGCTGGGGATCGGCCTGACACCGAAACGGGACAAGACCTCCAGGTACTGCTTGCACGTCAGCTCCACGCCCTCGATCAGGCCGTTGGTGCCGCCCGATTGCTGAGCGTGCTGGAGCGCCCGCTGCAGGTTGTCCAACACGGGAAGCAACTCTCGCAAGAGGCGCTCGTTGGCGTACTTCGCGTATTCCGCCTGGTCCTTCTGCGCCCGTTTCTTGTAGTTCTCGAATTCCGCGGCCAACCGGAGATACCGGTCTTGGACGGCCTTGACCTCTTCTTCAAGGGACAGAGCCTGTTGATCGGTGGCGTTTGGGGCAGACTCCGCCCTCTCGGCGGCCGTGGCATCGGCATCCGACGCGGCCTCCTCGGCACTCGGCTGCGCCTTATCGAATGTACCCAACCCGCTTGTTTTTTCTACAGAATCGTTCTTTTTTCTCATTCCGCATACTCACGTTGTTTTACATTAGCCATCAGGTGCCGGTAATCAAGCCAAGAGGCCGGTTTCTCAAGAAAAATACTTTCGGAAGCAGGGGAAGTTAGGACGGCCTGTTCAGGGCGTAGATGAGGGCAAGCCCTTCAAGGGTCAGGTGGGGCCGCACCTCGCGGATCGTCCGGGATTCTGGAGCGATCAGGCCCGCGAGCCCCCCAGTCGCCACTACGAAACAGTCCTGACATAGCTCCTGCTGGATCCGGCGCACGAGCTCGTCGACCAGCCCGGCGTACCCGAAGATCAAACCAGATTGCATGCTGGTCACGGTGTCTGGGCCGATGGCGGTTTTAGGACGAAGTAGCTCGATCTTGGGAAGCTTCGCGGCCCGGTTGAACAGGGCCTCGGCAGAGATCCGCAGTCCCGGGGCGATGGCGCCGCCCAGGTACTCTCCCGCGGCCGTGACTGCGCAGAAGGTAGTGGCGGTCCCGAAATCCACGATGATGATGGGCCCGCCATATTGGCGGTAGGCTGCCGCCGCATTGACGATCCGGTCGCTACCGACCTCGCGAGGGTTGGTGTATTTGATGGTCAGGCCGGATTCCAGCTCGTGGGACACGACCAGCGGGAGGCAGTGAAGGTAGGTCTCGGACAGCTCTTCGAAGAGCGGGGTCAGCGGGGGCACGACGCTCGAGAGGATGACGCCGTCCACGCGATCCGGGTTGATCCCTTCCACCCGCAGGAGATCCAGGAGCAGAATGGCGTACTCGTCGGTGGTCTTGGAGTGGTCCGTGCCCACCCGCCAGTCGGCCAGGAGCTTGGCGCCGTCGAGGACGCCCCAGACGATGTTCGAGTTGCCGATGTCGATCGCGAGCAACATACGCCTACCGCAAGTGTACGACATCTCCGGCGCGGATTTCGAGAACCTTTCCATTCTTGGTAAGAAGACGCAGCGCGCCGTCGGAGGCAAGCCCTTCGGCTGTCCCTTCAATCTTTTCACTGCCGATCAGTTCGATCCGGACCGGTTTCCCAATCGTGTCGCACGCCACTCGATACGCGGCTTCGATGTCATCTGGCCCGTGGGTGCCCGCGTGATCGTACAGGCGGTCCAATTCTCCCAGCAGCGTGGCCAGGAGTCTCCCTCTGTCGACAGGTGATCCTGTCTCGATCAAGAGCGAGGTGGCGGTTGCGCGAAGCTCTTTCGGGAAGGCATCAAGCGGCATATTCACGTTGATACCGATGCCAACCACCACGGCACGTCCACTCGTCGGGCCGGTTCCCACTGCGTCAACCAGGATGCCAGCCAGCTTGCGCCCCACCCCGCCTCGAATGGCGAGCACGTCGTTAGGCCACTTCAGCCTGACGTCGAGGATGGTCAGCGTGCGGATGGCGCGGAACACCGCCAGTGCAGCGAGCATGGGGGTCCAGGTGACCGTTTCCGGGGGAAGCGTCCGGGCCAGGAGAATGGACACGTACAGGTTGAGGCCGCGAGGGGAGAGCCAAGTCCGCCCCAATCGGCCACGGCCCGCCGTTTGGGACTCGGCGACCACCACGGTGCCATCAGGCGCGCCCTGATGCGCAAGATCCGCCAGGACGCGATTCGTCGAATCTACTTCATCGTGCAGGAGAAGAGTCGTCCCGATCACGCGGGTTGCCAGATGCGGCCGGATCGCGTCCAACGCGAGAGGAGTAGGCAGTCCTGTCACCGGGGGACGATATCCATGCTGAAGCGAGCCGCCGACGCCGAGTGTGTCAGCGCGCCGACTGAGATGAGGTCCGGTCCTGCCGCAGCGAGCTCGCGCACGTTGCTCAAGGTGACCCCGCCCGACACTTCGACCGTGGCGCGTCCCTTGATCAGCTCAACGGCTTTGCGGATAGCGGACACTGTCATGTTATCGAGCAGGATGATATCGGCGCTCCCGTCGAGAGCGGCTTGCACGGCCTCGAGCGATTGGACCTCGACCTCGATCTTCAGGCCGTGCGGGGCGCGTCCCCGGGCCACTCGGCAAGCCTTGGCAACGTCGCCGCCGGCCAGCGCGAGATGGTTGTCCTTGATCAGGATGCCGTCCGCCAAACCGAAGCGGTGATTCGACCCGCCGCCCAGCGTCACGGCCCATTTCTCCAAGGCCCGCAGGCCAGGCGTCGTCTTCCGGGAATCGAGGATTCTGGTCCTGAACCCCTTCACCGCGTCGCAGAATTTCGCCGTCAGCGTGGCGATGCCGGACAGTCGTTGCAGGAAATTCAGGGCGACACGCTCGCCTTTTAGCATGGACCGTCCGTCTCCGGCGACCGTGAGGACTATAGCGCCGGCAGGGATCCGATCACCGTCGGCGAAGGACGGAGAGCAGGTCAGCGACGGATCTACCTGCGCGAAGACCTCGACCGCGAC
>VBOD01000068.1 GCA_005877615.1 Nitrospirota bacterium | reverse complement strand
CGGCTTCCACCGCTACTCGACGGACGGGCAGTGGCTGGTGCCGCATTTCGAGAAGATGCTTTACGACAATGCGCAGCTCGTCCGGCTGTACCTCGACGGCTGGCGGCTCAGCCGCGAGCCCCGCTTCAAGCAAGTCGTCGAGGAGACGCTGGCCTACATCCGCCGCGAGATGGTCCATCCGGACGGCGGCTTCTACACAGCGCAGGACGCCGACAGCGAAGGGCACGAGGGTAAATACTTCATCTGGGAGCCGGCGGAGATCAAGTCTGTGCTGGGTGCTGACCTCGGCGAGGTTTTCTGCCGGGTCTATGACATCACGGATGGCGGCAACTTCGAGGGCAAGAACATCCCCAACCTTATCCACGCCAACGGCCGGATCGAGGTCAAAGACCTACCGGACGCGGAGAAGGTCATCGCCGAGGCACGCCGCAAGCTGCTCGAAGTCCGGGAGCGGCGAGTCAAGCCCCTGCGCGACGAGAAGATCCTCACGGGCTGGAACGGCCTGATGATCTCCGGTGTCCTGGACGCCTATCAAGCGCTCGGCGATCCGACATATCTCGAGATGGCCGAGAAAGCCATGCGGTTCCTGCTAGCGCGTGCGTACAAGCATGGGCGTTTGTTCAGGACCGTCACGGGCGGCATCGGCAAGCTCAACGCGTATCTGGACGACTACGCCTTCCTAGCGGCGGCACTGATCGACGCCTTCGAGGCCACTGCCAAGCCTGCCTACCTGGATAAGGCGCGTGAGCTCACTGCCGTCCTGATCGAGCAGTTCTGGGACCCGCAGACCGGCGGCTGCTTTTTCACAGGAAGAGACCACGAACAGATCCTCCAGCGCATGAAGACCGGCGAAGACTCCGCCATTCCCTCCGGCAACGCCGTGGCGACGATGAACTTCCTGCGCCTGTTCTTCTACACCGGCGAGCAGCCCTACCTCGATAAGGCCGAGCAGGCCCTGCGGTTATTCCGCACCCACATGGACCAAAATCCCTTCGGCATGGCATCCACGCTCTGCGCGCTGGACTTCTACCTCAGCAGGCCGAAGGAGATCGTGCTGGTGGGGAAGCAGGACACACCGGAGATGAGAGACCTGTTAGCGAAGATCGCCGGCCGCTACGTGCCGAACAAGACGCTGGTGCTGGTGGACAGCGACGGCAAGGGTACCGGCTACGTGCCGGCCGCGGCCAAGGGGAAGACGGCGATCAACGGCAAGCCCACCGCCTACGTCTGCCACAACTTCACCTGCTCCCAGCCCGTCACCGACTGGGACGCCCTGGAGAGGCTGCTGTAGCCCTAAAGAGGGTGGCTCCCCGAACTGTGCGATTTGCGAACCTTGAAATTCGAGTTCCCGTGGACAACTGCTAAAGGGAAACAGCGCCTGAGCCGGCCCGTCCCCCATTTTCATTTACCGCTACATCGATCTTATCCCACATCATAATCAAAATAAGGAAATTTAGTGTGTAGCCGAACAGCGAGAAACAGAGAATAACGTATAGCGGGGCCTCTTGAACTGCCATCAAGGGGAAAAGCACGGAAAACACAAATCTGTTAAGGGCTTTTTGATCCGAATAGATGGAGAAGATCAGTAATACGCCAAGAAGAAAAGGGGTAAGACCTACAAGCCAAGTTGTTTTCGGGGTACCCCAAACACCTTCAATAATGACGGCCAGGCACAGCCCTAGGAAAAATAGTCCTGCAACGGCTCCGAATATAGAGAAGGTGCCAAAACAACCATATATAAAACCTCCTACGCTTGACCATATGAGAACTCTTCTCTTTTCAAAATTCCCGAAATAACTGATGGATAGACCAATCAGAGTCCCCGTCGGAATAAACAGTAGACCGTTCCCTAAAAGAAAGCTAACTAATGAGAGGTCGAAGCCGAGCTGGCGTTCGATATATGAAAAAAGACAACTTATTCCAGTGCCTAATGCCCCGAGCAACGAGAGCAAGAGAGCCCTGTGAAGTTTTTTGTTCACGAGATATATGGCACTGTCTGTTTGATGGTTCCCCGGCCAGGACTCGAACCTGCGATCAACTGAAAGGCTAGGCCACCCCTCCGGACCTGTCAAGCGTGTTGGTAGGCAGCCTAGTTTCGGAAGTATCGCCACACCATAAAGAGCAGGAGCACTCCTAAAATGGTGAGGCCCGGGCCTGAGGAGGAGAATTGCGTGATTTGATCGAGCCAAGAGGGCGAGGGCGGAGGCTGCTCACCGGGCGCCGGCGGTGAAGGTGGCGGAGTAGGTACGACCGTCACGGGCGCTTTGCCCGAATCGATGACCTTCGCCTTGCTTCGGAACTTCTCCGGGATGAGGTCCCGCCGGTCCGTGTAATGCGTCATGCCCTTCTCGTCCTCATACTTGTAAATGACACCGGCCGAACTAGCCGGCCCCACAAAGACCAAGCAGGCCACGACCCAGACGAGACAGCAGATGAATGTCTGATTGGCCATCAAAGCAAGGGCTAGGACGCTGGCGTGCGCTCCGCGTCCGGATATTGCCGCCGGATGGCAAGCACCTTGTCCATGGAGTCGATGAAGAGCTTCAGCAGTTGCGGATCGAAATGCCGGGCGCGGCCCAGGCGCATGACGTCTGCCGCCTGCTCTACCGGAATGGCTTGCTTATAGACGCGCTTGGTCGTCATCGAGTCGAAGGCATCGGCAATCGCGGCGATCCTCCCCTCCAGAGGGATAGCCTCGCCCACCAGTCCACGCGGGTAGCCGCTCCCATCGAACTGCTCATGATGGGTCCAGGCAATGGTGGAAGCGACCATGAGCAACTCAGCGGACCCGGTGAGGATGCGCCTGCCGATCTCGGTGTGTTGCTGCATGAGACGGGATTCGTCCGGCGTAAACCCGCCCGGCTTGAAGAGGATCTCATCCGGCGTGCCGATCTTCCCGATATCGTGCATCGTGCTGGCCAGCCGGGTCAGCTCGCAGCGATCGTTGGCCCACCCCAGCCGAGCCGCGATGAGCGCGCAGTACCGGCTCATCCGCTGGATGTGCCCGGGTGCCCCCTTCTCCCGCAATTCCTCGGCCATAACAAGTCTTTGGATCACATCTTCCTGGGTCTGGCGTAACGTGCGCTCCGTCTGTTCCAGCCGGACGATCGTCTCCCGAAGCTCGGAGGTCCGAGCGAGCACCGCCTGTTCAAGCTTCTCCCGGTTAGCCCGGTTCTCCTGCTCCAACTTGCGTCGCCGCAAGGCGTTGGCGATGTTGATCAGGATCTCATTGGGCTCGAACGGCTTGATGACATAGCCGTATGTCCCTTGCTCCAAGGCGACGTTGGCGATCCCCGTGTCATCCATGGCGCTGACCATGATCGTCGCAGTGTCCGGGTGTTTGGCGAGGATATGCCGGACAAGGCTGAGACCGGACTCGCCGGGCATGTTGACATCGCACAAGGCGAGCTCAAACGCCTGCTGCTGGAGCAGCTCGCGCGCTTCTGCTGCGCTTGCTGCCGGCGCGCAGATGTACCCATTCATCTCCAGCAAGCTGCGGAGGAACACGAGCGCCTCCTCGGTGTCGTCCACGATCAGGAGCCGGAACTTTTTCGCCTCCGGCACAGCTTCTCCTTCTTACTTCAATCCGAGCACGTCCTGCATGTCGTACAGACCAGGGCCCTGCGCGACGACCCACTGAGCGGCCCGCAGGGCGCCGCGCGCGAAGGTGTCGCGGCTCTGTACGCGATGCGTCACCTCGATTCGCTCGCCCAGCCCACCGAAGAGGACGGCATGGTCGCCGATGATGTCCCCTGCCCGGATGACCTGCATGCCGATCTCGCCCCGCTTGCGCTCGCCGATCATCCCCTTGCGCCCGTATGCGGCCACCGCGTCCAGGGCCTTCCCCATGGCATCGGCAAGCACCTGCGCCAACTTCAGTGCGGTCCCGCTGGGCGCGTCCTTTTTCAGGCGGTGATGGGCTTCCAGCACCTCGATGTCGTAGTCCTCGCCCAGTGTGCGGGCGATCTGGGGAAGCATCTTCAGGAGAACATTGATCCCTACGCTCATGTTCGGAGCGAAGACGCACGGAATCGGTTTGGCGAGCTCGCGGAGCTCCGCCAGTTGCGGGGCCGAGAACCCGGTCGTCCCGATGACCATGGCTTTCCTGGAGGCGGCCATGATCGCCAGATGCTTGAGCGTGGCGTCCGGAGAGGTGAACTCGATCAGGACCTCGGCGCGGTCGGCCAGCGCGGTCAGATCATCGGTCACCCTCACACCCAGACGGCCGCACCCCACGGTTTCTCCAGCGTCGGCCCCGACCGCCGGATGCCCTTTCCCCTCCACCGCCCCCACCAGCTCGAGGTTCGGCGACTCCTTGATCAGAGTGACGAGCCGCGTGCCCATGCGCCCGCCGGCCCCAGTCACCACGACCTTGATCTTCCCCTTCCCTTTCACCATCCATCCCTCCGAAAGACCACGCCACCGCTTCGGATCAATTCCAACCCCCCGCACTCATCACTCCTCACGACGATTTAGACAGTCCGGTGTTGGAAATCTGTTTGGCGGGTGGCGCCGAGCGGGCGCCCGGGCGGAGCGCAGCGACTTGCTTGCCCTTGGCGGAGCGAGCACGTCTGGGCTGCTCGGCGACAGGACCCGCCTCTACGTTACTAACTCAATTTCTAAATCAGCTTCAAATCCTTCATGACCCGAGTCAGCTTGTCGAGGTTCTCTTGCGACATCGGGCAGAGGGGCAGCCGCAGCTCTGCCGTGGCCTTGCCCATGAGCGCGACGGCATGCTTGATAGGGATCGGATTCGTTTCCAGGAACAAGGCCTGGAAGAGAGGGTAGATCTGGTAATGGATGGCGCGGGCCTTGGCCGCATCCCCGGCCGCCCAGGCATCCACAAGCGCCGACATCTCGGCCGGTGCCACGTTGGCGGTCACCGTGACGACGCCCTTCGCACCGACCGCCAGCATCGGCAAGGTCAGCGCATCATCGCCGGAGAGGACCGTGAGCCGGTCGCCGCAGAGCTGGACGATCTCGCTCACCTGCTGGAGCGACCCCGCTCCTTCCTTGATGCCTATGATGTTCCGGATCTGGGCCAGCCGCGCCACCGTCTGCGGCGTCATGTTCACGGCGGTGCGCCCGGGAATGTTGTAGAGGATCTGCGGGAGATCCACCGCCTCGGCCACGGCCTTATGGTGCCGGTAGAGGCCCTCCTGGGTCGGCTTGTTGTAGTACGGCGAGATCAACAGGGCCGCGTCCGCCCCGACGGATTTGGCATGGCGGGTGAACTCGATGGCCTCGTCCGTCGAGTTGGACCCCGTGCCGGCAATGACCGGCACGCGACGCCTGACAACCTGCACGGTGAACTCGACGACCCGCTTGTGCTCCTCATGGGTAAGCGTGGCGGACTCGCCCGTCGTCCCGCACGGCACGATCCCATCGGTTCCGTTCGCGATCTGCCACTCGATCAGATCGCCGAGGGCTTTCTCGTCTACTTTGCCGTTGCGAAACGGCGTGATGATGGCGACCAGCGATCCGGTGAAGCTCATCGCAGCTTGTACTCCCAGGCATCAGGATACATCTCGCCTTCGTACACTGCCCGTGCCTCGCCGGTCAGGGAGACGTCGGCAAACCGATTCCCGTCCTTCCGGAATGACACGGTCATGGGTCTGCGGCTCAAGGGTACGACTGACACCGGCGATTCCACTTTGTGGATCACGGCGGCGACCAGGGCCGAGGCAATGGCCCCGCTGCCACACGCCAGCGTTTCATCCTCCACGCCGCGCTCGTACGTGCGGATGCGAATCGTGCCTCGGTCCACCACCTCGACGAAATCCACGTTGGTGCCAGCCGGCTTGAAGGCCTCGTGATCGCGGATCTGGTGACCGATTCCGATTACCTCGGCCGTGGATATGTCATGGACGAAATAGACGAAGTGTGGGACTCCGGTATCGACGGCATGGCCTTCAAAGGTCATCACGATGGAGCTCCGTTGAGACGGCGCCGTCAAGTCCGTCTTGCGCCGCCGGTGCGGCGGGATGTCCAGGCGGATGCTCAACCGGAGGTCGGTCGGATCGGGCACACTGACGGTCACGCTTTCACCGTCCACCACGGCTTCGACCACACCGGCCGCGCCCTCGAACCGCATCTTCTTCGGGGCGATCCCCTTGAGATAGGCAAACCGCGCGACGCAGCGGGCGCCGTTCCCGCAGAAGTCGGCCTCGCCCCCATCGTTGTTGTAGAATCGCCAGCGAAAATGGGCCTTGGGGGCTTTTTCGATGAAGATGAGCCCGTCCGCCCCGACCGAGAGGTGCTGCGTGCACACGCTGGCCACGAACGCCGACATCTTCCCGGGGTCCACCACGCGCTTCCGGTTGTCCACCACGATGAAATCGTTGCCGGCGCCGGAGAACTTCATGAACTGGATCTTCTTCGGGACCTTCGTCATCGCCGCCTTATTTGAGAAATGCCGGAATCATTTCGCCGCGCACCAGGTCGGCGTACTCTTCCCGCGCCCGGATGACGTGGAACTCGCTCCCTTTCACCAGCACCTCGGCCACGCGGGGCCTCGAGTTATAGTTTGAAGCCATGCTGAACCCGTAGGCGCCGGCGCTCATCACAGCGAGCAGCTCGCCAGGGTCCACCAGCGGCATCATCCGGTCCTTGGCAAGGAAGTCGCCCGACTCGCAGACCGGGCCGACCACGTCCGCCAGCACCTGCCTCTTGAGCTTGTCACGGATCTCGTGCACCGGCTTGATCTCGTGATAGGCCCCGTAGAGCGACGGCCGGATCAGGTCGTTCATGGCGGCATCCACGATGACAAACGCCTTCTCTGGGTTCGCCTTGTGGTAGAGCACCCTGGTAAGCAGCACGCCAGCGTTGCCCACGATGGAGCGGCCCGGCTCGAAGATCAGCAGGCACTTGAGGTCCTTGACCAGCGGCGCGATGGCCTGCGCCAGGTCCTGGGGCTGCAGCGGCGTCTCGTCCTGATAGGTGATCCCGAGCCCGCCCCCGACGTTGAGGTAGCGGAGATGGATTCCAATGCCGGCCAGCTGCTCAATGAGGTTGAGAATCCTCTTGAGCGCGTCCACGTAGGGGCTGACCTGCGTGAGTTGCGACCCGATGTGCTTGTGCACCCCGACGATCTCGATGTGCGGTAAGGTCGTGGCCAGCTTGTACTCGTCGAGCGCCCGGTCGGCGC
>VBOD01000067.1 GCA_005877615.1 Nitrospirota bacterium | reverse complement strand
GGTTGATCGCCAACATCGAAGGAAAATTGCGCGGCTACACTTGGAACCTGGTGGACGGCTACCCGCTGACGATCGAGGCGCGCGAATTCCACTCCCGGCAGATCCGCACCGCCGTCTATCGCGCCACCGAGGCCTTCCAGCCAGCCGAGGGCCCGTTCGAAGTCAGGCCCGAGGGCGAGCCGTTTCCGGTCCTGGCGGACCCCATGTTCACGGTCTGCGCGACATCACTGAACCACCGCATCCCGTCCTTCGCCTACGTCCTGCAGGAGAAGTTCCATGTGAATATCAACAAGGAACGGCTGCACGCCGCGGGACTGCCCGTCGGGTCGTGGCTGAAGGACGTCAAGCAGCATCTCTGGGACGGCAAGCCCGACGACTTCCGTTTCACCGCGACGCTGTTCTTCGAGCACCGCAAGGAAGAGCGGGAATTCGTGCTGGGTGAATTAAAAGAACGCTTCGTGACGATCTCCCGCGGACAGAAGGTCGCGTACGTGGTGGACGCCCGCTACGACGAGGCGAACGAGGCCAAGATCGTCGCGCTGGCCCAGGGCGCCGACGTGTTCTACTGCGAATCCCCCTATCTGGATCAGGACGCCGACAAGGCGCAGGAGCGCTACCACCTGACGGCGCGACAGGCCGGCCTGCTGGCCCGGAAAGCCGGCGTCCGGGAGCTGGTCGTGTTCCACTTCTCCCCGCGCTACACGGGGCAAGGCGATCTGCTCTATAAAGAAGCGCAGGAAGAATTCGCCTGCATCGGAGAACGGGGATGAAGGCCCTCGTCCTTGGCGCGGCAGGATTCCTCGGATCCAACCTGGTTCGGGCGCTCCTGGCCCACGGGCAGCAGGTCCGCGCGCTGGTGCGCCCGACGAGCAACACCCGGGTGCTCGATGGCCTGGACACGGAGCGCGTGCTCGGGGACCTGCGCGATCCCGATTCGCTGGCCCGTGCGTGCGCGGGCGTCCAGGTCATCTATCAGGCCGCCAGCTACTACCCGACGCAGACGATCCCGGCCAACGTCGCCACGGCCCAAGCCTTGATGGAGACACAAAATCTCTTGACCGCCGCGCGGCGCGCCGCGGTGGACCGGCTTGTTTTCACCAGCACGCTGACCACCATCGGATTTCCGGCCAACGGTGGGCTGGCCACCGAAGCATGTATGTTCAAGTCGCTGTTCCCGAACAATCCCTACCTGATGGCCAAATCGGCCATGGAGGACCTGGTTCTGGACGCCGCGCGAATCGGGTTTCCCGTGGTAGTCGTCAATCCGACCGCCTTTTTCGGTCCCTATGACAGCAAGCCCACGAGCGGGACGCAGATCCTGATGATCGCGAGGCGATTGATGCCCCTCTATATGGCGGGCAAGGCCAATGCCATCGACGTCCGTGACGTAGCCGAGGGGATGGTGCGGGCGGCCGAGCGAGGTCGGCCTGGCGAGCGCTACATCCTGGGCAACTGGAACACCACCCAAAAGGAGCTCAACACCCTCATCGCTCGGGTTGCCGGGGTGATGGCCCCACTGGCGCCGATCCCCTTTCCGTTGGCACGATACGGGACCAAGGTGACGGAATGGGCCTTCCAGACGGTCCTCAGGAGACCGTCCCCTGTTCCCAGTTTCTTCGTGGAGATGCTCCCGCACATGCAGCACTACGATTGCTCCAAGGCGATCCGCGAGTTGGACTACCCCCGCAGCCCGGTTGAGACCGCCATTCGCGACGAAATCCAGTGGTTCCGGGGCAACGGCTACCTGCCGAGCACGGGACGGTCCTATCCGTCCGGATAGGACTTGACGTATAGTTGTTCGACTCACAAAAATCTGGTTAAATGACGGCTCGAAAAGATCACTGGTGGTGTTCAATATCGGGAAGGAGGAGCCTATGGCAGATTACGTTCGTATTGCTTCATATTTCAAAATGGCGGCTCCGGACAAGGCAGGAGAAGGCGCCCGCGCCCTCAGTGTGCTTCGCGATGCCGGCGTGAATTTGCTGGCCTTCTCCGGGTTCCCCCGGAACCGTCGCGCTCAACTCGATTTTGTGCCGGCCGACCCGATGGCCTTCAAGGCCGCGGCCAAACAGGCCAAGCTCAAGGTCTTGGGCCCCAAGCCCTGCTTCCTGGCTGAAGGGGACGACCGCCCGGGGGCCGGCGCCGAACTCATGACCAGGCTGGCCGAGGCGAAGATCAACGTGACCGCCTTGCAGGCCATATCGGCCGGCGTCGGCCGCTACGGCGCGATCCTTTGGGTCAAGCCACGCGACGTCAAGAAAGTGGCGAAGCTCTTCGGCATCGGGTGAAGGTCATTTCAGACTGACCACTGTAGAGATCCGAGAGGTTCTTGCAGAGATCGCTCCGCCGCTCGTCGGCGGGCGCGTGCAGCGGGTCTACCAGCCTCACCCCGAGGCAGTCACCCTTGAGATCCGGGCCAAGGGCAAGACCCTCATGCTCTATTTCTCGGCCGATCCGGAGACCGCGCGCCTGCACCTCCGGTCAAAGAAACTTCTTAACCCACCGACCCCGCCGCCGTTCTGCCAGTTGCTGCGCGCCCACCTCGAAGGCGCCCGCCTTGAACGCATCGAACAAGTCGGCGACGATCGCATCGTTCGACTTGATATGCAGCGCGATGGAAAACCCGTAACCCTGATGACGGAGCTGACCGGACGGACGGCCAACTTGTTCCTGCTCGACGAAGCCGGAATTGTGAGAGGGCAGTTACGAAAGGGACGATTGAAACATGGCGAGATGTATGTTGCACCGGTGGCAAAGTCTCAGGCGCCGGGAAAGGCAGGAGAGATTCGAACTGACACGCAAGCGACCGAAGAATTTTCAATCAGCGCCGAGCTGGAGCGGCGCTATCAGGAGCGCGACGAGGCGCGGGCCAGGGCTCGCCAACTCGACGCTATCAAGGCGGGTCTACGGAAAACGCTCAAGCGGGCGGTCAAGCGCATCGAGGCCCTGGGAGCAGACCTGGCCAAGGCGGAGCGCTACCGCGAGTACAATCGCTACGGGGAGCTGCTCAAATCACACCTCGGGGAGATCGGCAAAGGCGCCGCGTCCGTCACGGTCCCAGACTATTTCGACCCGGCGCTGCCTGAGATCGTCCTGCCGCTGGACCCGGCGAAGAGCCCCCAGGGCAATCTGGACGACTACTTCCGGAAGTATAAAAAGTACCAGAACGCCCAGAAGGCAATCCGCCCCCGCCTCGTGGCCGCTCAGGCCGAAGCGGCGGCCCTGCGCGAACGTCTGACCACGCTCGATCGCGGAGAAGATATCTTGGCCCCCCCACCCTCACCTTCTCCCTCAGCGGGGGGAGGGATAGGACAGAGGCGGCGGCCCCTTAAGATTCCCTCGAAACCGTTTCTCCGGTTCACTTCGGAAACAGGCGACGCCATCCTGGTCGGACGCAACAGCCGCGAGAATGAGGAGCTGACGTTCGGATTAGCCCGTAGCCACGACCTCTGGCTGCACGCCAGCGGCGCCCCAGGGTCCCATGTGGTGCTCCGGCTGGAGAAGGGCGCCGAGCTCCGGAAGGAATCGCTCCTGGATGCAGCGACCCTGGCGCTGCACTACAGCGACCTGCGCAAGAGCGGCCAGGGGGAAGTCCTCTACGCCTACCGCAAGCACGTCCGCAAGCCGCGCGGAGCCAAGCCAGGCCTCGTCACCGTCACCCAGGACAAACGCCTCTTCCTCAAGCTGGACCGTAAGCGTCTGGCACGCCTCAAAGAGTCACACGGTGGACAGAATAATTAGCACGTTAGGCCGTTCTCTTTGTTGTGCCCCACTTGAGATTTGGACAGGTTGTTGAACATTGGTGACCATCCATTCTGCAAAGAATTCGCAGTGTTCGAGGCTCCGCTTCTCAAAGGACATACGGGTGCACTCGCTCATGACTCTGTTGAGAGGGCCGTGGGGCTCAACAAACGAACCTCTTGACAACCTGACCGCTTCCCTACCTACAATAGCGTTTTACGGCATTCTCTCGCACCGAATGGTATTCCCCAAATGGGAAGGGCCGAATAATCGTTTAACAACCCATTAACAACCGTATGGCCGATGAGAAGGAGGAGAAATGCGATGGGATCTGTAACCAGACGTCAGTTCCTCCAATTCAGCGCAGTCAGTGCAGCCGGACTCGGCGCATCCAGCCTCGGGCTGCTGGGATTCTCGCCTAACCAAGTGCTTGCCGAGGTACGCGAGTACAAGCTGGCACGCACCACGGAGACACGCAACACCTGCCCGTACTGCTCGGTCGCCTGCGGTCTCCTGATGTACAGCCTCGGCGACAAGGCCAAGAATGCTCCGGCCGAGATCATTCATATCGAGGGCGATCCGGATCATCCGGTGAATCGCGGCACGCTTTGTCCCAAGGGCGCGGGCCTGCTCGATTTCGTGCACAGCCCCAACCGGCTCAAGTACCCGGAGTACCGCGCGCCCGGATCGGACAAGTTCGTGCGCATCTCATGGGACGAGGCCTTCGCCCGGATCGCGCGTCTCATGAAGGACGATCGCGACAAGAATTTTATCGCGAAGAACGCGGACGGTGCCACGGTCAACCGCTGGCTCAGCACAGGCTTTCTTGCAGCCTCGGCCTCGAGCAACGAGACCGGCTACATCACGCACAAGGTCGTCCGCAATCTGGGGATCCTGGCATTCGATAATCAAGCGCGTTTTTGACACGGCCCCACGGTGGCCAGTCTGGCCCCGACGTTCGGCCGTGGCGCGATGACCAATCACTGGGTTGACATCAAAAATGCCAACCTGATTCTGATCATGGGCGGCAACGCCGCCGAGGCTCACCCGTGCGGCTTCAAGTGGGTGACGGAGGCGAAGGCCCATAACAAGGCCAAGCTGATCGTGGCCGATCCGCGCTTCACGCGCTCGGCAGCGGTGGCCGACTATTATGTCCCCTTGCGCGCCGGCACCGACATCGCGTTCCTGGGCGGCGTCATCAATTACCTCCTCACGCACAACAAGATCCAGCACGAGTACGTGAAGGCGTACACCGACGCGAGTTACATCGTGCGCGCCGACTACACGTTCGAGGACGGTCTGTTCTCCGGGTACAACGAGGCCAAGCGCAGTTATGACAAGAGCACCTGGATGTATGAGCTGGGCGAGGATGGCTATGTCAAGACCGACCCGACGCTCAAGAACCCACGCTGCGTGTTCAATCTGATGAAAGCGCACTACTCGCGCTACACGCCTGAGCTCGTGAGCAGCATCACCGGCACGCCCAAGGAGGGGTTCCTCAAGGTGTGCGAGATGATGGCCGAGACCGCGGCGCCGGACCGCACCATGACGATCATGTACGCGCTCGGCTGGACGCAGCACTCCGTGGGATCGCAGATGATCCGCACCGCGGCCATGGTGCAGTTGCTGCTCGGCAACATCGGCATGGTTGGCGGCGGCATGAACGCCTTGCGCGGCCATTCCAACATCCAGGGCCTGACCGACCTCGGTCTGATGTCCGAACTGCTGACCGGTTACCTGACGCTGCCGGGTGAGAAGGAGACCGACTACAAGGCCTATATCGAGAAACGCGTGCAAAAGCCGTTACGCCCGGGCCAGATGTCGTACTGGCAGAACTACCACAAGTTCCACGTGAGCCTCATGAAGGCCTGGTACGGTAATGCCGCGCACAAGGACAACAATTGGGCCTACGACTACCTGCCGAAGCTCGACAAGATGCATGACATGCTGCAGGTGTTCGAAGACATGCATCAGGGCAAAATCAACGGGTATTTTTGCCAGGGCTTCAACCCGCTGGCCGCAACCCCGTGCAAGGTCAAAGTTGGTCGGGCATTGGCGAAGCTCAAATATCTGGTGACGATCGATCCGCTGGCGACCGAAACCGCGGCCTTCTGGCAGAACCACGGCGAGTACAACGACGTGGATCCGGCCAAGATCCAGACCGAGGTGTTCAGGTTGCCGGC
The DNA here is from genome assembly GCA_005877615.1 of Nitrospirota bacterium. Classification (GTDB taxonomy): domain Bacteria; phylum Nitrospirota; class Nitrospiria; order Nitrospirales; family NS-4; genus NS-12. The sequence goes on along the minus strand of VBOD01000067.1, from coordinate 1,502 downwards.
TACCTGCTTCGCGGAGGAAAACGGCGCGTTGGTGAACAGCGGCCGATGGCTGCAGTGGCACTGGAAGGGCGCCGATCCACCGGGCGAGGCCAAGTCGGACCTCGAGATCATGGCCGGCATTTTCCTAAAGCTGCGCGAGTTCTATCGAAAGGAGGGCGGCGCGTTTCCGGACCCCATCCTGAATCTCACCTGGAAGTACGCGATCCCGTCGGCGCCTTCGCCGGAGGAGGTCGCGCGCGAGATCAACGGCAAAGCGCTCGAGGACCTCGTGGATTCCAAGGACAAGACGAAGGTAGTGCGCAAGGCCGGCGAGCAGTTGGACGGGTTCGGGCAACTCACGGACGACGGCAAGACTTCCTGCGGCTGCTGGATCTATACGGGCAGCTGGACGGAGAAGGGCAATATGATGGCGCGGCGCGACAATTCCGACCCGAGCGGGTTGGGCAACACCACCGGCTGGGCCTTCTCATGGCCGGCCAACCGCCGCATCCAATACAACCGCGCCTCGTGCGATCCATCCGGCAAGCCGTGGGATCCGAACCGCAAGCTGATCGAGTGGAACGGAACCCAATGGGCCGGCTGGGACGTCCCAGACATCAAGCTGGATGCCGCGCCCTCGGAGGGAATGAATCCGTTCATCATGAACTCGGAGGGTGTGGCCCGCTTCTTCACTGTGAACAAGATGAGTGATGGGCCGTTCCCCGAGCACTATGAGCCTTTCGAGACGCCGCTCGACGTGAACCCCTTGCATCCCAAGAACCCGAAGGCCAAGAACAGTCCGGCGGCGCGGGTGTTCAAGGACGACCTCGACCAGTTCGGAGACGCCGAGGAGTTCCCGTACGTGGCGACCACCTACCGGCTCACCGAGCATTTCCACTTCTGGACCAAGCACACGAGGCTCGCCGCGATCATGCAGCCGGAACAGTTCGTGGAGATCGGCGAGGAGCTCGCCAAAATGAAGAACATCAAGAGCGGCGACCGGGTGCGGGTGCGATCGATCCGCGGCTTCATCAAGGCGGTAGCGGTCGTGACCAAGCGCATCCGGACATTAGATGTCTACGGGAAGAAGGTCTACACCGTCGGCATCCCAATCCACTGGGGCTTCCAGGGACTGGCGAAGAACGGCTTCATTGCCAACACGCTGACGCCGTTTGTGGGAGATGCAAACACCCAGACGCCGGAATTCAAGGCGTTCCTCGTCACCATCGACAAGCTATAGGGAGGCGGATATGGCACTTCAATCACTCGACATCACGGCCCGTTCGGCCACTACCACGCCGTCGCCGGGGGTGCGCGAGACGCAGAAGGTCGCGAAGCTCATCGACATCTCGAAGTGCATCGGCTGCAAGGCCTGCCAGGTGGCTTGCATGGAGTGGAACGACCTGCGCGATGAGATCGGCACCAATCACGGCGTCTACGACAACCCGCTCGACCTCACCGACAAGTCCTGGACCGTCATGCGTTTCTCGGAAGTGGAGGTGGAGCAGGGCAAGCTCGAATGG
>VBOD01000024.1 GCA_005877615.1 Nitrospirota bacterium | reverse complement strand
ACTTGCAGGAGAGATTGCACCCCGCCGTCCCGAAGGACAGGATCGGCGTCCCGGGCAGGTAATGGTTCAGGGGCTTCTTCTCGATCGGGTCCACGCAGAAGCCGCTCGAGCGGCCGTAGGTTGTCAGGACGACCTGGCTGTTTTCACAGGCACGCACGAAACACATCCCTCGCTGCCCCTCCTGCAGTTTACAGAAGCGGGGACACACGTCGCACTGGACACGCTCGTCGTCGAGGCGGTGCCAGTACTTGGTCGGCACGACGGATGTCTGGGGCACTGTGCTCACCTGTTCGCTCCTGGTTGACCCGCTACGAAAAGTATAACACTTCCTTTATCGCTGAACATGCTCGCCGTCACTTACCGGCCGGCGCGCGGCTGGCCGCCGCTTGGTCGGCCATGCGGGCGGCCCGCCGGAGCTGCATAGCGAAGCTCGTCCGGCTGAAGGCCCACCAGGCTGAGAGTGGCAGGCCGGCTGCCCGAAGGGCCTCGGCTGCGTACTGGTGGCACTGGTGGAACAGGTGGTAGGGGCGCTTCGACGGGTAAAACCTGACCCGGTCGACGACCAGGACGGGAGTGGTGGCCCCGATGGTCGAGAGCAGGTGGCGGCGCAATCGCAGGTACCCAGCCTCGCTGAGGCGGAAGACGAACGTTTCGGCCGGCGGTTGGGGAGTTCGAGCGGCCCAGACCTGCTCATGGAGACCTATTTCCACCACACCCGGATTGGGCCGGAAGAGGGCTCGCAGAGCGCCGGTGATCCCCTGGCGGCCTTCCAGGTACCACGCTTGCTCCGCATAGCCCCATTCTTCGAACATCGACTTTTGGTCCAATGCAGTCACTCGCTCGTCCAGCGTAATGGCGATCATGGCGTGCCACGTATCAAGCGAAACGACGATCGTGCGGGTTGGCGCACCCTCTGGAGGCGGCCAGAGTCCCTGGACAGGGGCCGCGCAGCTCCACAGCAGGAGCAGGGAAGGGATGATAAGCCATGGGACAGGCCTGGGTTGAGAGGTGGGCCCTGCCATCGAGTGCATCGAGTGTCTTCTCTCGGTGAGTTCCGCCGATTATCTCATTGATTTTGTACAGCTTTGAAAATAGTTTGTCTTGTTCGTACCGGGGGCTTGACAATAGTTCTAGTTAGTACCATTCTAGTAAAAGCAAAAGGCGTATCATGGCGCGGAGGCCGACGGTTGATCCCAGTAAGGACCTCTTTATGCAGGTACTCAGACCACTGGTGGAGACCTACTTTGCGTTCATCCGAAGAGATGACCCCCATATCCGCTCGCTGGGACTCACGCCCTCACAGTTCGACGTGATCGCGACATTGGGCGATACTGAAGGGATGACGTGCAAGGAGTTGTCGGAGAAGACCTTGGTCACCAAGGGCACGCTCACCGGCGTGTTGGATCGGCTGGAGAGGAAGAGTCTGATCGAGCGGGTGCCATCCCGGGAAGACCGGCGTTGCACCCTCATCCGGCTGACACCGAAAGGAGACGCGCGATTCCGGGAGGTCTTTCCGGCCCACATCGAGTATATGAAGCCGCACTTCCAGCGGGCGCTCACGACCGCCGAGGCGAGCAAGTTGCGGGAGCTGCTCCTGCGGCTCAAGGAAAGCTTCGAACGCACTTGACGAAAGGAGGGACGCCATGAAAGCTCTATTTGCGACCGATGAGTCCTGGTCCAGTTTGATCCTCCGGGTGATGCTGGGCGTAGTGATGTTTCCCCACGGCGCCCAAAAGCTCTTGGGCTGGTTTGGGGGCTTCGGGTTTGCCGGAACGATGGGCTTCTTCACGGACAAGATGCATCTGCCGGCTGTGATTGCCTTCCTGGTGATCATCGGTGAGTCGCTCGGGAGCCTGGGGCTGATCCTGGGCTTTCTGACCCGCATCACGGCGGCCAGCTACGTGCTCATCATGCTGGGCGCGATCGCGCTGGTCCACTGGCCGAACGGGTTTTTCATGAACTGGGCTGGCAAGCAGGCGGGCGAGGGCTTCGAGTACCATCTACTGGTGATCGGGATGAGTCTTGCGCTGCTGCTCGCAGGCGCCGGCAAGTGGTCAGTGGACGGAGCAATCGCGAAAAAACTGGGGTAAGATTTAGATTGGAGTGGCGATCATGAAAACGGCATTCCGATTGACAACAGGTGACGACTTCGAGACCGCGAAAGGGGGAAGTCTGCCAGGCCTTCCTGGGCATGACGACCACCTGCTGGACGCTTATTCGCAGGCGGTCATAGCTGCGGCGGAGAAGGTCAGCTCGGCGGTCGTCTATATCGACGTGTTGCATCGGTTGAAGGGCCGCCGCGCGGCAGATCCGCGGTTTCCCCGGGAGGTGCAGGGGAGCGGTTCCGGCTTCATCTTCACGCCGGACGGGTTCATTCTGACGAACAGCCACGTGGTGCATGGGGCGAGCCACATTGATGTCGTTCTCTCAGACGGCCGGCGGGTCATCGCCGATCTCGTCGGCGACGATCCGGACACCGACCTCGCAGTTGTCCGGATCGACGCGCCGAACGTGACCGCTGCCATGCTTGGGGACTCGAACGCCATCCGGGTGGGACAGTTGGCGATCGCGGTCGGGAACCCCTACGGCTTTCAGTGCACGGTGACGACAGGCGTGGTCAGCGCGCTCGGACGATCACTCCGCTCGACGTCAGGTCGGCTGATCGACAGCGTCATCCAGACAGACGCCGCGCTCAACCCCGGCAATTCCGGCGGTCCTTTGGTGAATTCTCGGGGAGACGTCATCGGCGTCAACACCGCGGTGATCCTGCCGGCGCAGGGGATCTGTTTCGCCATCGGCATCAACACCGCCAAGTTCGTCGCGGGCCGCCTCATCAAGGACGGCAAGATCAGGCGCGGCTTCATTGGCGTGAGCGGACAGAACGTGCCGCTACCGCGCCGTCTCGTGCTGGCGCACAATTTGCCGGTCGAGAGCGCCATCCAGGTCATGGCTGTCGAGCCGAACAGCCCGGCGGAGCATGCGGGCCTGCGGGCGGGCGATCTCATCGTGGCCTATGGGGAGCATCCGACGGCCGGCATCGATGACCTGCATCGGCTCCTGGTCGAGGAAAAGGTCGGTGTGCGGGCCCCGATGACCATCGTCCGGCGTTCTGAAAGACGGGTGCTGGACATCGTGCCGCAAGAATCCCCGACGAAGGGATAAGGCGAGGGGAGGAACCTCATCGAGAAGTAAAGAGGCTGGGTGATGGAGAAGCTGGCCGAGATACAATATCCGATTCATGATCTACTGCGAAGGCGGTGGAGCCCGCGGGCGTTCTCGTCCCGGCCGGTCGAGCCGGACAAACTGCGAAGCCTGTGGGAAGCCGCCCGCTGGGCGCCGTCTTCCTACAACGAGCAGCCCTGGAGCTTCATCGTGGCGACCAAGGATGATGAGGCCGAATATGCCCGGCTGTTGAGCTGCCTCGTGGAAGGCAATATCCAGTGGGCGCAACATGCGCCGGTGCTGATGGTGTCGGTGGCGCGACTCTCCTTCGAAGAAGACGGGAAGCCGAACCGCCATGCCTTTCACGATGTGGGCCAGGCGGTTTCCAATCTCATTGTTCAAGCGACGGCGCTCGGATTGGTGGTGCATCAGATGGCCGGCATCTTTCCGGACAAGATACGCGAGCTGTACGGCATTCCGGAAGGCTACGAGGCAGTTGCAGGGATCGCGTTGGGCTATCCCGGCGACCCTGAAATTTTGCCGGAGCGGTTGCGCCAGCGAGAACTGGCGCCACGGTCCCGCAAGCCCATCCGGGACTTCGTGTTTGCCGGGCGCTGGGGGCGGCCGTCGCCAATCGTCACCGGTGATGGCTCCTGAACAGGAACACAGGATATGAAAGCGCAACACCTGGGGCACGTCGTTTTTTACGTGAGGGACTTGGAGCGGTCACTGGCCTTCTACCGTGACCTGTTGGGGTTTCAGGAGGTCGGGCGGACGTTTGGGGGCAAAGCGGCGGCGCTGACGTCAGGCCGTACCCACCATGAACTGCTGTTGATCGAGGTCGGCGAGGCTCCCCGTGCGCCCGCTGGCCGCCGCCTCGGGCTCTACCATATCGGGATCAAAATCGGGGATTCCTTGGATGAGCTCCGCAAGGCCAAGGCCGAATTGGCAAAGGCCGGGGTGGCGATCACCGGCATGAGCGATCACACCGTGAGCCAGAGCCTCTATCTGGCCGATCCGGACGGCAACGAGGTCGAGCTCTACGTGGACGCCGACCCGATCGTCTGGACAAAGAACCCAGCGGCCGTTCTGTCTCCGATCAAGCCGCTTCGGCTGTAAGGTTACTTCGCTCCCCCGAGCAAGTCCTCTTTCTTGGGGATGTCTTGGAGAATGTCCGGGCGGACCTGAAAGACCCCGGCCATGGCGGACCCCATTGCATACGCCAAGCCTTGTTCTTGCCTTCCGAAGGTGATCCGGCCCAGGAGTTTGCCCTGTTCGCCCGCAGCGATCAACTCTGCCGCCGGAGTCGCCAGCCCGTATCGCTTCAGATCGGTCGGTTTTTCCGTCACGATCCTCTCCGCCTGGAGTCGTACCACACGGGTCACCAACATGTTGACGCGGGCGGCGTCCGCTTTGGCGTTGGGATCGCCGTCCACGAGCCAGGCGCTCCCCTCGCGGCTCAGCGCGTATTCTTTGCCGCCGGTTTTGATCACGAGCGTCTTGACCTGGTCCGGCTCGGCCGCGATGAGCTGCTTGGCGCGCAAATCGAACAATCCCTTGGCGAGGTCCTTGGCCGCAGCTCGGGCGATCTGGTACAGGGGTTCCCGCGCCGTGTTCTCCGCGTAGGCCGTGGTGTTGTCGCGGGGGTCCAGGAACAGGGCGACCGTGCGGTCGGTCTCGCCCTCGTGCAACGTGATGGTCGCCAGGGGTTTGCCCAGGGCGGCGCCCTTGGCGGAACGCTCCTTCGGATCGTCGATGAAGTCCTGCGCCTTCAGGTCCTCGAGGGCGAAAAGAAGGCTCTTTACTTCCGGCTGGTCCGCTGCCGTTTCTACCGGCGCCTTGATCTTCCACACGGCCTTCTCGCCCTGGCCTTCTCGGTAGAGCACGACGGTTTCCTGGGGGCCGGCGATCTTCAGCCGGGTCACCTGGAGGCGGTCGAATGGGAGGACGCGCTTTCGGCGGAATTCCTGGATGCTTTTCATCAACAGGTCGCGCCCCGCCAGCGTGGTCAGGAAGATCTTGGGGGAGTCGTCGCGCTTGGCGTAGAGGGTGGCGGACAGGGGGCCGGCATCGCCCACGCGGACAGTCTGAGTGCCTGAGGCTAGGCGCAGGGACACGGTCAGACTCGGCGTCCCGAGACCGTAGACCTTCAGGTCGGTCCCGGTCTCGTCCACGACGCGGGACACCTGGGCGAGCATGAGCGTGCGCAGGAACTCGCCCACCGCCGTGGAGTCGGCCTCCATGGGCTTGGGCTTGCGGATGGTCCAGCGCCCGTCCTCCCGGGCGACCTCCATCTCGCCCCGTGACGAGATGATCGTGAACCCTTGCACGTCGTCTTCCTTGAAGTCCACCAGCCTCTTGGCGGCAGTTTCGGCCTCCACACGCTTCCGCTCGGCCGGTATTTCCACCAGCCACAAGTAGAGGCCCAAGCCAAGGGCCACGACCAGCAGAGCCAGGACTGCGCGGGACATGCGAGGGGGCTATAAACGCCGTCGGCGGCGCCAGACGGCGAACCCGGCGAGCAAAAAGAAGCCCGGGAGTCCCAGGACTTGCAGCGCGAACAGCGCGTTGGATTGCGCCGCTGTGAGCAGCAGCGTACCGAGCCGCGTGTCCTTCGGCGCGATCGTGACCAGGTCCTTCTCTTCGGCCAGCCAGGCCACGGCGTGGAGGATGAAGTCGGTGTTGCCGGAGAAGTCCAGGAATGCGTTGCTGGCGAAGTCCGAGTCGCCGACGAGCAGGACCGCCGGTTGCCGGGTGCTCTCTTCAGGACTGGCCCGGGCGACGACCAAGGCGGCCAGGATCAGTGGTCCCTTCGTGTCCTTCTGCGGATTGAAATCCCGCACCGTGGTCATTCTATCGGGAGAGGTGTCAGCGCGGGCCCAGCTACGGGGACTGGACTTGGCCAGGGGATGGAACACCCACTCGTTGCCCTTGCTGTCGAGGAAGCTGACTGGGCGGGAGTGGGGAAACATGGTGAAGACCTGGCCCAGGTCCTGGGTGATCTCGTGAGGGCCGTAGGTGTTCACCACTGGCATCGTCAGATCGCCGCCGAGGACGGTTTGGGTGTCCAGGACCGTCCGATTGTCCGCCTGCAGGCCCCACGCCGCCATGGTGCTGTCCAGGCCGGCGCGGGAGCCCGGATCCAGCAGCACGAGGAGCCGGCCGCCGGTCCGGACGTAGTCGGCGAGGAGGAGTTGCTCCTCCGGGGACACCGGCTTCTGGGGCCCACCCAGCACGAGCACTGACACGTTCTTGGGGATCGTTTTGGACTCGTAGAGCGAGAGCGACCGGACGGTATACCCTTGCCGCTCCAGGGCCTCTTTCAAGAAGGAATAGCCCTCCTTGCTCCCGTCCTCCAGCAAATGCTCCGCGTGCCCGGTCAAGAAATAGACGGTCTTTTTCTCGTCCTTGGTCACGCGGATGAGGGCGTTGGTCAGATCCTGCTCGGAGGCGGAGGTGATCCGCGTCTCCTGTTTGCCGCTCTCCAGGACGGCCGTGTCCGGCCGGGTGATGCCGTATTGCCGGGCGACGCCGGGCTTTTTTTCCGGGTCCACGAACTCCACCGTGAGCTTGGCGGTGCGGGTCTGATAGCTGTCGATGAGGTCGCGGTACGCCAGGCGGACTGGGCTCTGATCACTGGTGAAGACGGTCACCTTGACCTCCCGGGGCAACTCCCGGAGCAGGCGGGCCGTCTGCGGAGCGAGGGTGAAGCGCTTCGTCTCCGAGAAATCCCAGCGGACGCTGTGGCGTGCGGCCAGGAAGTTGAGGATCCCGAGGATGGTCCCCATCAGGACGATCATCAGGATGCTGTTAAGACCCAGACGCGTCGCCCGGCGCGTTGAGAACTCCCGGAACAGCTCGAAGTGCGTGACGAGGAAGACGGTCAAGCAGGCGGCCGCCAAGCCCTCCACCGTGGCGATGAGCGCGGTGTGCTCCGGAGCGAGCGCATAGATGACCACCCCGGCGCCGGCCAGGACGCCCCCCAGGACTCCCAGCAGAAACGTCAGCCGATTGCTCATCACCGCCATCGCTGCGATTCGATCACCCGGTGCGTCAGGAACAGGGTGAAGACGATGCCGGCGACGAAATAGACCAGGTCCTTCGTTGCCACCAGTCCCTTGACAAGCTGGTCGAAGTGATCGAGCGGGGAGAGGTAAGACAGGACCTTGCCGAGGGCGGTGCCGGCGAACACCTGTCCGGCCCAGCCGAAGAGCCAGAACAGAAGCAGGGCCCCGAAACTCAGAATCACGGCGATGATCTGGTTCTCCGTCAGGCTCGACCCCAGCAGGCCTGCGCTCAGGAACAGCCCGCCCATGAGGAGGATGCCCAAGTACGCGGTAAGGATGGGGGGCCAGCGGAACTCGGCGAAGGGGGCCAGGGCGACCGGGGCGACCGCGCTCAGCGCCAGCATGCCGGCGAAGACCGTCAGGGCCGCCACGAACTTCCCCACGACGATGTCGGTGATCGTGACCGGAGAAGTCACGAGCAGCTCCATGGTCTTGAGCTTCTTCTCCTCGGCGAACAGGCGCATGGTCAGGATCGGCACGACCAGGAGCAGGATGACGGCCATGTTGTAGAACACGGGCCGGAAGACGAATTCGTTGAGGTTCAGCTCCGGCAGGCTCCCCTGCACGCGCAGCAGCTGCATGCTGCGGTTGCTGGCGGTCGCGATGGCCAGGAACGAGAGCAGGCCGGTCAGGAGGAGAAAGACGGAAGCAACCACGTAGGCGACCGGTGAGACGAAATACGAGCGGAGTTCCTTGCGGACGATGGCGCCGACTGGGCTCATGGCTGGGTCTCCATGCCTTCCTCATGCTGGGTCAGGCGCAGGAACACGTCCTCCAGCGTCATGGCCACGAGCTTGAGCTCGAGGAGGCCCCAATCATTCTGGACAGCCACGCGGCCAAGGTCTTCACGCAGATCACGCCCGAGTTCCGTCTCGACCAGGAACGTGTGGCCTTCCTGGCGCACCGAGAGCACGCCGGGGAGGGCCAGGAGGCGTTCCCGCACGTCGGGCGTGGAACGTTTCAGTGTGAGGCTCACCTTCTCGGAGCGGCGGAGGCGGGCCGACAACTGTTCTTGGGTGTCTTCGGCCACGATCCGGCCGTCGTTGATGATGACCACGCGCTTGGCGACTGCCGTGGCTTCGGGCAGGATGTGGGTGCTCAGGATGATGGTGCGCGCGCCCGCTAGGTCGCGGATCAACTGCCGGATTTCGATGATCTGTTTGGGGTCGAGCCCGACCGTCGGCTCGTCCAGGATGAGGATCGGCGGGTCGTGGATGAGGGCCTGGGCCAGCCCGACCCGCTGCTTGAAGCCGCGGGAAAGGTTGGCGATCAGCCGGCCCCGCACCTCGCTAAGGGACATCCGCTCCAGGACCTGGTCGAGGGCCACCGGCAGGCGTTCCGGCTCGATGCCCTTGATCCGCCCGACGAAGGTCAGGTACTCGGTGACCGTCATCTCGGTGTAGAGCGGCGGGATTTCCGGCAGGTAGCCGATCAGGCGTTTGACCTCCTTGGGCTGGTCGAAGCAGTCGTAGCCGGCGATCTTCGCGGAGCCGGACGTGGCCGGCAGGGAGGCGGTCAGGATCCGCATCGTGGTGGTCTTGCCGGCCCCGTTGGGGCCCAGAAAGGCCAGCACTTCCCCTTTTTCCAAGGAGAAGCTGACGTCGGCGATGGCAGTCTTGGAACCGTAGAGCTTGGTCAGATGCTCGACTTGGATCATGGATGCGGGAAGAAACCTCTCTGCACGTGACGGCAATGCAGTTTTGACGAGTGTGCGTCATCTTATCTGCTGACCCGGAAGGCAGTCAAGGTGAGGGTGGTGACGGCAGTCGAAGGGATAAAAAGACGGCCTCCTAAAAAAATTTATTGACAATTGGAAGAGTTCAGCTATATTCACACACAATTTTCGGGTGTCATGGTCTTTCCCGGTAGTTTCCCGAAGGGGAGGTGCAATAGACGATACATTGGCCACTCTCTACACAACCCACAGCGAAAGGGGGCAAATGAATTGCACGCACTAGGTCGTCACTTGGTGCTCGAGTTGAACGGTTGCAACCCCAAACTTCTTAATGATGTAAAGAGAGTGGAAGAGATCATGGTCGCCGCAGCCAAGATCGCGAAGGCCACCATCGTCGGCACCCACTTCCACCAATTCAGTCCCTTCGGTATCAGCGGCGTCGTCGTCATTGCCGAATCCCACGTCGCGGTCCATACGTGGCCCGAACACGGGTATGCTGCGGTGGACATCTTCACCTGCGGAGAGACCCTCACCCCCGAAGTCGCGGCCCAATACCTTGTGGAGAAGTTCCAGGCCCGTCAACCGTCGCTCATTGAACTCAAGCGCGGGCTGATTCCGGACTCCAAGCCGGCCAAGGTGGCTACCGCCAAGGTCACCAAGGTGGCAAAGGAGGTTTTTGCCTATGGACGCCCCAAAGAACTCCAAGTGGTTTCATGAGCGGCTGGGGCCTAGCGAGGGGCATGTCCACGAAGTAAAGACCGTCCTCTTTTCCAAGAAGACTCCGTTCCAGCACATCGAGATCGTCGAGTTGGGGGACTACGGTCTGTCGCTGATCCTCGACGGCAAGGTCCAGTCCACCCAGACGGACGAGTTCATCTATCACGAGGTGCTCGTCCACCCAGCCATGCTGGTGCATCCCAACCCCAAGCGGGTGATGGTCATCGGCGGGGGAGAGGGAGCCACGCTCCGCGAGGTCCTACGGCACCGATCGGTCGAGCGGGCGCTGATGGTGGACATCGACCGCGAGGTTGTCGAGGTTTCCCGCGCGATGCTCCCGGAGTTCCATGCCGGCGCGTTTGACGACCCGCGCACCGAGCTGGCCTTCGAGGATGCCCGTCGGTGGCTCGAGACGCACGATCAGGTGTTCGACGTCATCATCATCGACCTGTCCGACCCCATCGAAGAGGGGCCATGCTACCGGCTCTACACGCGGGAGTTCTACCAGTTGGTGAATCGGCGGCTCTCGCGGCAGGGGACGATCGCGCTCCAGTCCGGCTCGGTGGCGCCGCACGATCTGCTAAACGTCAGCGCGATCTACCGCACGTTGCTGACCGCCTTTCCGGTCGTGTGCCCTTATGTAGCGAATGTCCCCTGTTTCGGTATGCCCTGGGGGTTCGAGGTGGCGTCGAAGGAGGTCGATCCGCGGGCATACTCAGCCGCCGACTATGACAAGATGATCGCCCGGCGAATCCAGGGCGAGTTGAAGTACTTGACCGGAGAGGTCTGCAAAGCCCAGATGGCGCTGCCGAAACACCTGCAGGCCCGCCTGGCCAGCGAGACCCGCCTCATCGAGGACGACGCGCCGCTCTATATCTATCACGATCACGCCCGCGCCCTTTAAGGAACTTCCCGCGGATCCTGGTCATCGAGGACGAGGCCAAGGTGGCCTCTTTGCTCATTGGTTCCTGAGGGCGAATTTATTGTCGGGCGCCAGCGTGTGAATCTCCGGCACAGACGGTTTTCCTTCCCATGACCACTTCAGTTGAATCGCGAAATACTTCTGGGTGAGCCCGCTGCGGTCGATCGACTGATCAGTCTCTTGAAACGCCATCACTTCCCACCCCTTCCAACGGAAGGCGAGCCCGACGATCCAATCCAGCTCGCTGGGCCGTACTGGATTCGAGGTGTCGCGATCCGTAAAAAAATTCGTATCTCCGATCAGCCAGACCCACTCCTGATAGAGAGGGAGCTCGCCGTGGAGCACGTACCGAAATAGAGCCCGTCCGGTATTGTCAGGCCGGGCAAAGTAGGTCTGGGTGGCGAACAGCCAGCCGATCGCGGCATAGAACTCCGAGTTCTTGATCAGGAGAGAATCCTGGTGCCAGAGGCCCTGCACCTCCGCGAACGCCTGAACGAGGCCGCTCTTGTCGATGGGCATGTCACGCTCATAGCGGAGCAGGCCCGCCCATTTTTCGTCGCGATACAGGAACCCCACAGCTTGATCCCATTCAGACGGCCGGAATTCGTTACGTGCGTCCTTATCGGTAAAGAAATTCGTGTCGAGGACCAGGGCGAGGGGAGCCCAATGCGGCTGGATTTCGAAATGGCCGAGGTACCGGTACTTCACGGTCCCGGTGTTATCGGGGCGCGCTCGGAACGAGCTGTTGTCCACGAAGTCGGACAACGACAGGGAGAACTGAACGTCCGGAGGGCGGCCTTCTTCGATTTCGACCCGGCCGGATTTTTCGAGGGCCAGCGCTGGTGAGGCGAGGAAAGCGAGCACGGTGATCGAAAGGATGAGGTCGCGAGCGGTCCTCACCCGACGATGCGGCCGACGAGGTCGTAGGCGGCGGCATCGGTGATCTCGACCTTGACGAAATCGCCGACTTCGGCCGTGCCCTCGTTCAGATAGACGACGCCGTCGATCTCCGGGGCTTGGCCTTCGTGGCGGGACTCCAGCAGCAGGTCCGTTTCCTCCGATACGCCCTCCACCATCACCTCGATGGTGTGCCCGATCAGCTGACGGCTTTTCTTCAGCGCGATCCCTTCCTGAATCGCGAGCAACTCGGTGCGGCGCTCTTCCATCAGCCGGCGCTCGATTTTCCTGTCCAGGTCGGCGGCGGATGTGCCTTCTTCGTCCGAGTACAGGAACACCCCGACCCGGTCGAATTCCATCTCGGTCAGGTAGCGCTTGAGCTCGGTGAACGCGGCCTTGGTCTCGCCCGGAAAGCCGACGATGAACGCCGTCCGGAACGTAAGGCCAGGAATGCGGGCGCGCAGCCGGTCTACCAGCCTCGTGATATGGGCCTTGTCGCCCAGACGGTGCATGCGCTTCAGCAGGGCGTCATTGATGTGTTGGAAGGGCATGTCGACGTACTTGGTGATTTTCTCTTCCCCTGCGTAGAGGTCGATCAGCTCGTCCGTCACCTGTTGGGGATAGAGATAGAAAGGCCTGATCCATCGGGGTCCCTGCACTGTGACCAACTCCCGCAACAGGGCGACCAAGCCGTGCCGCAGGCCAAGATCCACGCCGTAGTTGATGGTGTCTTGCGAGACGAGGTTGATCTCCTTGACGCCGTCAGCTGCCAGGGCGGTGGCTTCCGCGACGATGGACTCGATCGGCCGGCTCCGCTGCTTCCCGCGCATGAGCGGGATGGCGCAGAACGCGCAGTTCCGATTGCAGCCCTCCGCGATCTTGACGTACGCGGAGTGCGCCTTGCCGAGCCGCAGCCTCGGCGTCAGCTCGTCGTACAGATAGGGCGGCGGGCTGGCCCACACCCGCTGGGTCTGGCGGCCAAAACCGAGGAGGGTACGGCAGATGTCCGCGATGCGGCCGGTGTCCCCGGTGCCGACGACGCCGTCCAGCTCCGGCAGCGCCTTGAGCAATTCGCCCTGGTAGCGCTGGGCGAGGCAGCCAGCGGCGATCAGGACCTTGCACGCCCCCGTTTTTTTCAGCACGCCGTGCTCGATGATGGCATTGATGGACTCCTGTTTGGCTTCCTCGATAAAGCCGCACGTGTTGATGATGACGACCTCGGCGCGCGCGGGATTGTCGGTCAGGGTAAAGCCGTCCCGCGCCAGCGTGCCCAGCATGACTTCGCTGTCCACCTGGTTCTTGGAGCATCCGAGGTTGACGAAGCCGATCGTGGTCGTTCGGGTTCGCGTGCGTGGCGTGCTCAACGTGCGTGAAGCCATGACGCGCAGTGTAGAGGAGGCAGGAAAGCCGTGTCAAATCAGATCGTCCGCGCACTTTCCTCTTGACTCTTTGTGCGCCGGCCTTATAGGATGCGTCATGTCATCACCATCATAATCATCATCGAAGCCTGTATTCTGCAGGCTTTCCTCAATCTCCACAGTTAGCGGTCTCTATTCCTTAATCTGAAAACCGGTGGGGCCTGCCGGGGATGCAACGGCAGCAAGGTGCGTGCGCCGGTTGCTAGGCATGAACCAGGGGCAAAGGGGAAGACATGAACACAACTAGATTCTGCGCGAAGAGTCTCCTGTTGGCGTCGGTCTTGACCTTACCGGCCTGCATGACGATTCCGAAGGGACTGGGCGACTATGACGCCTGCTTCAAGGAACGCGGCGTGGCCTCCTGGTATGGAGGCAGCTTTCATGGCCGGCCGACCGCGAACGGCGAAATCTACGACCAGTTCAAGATGACCGCGGCCCATCGGCTGCTGCCGTTGGGATCCGTGGCGCGCGTCACCAACCCCAAGAACGGGCGGGAGGTGGAGGTGCTCATCAACGATCGCGGCCCGTTCATCAGGGGCCGCATCATTGACCTCTCGTACGCAGCCGCGGAACACCTCGGCGCGGTCTATCCAGGCACGTTGCCGGTGGTGGTCGAAGTGCTCCAGATGGGCAAACGAAGCACGGCGACCGGTCGCCTGCTCGGACAGAGGCCGGCGGAAGGCCCTGGCCTCGAGTTGCGTATGGCCGCGCTCCTACGGAGGGGCGAGCCTGCTGACGAGACGTTCTGGCTTCGGATGGTGGGCAGCCAATTTGCGGTGGGTAGCCGGGGCCCCATGGACGTCCTCCGAGACCCGCGGCGTCCTCGCCGGGGATCCGATACCGCGATGAACCCTGAAGAGACGACTCCCGAAGACCATGCCGAATCCGTCCACGAGGAAATCATCGCGGGAGTCTTCGCCTAACTCTCCATTGACACTCCTTTAGACAACCCGATACACTCACCCTGCTGACTCAACGTTAATCGTGAAACGTTAAACGGTTACGACCAGGCCCCGTTATCATTCACGAATAACGATTAACGACCAATGATTGGGAGTGCTCATGGCGAAGCAGAAGAATCCTATCGAGGAAGACATCGCGCGGCTCAAAAAGAAGATCGCCGAACGGAAGGCCAAGACAGGCAAAGTGCTGGGCGACGCGGCTCTGCGGGCGTTGCGCAAGCGTCTGAAGCGGGAGCAGCGCAAGAGGCGAGCCCTGGCGCAGCGCTTGGCGCATGCGCAAGGCAAGAAGAAAGAGGCCCAACCGGCTGCGGCCGCGGCAAGTTAATGAAGATCACCCCCACCCATCCCTCCCCCCCTCGAGTGGGGAGGGTGAGAGAGGGGGGCGAGAGGTTACGAGATGGCTGAAGAGTCTAGGAAGATGGAAGACACCGGGAAGGCGAAGGCCAAGCCCGTCGAGACGACGTCGGCGATGCCGGACGGGTCGGACAAGTCCGAGTACATACCGACGGGCCCGGACCAGCCCGTCGCCGAGGCCGAGGCTCCGGCCGCGGCTGCGGTCGGGGAGGCCAAGGCCCCCGAGGAAAAGGTCAAGGACGAGGTCGAGATCCAGATCGACCTCCTGAAGGACAAGGACTGGTACCGCCGGCGGGAAGCCGCGATCACTCTGGGCGAGATGGGCGACGAGCGGGCGATCCCCCATCTCATCGTCGCGCTGCGCGATTCGGAGTGGAACGTCCGGGAGGCGGCGGAAGACGCGCTAGCCCAGATCGGCTCTCCGGCCGTCGAGCCGCTACTCAAGGCCCTGCGGGAGTACCAGATCCGCAAATTCGTCATCAAGATCCTGGGCAGGATCAAGGATGAGCGGGTGCTGGACCCGCTGTTTGCCCAGCTCAGGAATGAAGAGTTCAAGGACGCCGCGACCGAGGCTTTGGTCGAGGTGGGCCAGCCGGCCGTCGAGCGGCTCACCGCGGTGCTCAATGACAAGGACAAGACTGTCCGTAAGCACGCCGTCATCGCGCTCGGCGACATCGGGGTCACAGAGTGCGTGGATCTGCTGATCGAGGCCACCCAGGACGAAGAGTGGGAGGTTCGCTTGGCGGCGATCGCGTCGCTCGATAAGATCGGTGACGAGCGGGGGAAGCCCGCCATCAAGGCGCTCGTGAAGGACCCGGACTTCGTCGTCCAGATGCGCGCGGAGCGGATCATCTGGGAGTGGAAGAAGAAGGCGAAGGCCGCGAAAGAGGCCAAGGACGAGGAGGAGACCGAAGAGCGTGCGGGGACGGCTTAACGCGCCGCGAGCAGCTGGTCCAACTCCTTCACGATCTCGTCCACTTTCGCCTGCAGGCCCGGCTTGAGCGCCCGCACGTCGTCCTTCACCGCCTCCACCTTGTCCATCACCTCTTCCAGTTTTTCCTTGGTCTCCTCGCCAGCCGCCTCCATCGCCTTCTTGAGGGCCTGCCGGGCCTCCCCTAAGCCGGTCGCGGCCCTGCCGTAGTTCTTGTCGAGCAACTCAGACTTCGCCTGCACCAGCCGCTCCTTGGCGTTCACGAGGCCGGTGCGCAGGCTCAGATTGCGCTCCAGCGTGCTGGTGCTGGCAAGGACTTGGGAGCTGAGCTGCTTGGCCTTGTGGAGGAGGGTTTCGGGTCCCTGTCTGCCGATATAGATGCCGCAGGCGAACGCGAGCCCCACGATGGTGAGCATCCCCAGGAATCGCAGCATTTAGCTTTCTCCCTTCCGTTTCCTGTCTGAGACAGCGGCGCCGAGGTGACCGGCGGCGAATGCGCGGACGGTCAGGTCCTTGTCCAGCAGGGCGCGCCTCAGATACGGAATGGCCGTCTTGCCTCCGACCCGCCCCAGCGTCTGGACCGCCGCCACGCGAACCCGCGGGGCGGGGTCGGCGAACGCCTCCAGCGCGAAGGCCATCGCCCGCTCCGGGGCGCTCCGGGCCATCGCGCCCACCGCCGCGCTCCGCACGCCGAAATCAGGGTCCTTGAGCAACTCCCGCATGACCAGCGCCGCCTCGCCTTCGCCCAGCTTCACCAACGCTTCCGCCGCTGCCAACCTGACGAGCGAGTCGGAGTCCTTCACGGCGCCCCACAGGGCGCCGATCGCCGCCTTGGCGTTGAGCCGGCCGAGGCTGTCTGCGGCGAAGTTGCGGACGTACGGGTCCCGGTCGCTCAACGCGTCCACCAGCGCGGTGATGGCGGAGGTCGCGCCGAGGTCGCCCAGGGCTCCTGCGGCGAACGACCGGACCGACGCATCGGGATCGCTCAGGCCCAGCATCAGCGCCGAGAGAGCCGTGGGGTCTTTCACTTTTAGCCGGCCGAGGATGCCAATGGCCGCGCCCCGGACGGCGGGGCTGAAGTCGCGGGCGGCCGTCAGGAACGGCTGGACCAGCTCGGGCTGGTCGAGCCGCACCAGGGCCTCACGCGCTACCAGTTGGACAATGGAGTCCTGGTCTTTCAAGCCGCGCCGCACCAGCCCGGCGACCGACGGGTCCTTGGAAAGGCCGAGCGTAGAGAGCGCCGCGATGCGGACGGTGACGTCCGGGTCGGTCACGGCGTCGCGGACGACGGGCAGCTTAGCAGCCAGACCGAAGCGGCCGGCGGTCTGGATGGCGAAGGTGTGCACCCGTGGCGAGGAGTCGTGCAGGGCCAGATTCAGGGCGGCCAGCGTGTCTGCCGGCCCGAGCTCAGCCAGGGCAGTCGCCGCCGCGCCGCGCACGATCTCCTGGCCCTGCACAAGCAAGTGCGTGAGCAGGCCGATGCAGATGCGCCGCAGCAGGTCGCCCTTTTCCTTCCCCGCTTGGACGAGGTGGTCATGGTCGGCCAGCGCCTCTTCCGGGCGACCCAGATACCCATGGGCCAGGGCACGCAGCTCGTACGCCGCCGCATGGTCCGGCTGGGCCGTCAGCAGGGTGTCCAGCAGCCGGACCGCCGTGTCGTAGTCCTTCCGCTCGAAGGCGGCCTGGGCGGCGCGGAAGTCGTTGGTCACGGCGAGGGACGAATCCAGAAGTCCGAGCGGGAGGAGACCGACGAGCACGCCCACGATGAGCATGAGCAAATGGGCGGGATTGATCCCCATGGGCGACATCTTAACAGGAAGTCCGCCGCGAAGGAATCGCGGGATGACGGCGAAGGAGGCCGATTGACAGACAGGGATGGATATGCGACCTTTTGCGCTCTCCGATGATTCCGCTGCGGGACGAGAATCCCACGACGCTGACGCCGGTCGTGACGGTCTCACTGATCGTCCTGAACTGTCTGGTCTTTCTGTACCAGCTCTCGCTAGGCCCAGCTGAGGAGCGCTTCATCCTGTCCTACGCAGCGGTGCCAGCCGAGTGGTTTCTCCCGGGCACAGTGGTGGGTGATCCGGCGGTGCCTTCCGCGTTGACTGTTCTGACCTCGATGTTCCTGCACGCGGGCTTCATGCACCTGGGCGGCAACATGCTCTACCTCTGGATCTTCGGCAACAACATCGAAGACGTCATGGGCCACGGGCGCTTCGTCCTGTTCTATCTGCTGTGCGGGGTCGCGGCCGTCTTCGGGCATGCCATCACGGCTCCGGACTCGACGGTCCCCATGATCGGGGCCAGCGGGGCGATCTCCGGGGTGCTGGGCGCCTACCTCCTGTTGTTTCCCCGGGCGCGCGTGCTGGTGCTGATCCCGTTTGGTTTCCTCACCCGCGTGATGCCCGTGCCCGCCATCGTGGTCCTGGGATTCTGGATCGTGATGCAGATCATCAACGGAGCCTTCAGTTGGGGAGGCCTCGGCGGCGGGGTCGCGTGGTTCGCTCACATCGGCGGGTTTGCCGTCGGACTGGCACTGATCAAGGTCTTCCAGCGACGGCCGGTCAACGACATCTTCCGGTGGTAGCCCTCCGGGAAGGCCTGTGGTAAGATCGGACGGTTTTGTACGGACTCATGGCGAAGGAGGGCGGTATGCAGGCAGGGCTTTTCGTCATCATCGGATTGATCTTCAGTTGGGGGCTCGGTCCCCCGCCCGTAGTCGCCGCCGACATGAGCCTCATGGGCAAGCTCACCATCTCCGTGACCGGCCGCGAGCAGGCCCTCTTCGAGAAGGCCAGCGTGAAGTTCGAGAAACTGCATCCTCGCGTGCGGGTGCGGTTTGCGGCGACGGACGGTGGGGACCCGCTGGCGGACCTGGCCGGAGGCTCGGCGGACATCGCCGTCTTAGGCAGAACCCTCAAGCCCGAAGAGAAGGAATGGACGGGCACCACCGTCGGGTGGGAGGGGATCGCCATCATGGTCAACGCCTCCAATCGCGTGCAGGAGATCACCCTCAAACAGGCCACCGATCTCTTCAGCGGGGCGGCCAAGACCTGGGATGAGCTCGGGGGGCTCGAGGCGAGGATCACGGTCGTCAACCGGGAAGAGGGCAAGGGGGTGCGGCCCTACCTGGAGCAGCTCTTGAACTTGGGCGGGAAGTTCGTGAACGGGAAAGGCGTGGTGGAGCCCGACAAGGAGGCCATCCGGTTCGTCTCCGGCAATCTGAACGCGGTGTCCTACATCAACCTGAACCTGGGCGTCGGCAATGTCAGCGTGGGCGTGCCGATCCGCCTGCTCGCGATCAATAAAGTCGATCCGGAGCCGGCGAACGTGTCCTCCGGGGCCTATCCGCTCCGCCGGCCGATCGTGGTGGTGACGAAGACGCCGCCTTCACCCGTCGTCAAGGCGTTCGTGGACTTCATGCTCGACAAGGAAGGGCAGAAGACCGTCCAGGAGGAAGATTTCGTGCCCTTGGTCGTGACGAAGTAGCTGCACGGATGGAGCCCGGCGCGAAGAAGCCGTCGAAGCAGGCGAAGATGACCGAGCCCGCGAGCCGGTCGCGGCTCGGGGAGCTTCTGGTCGAGCGGAAGCTCATCACCGTGCAGGTCCTCAACGAGGCCCTTCAGGAGCAGCACCAGTCGGGCCGGCGCATCGGGGAGATTCTCCTCGATCGCGGGCATGTCACGGAAGCACAGCTCATCCCCTTCCTGACCATTCAGCTCAAGCTCCCCTACACCGACGTCACCGCCCTGGCCTTGGGCTCTGACCAACTCAACCTGATCCCCGAGACACTGGCGCGCAAGTACACCGTCCTGCCGGTCCGCCTGGACGGGAAACGGCTGGACGTCGTGATGGCCGATCCCATGGACCATGAGGCGATCCAGGACCTCTCCTTCGTCACGGGGTGCCAGGTGTCGCCGACTCTCGGCAGCCGGTCCCAGATCAAGGACGCCATCGAACGATTCTACGCCAGGCATCTGGAGGGGGCAGGCCGTCTGATGGCGAAGGGCGTCGGGCAGGCGACCACACCGCACCTCACGCCACGCTCCCAGGAAGCCAGCGCGCTGGACGCCGATGCCGAGGATGCCCCAGTCGTCCAGTTGATGAATCTCATCATGCGTAAGGCGATCCAGCTCGGCGCCAGCGACATCCACATCGAGCCCGGCGTGCCGGAGGGCACGGTTCGCTTCCGGCTCGACGGCCTGCTGGCCGATCACCTCAAGGTGCCGGTCGCGCTGCACCCGGCGCTGGTGTCGCGCATGAAGATCCTCGGCCGTCTCGACATTGCCGAGCGGCGGCTCCCGCAGGACGGATCAGTGCGCGTGAAACTGGAAGGACGGGAGGTGGACCTGCGCATCTCTACGATCCCGCTGCAGCACGGCGAAAAGGCGGTGCTCCGCGTCCTGGACGCGTCGAGCAAGAGCCTGGAGCTCGAGGACATCGGCCTAAACCCCAGCGATTTGAAGAAAGTCCAGGCGCTGATCACGCACCATAAGGGCATGATCGTGGTCACGGGTCCCACCGGCAGCGGCAAGACCACCACGCTCTACGGCATCCTCAATCGGATCAAGTCCCCCACGACGAACATCGTCACGGTGGAGGACCCGGTCGAGTATCACTATCCGGGGCTCAATCAATTGCAGGTCAATGCGGACATAGGCCTGACCTTCGCCAGAGGCCTCCGATCGATTCTCCGCCAGGACCCCGATATGGTTCTGGTCGGGGAGATCCGGGACGCCGAAACCGCCGAAATCGCCTGCCGGGCAGCACTGACCGGCCACCTGGTCTTCACCACGCTGCATACGAACGACGCGCCTTCCACCATCACGCGGCTGCTGGACATCGGGGTGCCCCGCTATCTGGTGGCGTCAGTGATAATCGGGATCATCGCCCAGCGACTGGTGCGGGTCGTCTGCCGCGACTGTAAGGCGCCCGCCCAGCCAGATGCCGCCGTGGCGACCGCGTTGGGCCTGTCGGCGGGCAGCCTGGCCGGCGGCACCTACATGGCCGGCAAAGGCTGCGCGCGATGCCAGGAGACCGGCTACAAGGGACGGACCGGCGTGTTCGAGACGCTGGTCCTGGACGCCAGAATCAGGGATCTGATCCTCCGCGGAGCGACGGAGGAGGACATCCGTATCGCCGCGCAGGAGTCTGGGATGCGCACCCTGGTGGAGGACGGGCTCGAAAAGACCAAGGCCGGAATCACGACGGTCGAAGAACTGGGCCGCATCCTCGAAGTCAGCGAGTACGCGGCGGCCAGTTGTCCGGGGTGCGGCCGGCACCTCAATTCGGAGTACCGGTTCTGTCCGTATTGCCGGGCGGAGCTGCGCCGTGTCTGTGCCAGTTGCGGGCGGGCGCTCCTCTCGGGGTGGCTGGCCTGCGCGCATTGCGGTCAGGAGTACGGCTAAGGAGCATGGGACGATCGCACGCGATCGCAGGCAGGCACGCCGCCCGACCCGCAGAAATCTGGAACCTGCAAGACCTGCTGCGCGATCCAGCCCACGATCTGGACGTTCTCCGGCAGGAGCTCGAGGAGCAGGTCCGGCGCTTTGAAGGATTTCGGGACAGGTTGGCCCCGGAGATTCCCGCCGAGACGTTTCTGGACGCGTTGAAACTGGCCGAGGCGATCACCCGGACGATGAGCAGGCTCGGCGCGTACGCCTACCTCTGGTTCTCCGAGAACACCAAGAATCAGAAGGCCCGAGCTTTCAAGGCAGCCGTCGAGGAGATGCAGGCGGGCTTCGCGAACCGCATGCTGTTCTTCGACCTCTGGTGGCAGAAGCTCGATGACGCGAGCGCCGGCCGGCTGCTGGCCGGAGCGGGGGACTACGCGTACCATCTGGACTCCCTGCGCCGCTTCAAAGACCACGCCCTCAGCGAGCCCGAAGAGAAGATCATCAACGTCAAGAGCGTCACCGGCCGCCGAGCGCTGGTGGGGCTGTACGACATCCTGACCAATGGCTTGACGTACACGCTGACGGTCAACGGCAAGGCCCGCACGCTCACCCGCGAGGACCTGCTGGTGTACGTGCGCGACCCTGACGCCCGCATCCGCGAGGCGGCCTACCGCGAGCTGTACAGGGTGTTCGCGCGGCACGCTGACGTGATCGGCGAGGTCTACAAGACCCTCGTGACGGACTGGAAGCAGGAGCACTTGGGCCTGCGCAAGCACCGGTCGCCGATCTCGGTGCGCAACCTTATGAACGACGTGCCGGAGGAGGCGGTCGAGGCCTTGCTGTCCGTCTGCGCTCGGAACGCTGGCGTCTTTCAAGGCTATTTCGCGATCAAGGCCCGGCTCTGCCGCATCCGGAAGATGAGCCGGTACCACATCTACGCGCCCTTCCGCGAGGCCCGCCGGCGGTATTCGTTCGCGGCCGCGTCGGCGAAGGTGCTCGACGCGTACCGCGCTTTTTCGCCGCGCTTGGCGGAGCTGGCCGGCCGGGTGCTGGAGGAGCGCCACGTGGACGTGGCGGTCCGTCCCGGCAAGCTGAGCGGGGCTTACTGTTACAGCGTGATCCCCGGGCTGACGCCGTACGTGCTCCTGAACTTCAAGGGCGATGTCCGGGACGTCGCCACGCTGGCCCACGAGTTGGGGCACGCTGTGCACGGCATGTTGGCGGCCGAACATTCGATCTTCACCTTCCACGCCATGCTTCCACTGGCCGAAACGGCCTCGGTGTTCGGCGAGCGTCTCCTTTCCGACGCCTGGATGGCCGAAGAGCGGGACAAAGTCGTGAAGCAGAGCCTGCTCATCCGGCAGCTCGATGACGCGTACGCCACCATCCTGCGACAGGCCTACTTCGTGCGGTTCGAGCGCGAGGCGCACCGGATCATCGGCGCAGGGGGCACGATGGACGATCTCTGCGGCACGTACTTAAGCGAGTTGCGCCAACAGTTCGGGCGAGCGGTCGCGGTACCGGATGAGTTCCGATGGGAGTGGCTGTCGATCCCGCACCTTTTCGCGAGCCCGTTCTACTGCTACGCGTACAGCTTCGGCAACCTCCTGGTGCTGGCGCTCTACGCGCTCTATCGGACTCACGGCGAGTCGTTCGTCCTGCGGTATCTCGCGCTCCTGGCGGCGGGCGGGTCGCGATCGCCGGAGGCCCTGCTGAAGGATTT
>VBOD01000066.1 GCA_005877615.1 Nitrospirota bacterium | reverse complement strand
GAAGATCCCGGGGAACACCTTGGCCAGCGTGCGCACCAGCGGGTCGCGCGGGTCGGCCAGGTAGGCCGTGACCGTGCCGTCGAAGGCGTCGATCACGACCTTCACGCTGTTGCGCATGTAGTTGATGCCGTTGTCGAGCGGTTGCGCGTAGGGATAACGACTCGTCGCGGTGTAGGCGTCGAGGATCCAGCGCAGCCGCCCCGAATCGCTCACGACGAGGTACGGGTCGTCGTCAAACAACAGGAACGGCAGCGCCGTGCGCGCACGCAGCCGGATGTTCCGGATGTACATCGCGCGGCTATCGCTCGTGATGTCGCTCGAGAGCAGCACCTTCAGGGAGCGGAGGTAGGTCGCGAGCACCAGCCGGCGCGGGAACGAGCCCACCCGGACACCCCCGGTTCCCGTGTAGGAGGTGAAGATGTTCTCGTCCCCCGAGGGGTAGTCGAACTCCCGCTGGTGGGTCCGGGCGAACACCCACGAATCAGTGAGCTCGCCGAAGTAGAGCTCCGGGCGCGTCACCCGCAGCGACACGCTGGACGCGGGCGGTAGGTCTTTGATGAAGAGGACCGGCAGTCCCTCCTGCGTGACTTGGTTCACCGGCCCGAGCGTGAGTCCCATCCCGTGCGTGAAGGTGAGTCGCTCGTTGATGAACGTCCGGGTGGGGAGCGAAGCCGAGTTCAGCTCGCGCGGCGAGAGAAGCACCTGGCGGTACTGCCCGTCGATCCAGTAGCGGTCGTCGTCCACCGAGACGAAGTCGTAGTAGGTACGGATCTCCTGCAGCTGCCCGAACGTCTGGAGCAGCGGGTCGCGGTCCCACAGCCGGACGTTGTCGATGGTCGGCCGGTTGGCCCGGATGTCCCGCTCGGTGAGCCGGGCCTCGCCAGTGAGGTCGCGCGTCACGACGCTGTCCAGCCCCCAGGCCCGCCGCGTCGCCGCGAGGTGGTACACGAGCTGCGGCGTCTCCTTCACCAGCTCGTTCGGCGCCACGACCAGCTTCTGGACGATCGTGGGGTAGAGAGCGACGCCGAGTAGCGACACGCCGAAGTAGAGTCCGAGCGCGAGCAGGGTGTTGCGGGCCAGACGCTGGCTGCGGGCTCCTGACAGGACGAGCGCTCCGCCCGCCACGGCCGCGAGCCCGGCGAGCCGCAAGCCGGTGAGCTGGGCGTGGAGATCGGCGTAGCTCGCCCCCACGAGCGGTCCGGTGGTGGAGTACAACAGTCCCGGAAGCCGGACGAAGTACACCCGCAACGCGACCAGCAGGAAGAGTAGGGCGATCAGCACCGCCAGGTGCACGCGGGCCGATGGCTCCACCGTGACCTGCCGGCGGAACACGACGATGTCCCGGCGCAGCACGTACAGCATGATGGTCGCGAGCAGCGTGAGCGTCGTGACGGCGGTGAAAAGACCGGTCGCGCCCGCGATCACCGGCACCGTGAACACGTAGTAGCCCACGTCGCGGCCGAACACAGGGTCGGTCACACCGAACGGCGTGCGGTGCAGGAACTGGAGCACGCCAAGCCAGCCATCTGCGGCGCCCAGGCCGAACAGCAGCGCCAGGCCGAGCGCCGTCGGCAGGGCCAGGCGGCGCAACAGCCGGGTCACGTCCACGGCGGGGGCCCCGGCGCCGAACTGGACGAGCAGCGGGTTCGGGACGAGGCCGCGCTGGGCGATCCGCAGGTTGGGATAGAGGAACGCGAATACGAGGCCGCCGACCCCCAGACCGAGCAGCGCCTCGGCCACCAGCCGGGTGGTGAACACGCGCCCGTAACCTAGGCCTTGGAACCAGAGCCATTCGGCGGCGAGCTGGACCAGATTGGAGAGGAACAGGAAGAGGGCGAACAGAAGGACCAGCACGACGAGGCGCAGGCGACGCCGCCGACGAGGCGGCAGATGGACCACGCTTGGTGGAGCGGTCATGAAAGGTAAACTAACCTAGGCCTTGTCGGACGGCACCGTCCACAGGAGTACGTTCGGCGCGTACCGGCGAAACAGCCGGGGCGCGGTGGCGGCCTGCTTGGTCACGACGATGACCGCGTCGTCCGCTTCCCGCACTCCCACGAGGGCGAGGCGTACCTGGCCGTCCGTCTGCGCCTGGAAGGTGAAGCTGTCATGCGACGGACAGGTCGCATACGGCTTCGCCCATAGGGGCGGCTTGGCGCCCGAGAACGCGATGACCTGCAAAGGCTGGGCGAGTGTAACGTCAGAGAGGACCTGCCGCTCGTACCAGGTGCTCGTGCCCGAGCTCGGGTCCTTGGTGTGCCGGTGGCCGGACTTCGGGTACGTCGGGTGCTTGCCCGCCGGACCGCAGGCGACAATCACGCCGTTGGCGGTGCTGCTTACCGACGCGACCTGGTACGGCGTGCCGTGCCAGACTCCCACGACGTCGATGTCTCTAGGCATGAGAGAAAGGTAGCCACGCGGCCGTCCAGGGGTTTCTGCCCCCGGCGTTCCTTCGCGTCCCGGAGCTGACGGTCGAGCCGTGATGAGTCTGGCTCGCCGTTTGTCGACTTCGGGGAAGGTCATTCGACGCTTAGATGAGACCAACGAACCGGACATTCTGACATGGCCACGATGCGCAAGCTCAAGCTGCAGGTGCAGATGACCGTCGACGGGTTCGTCGCCGGCCCGGAAGGCCAGCTCGACTGGATGACGCGCAACCTGGACGAGGGCGTGATTGCGCGCATCGTCCAGCTGACCGACTCGAGCGACACCATCCTGCTCGGCAGAGGAATGACTGCAGGATTCATCGACTACTGGGAGGCCGTGCAACCACAGAGCCCGGAATACGTTTTCGCGCGGAAGATGGTGGACACGCCGAAAGTGGTGTTCAGCAAGACGCTCACGCGCGTCGCGGGCAAGAATGTGCGGGTGGAG
Source organism: Nitrospirota bacterium (assembly GCA_005877615.1). Taxonomy (GTDB): domain Bacteria; phylum Nitrospirota; class Nitrospiria; order Nitrospirales; family NS-4; genus NS-12. The sequence goes on along the minus strand of VBOD01000066.1, from coordinate 5,356 downwards.
AGCGGCGACCTGGTCCACGCGGTTACCCGGCTGAAGGAGCAGCGGGGGAAGGACATCGTCGTGTACGGTGGCGCGACGTTCGTGAGCGCCTTGGTCGAGCACGACCTGATCGACGAGCTCAACATCTTCGTGAACCCGGTCGCGATCGGACGCGGCATGCGGATCTTCAAGGACCGGAAGGCGCTGCGGCTGATCGGTTCGACGGCGTATCCCAGCGGCGTGGTGATCAATACGTATCAGCCGGTGAGGTAAGCCGGTAGGGGCGCAGCGTGCTGCGCTCCTACTACGCGATCGTTTGCAGGACCGCGCCGAGCTTGCAGGCAAGCAGGCCATGAGGCGCCGTGCGTGACACCGCGCGTCGTCTACGTTGACGCGACGACACCGGATCTGGTCGATAGTTTCACGCGGAAAACGTTCACGTGGATGGTTGAATCCGTGCGGGAGGAGGCACTCGCCGCCCGCATCATCGATGCCGCGACATTCGATGCAGGAATCCGCGATCTTTATCGTGCGGCAGAACCCGATGGCGTGTTCTGCTACACCTTTTTCAAGGGACTGGCAGCAAAGCCAGCGCATCTACCTCGGGAGGGCTCCAATGGCCGCGACGTCTAATCGGGAACGAGCGGTGAAAGTCGTTCTCGTGGTATTGGGTCTGTTCACGGTCGTCGCCAATGTCTATCCTCTGGTGACCTCTTTCCTGGCCGGTCTGCGCCCGACTGCGGGGACGACAGCGCCGATGTTCTGGACCATGTACGCGACGCTCGGCCTTTTCTTGGTGCTCGCGGCACGCAACCCCTCCGCGCATCGCAGCTTGATTGCGTTCGCCGCATGGTCCAGTGTCGCGCATGCGGCGGTCATGGTGCTGATGGCGATGCAACTTCCCACCAAACGCGGCGAGCTGCTGGCCGGCGTGGCTGTGACCGGCCTGTCGGCCGTGCTGCTGTTCGTGTTCGCCCCTCGGAAGGAGACGGCCTTAGTCACCTCCTGACGGTTACGGCAGGCAGGGAGAAACCGAGACGTGAGTCCTCACCCCCTATCCCCCTCTCCCTTCGGGAGAGCCTCCAGCTCTTGGTCCGCGGTGTCCGTCCCCTGGTCGGCCATATGCACGGGAAAGGCGGAGAGGTCTCCCGACTCCTGTTGCAGCGTTTCGCGGGTTGCGCGATCGTAACGCGCCAGCGCGTCCACGACACGCGTTCGCTCCTCCAACAGTCGAGCCTCCAGGTGCTTCCGTTGTGTCGGGGTCAGCGCCATACTCCCTCCCCCTGTCAGATAGCCGCGCGCCGTGCGAGTCGCAAGCAGCGCGACGTGACAAAGGGGTGACAGTCTATCATGACCGACAGGCGTGGAACGCTGTGGGCGGCGATTCTCGGGTCCGGGATTGTGTTTCTGGACTCGAGCGTTCTGACCGTTGCGCTGCCCCGGATTGCGCGGGATTTGCCCGCGCACGTCGTAGGGACCCTGGAGGGAGAAAGCTACGTCTACAACGGATATCTCCTCGGCGAGAGCGCCTTTCTCATCCTCGCCGGTTGGCTGACTGACGTCCACGGGCGTCGCCGCATATTCACGCTGGGACTCACCGCATTCGGCGCCAGCTCGCTGCTGAGCGGCTTCGCGCCGAGTCTCGAATCGCTGATCGTGCTGCGCGTCTTGCAGGGGATTTCGGGCGCTCTCATCGTTCCAGGATCGCTGGCGCTGGTGACGACCTCATTCTCCGGGGAGGAGCAGGGACGCGCATTCGGCGTGTGGTCCGGCGCCTCGGCGGGTGTCGCCGTCCTCGGTCCCATGTTAGGTGGCCTGCTGGTCGACGCCCTGTCCTGGCGGGCCGTCTTCCTGATCAATGTACCGCTCGTCCTCGTCGCCTTATGGCTGACGCGACGTTACGTGGGCGAAGGGCGGGCCGCCGCCCCGAGCGGAAGCCTGGATTTGCCCGGCACGGTGCTCACGGCATTGGCATTGGCTGGACTGTCTGTGGGCGCGATTTCGGGCCAGCAGCGCGGCTGGTCGAACCCCTCCGCCTTCGTTGCGCTCGGCATTGGCGGCATCGCGACGGCCTTGTTGCCCTGGTGGATGCTGCGCGCCCCCGATCCACTCGTTCCGCCGGCGCTGTTCCGGTCGCGCAATTTTACCGTGACGAATCTTTCGACGCTCGTCGTCTACGCCGCCCTCGCGGTCACATTCTACTACTTGACCTTGTTTCTCCAGGGGACGCTCGGGTATTCAGCGGCGGCGGCGGGGGTTGCCACGATGCCGGGCGTGCTTCTCTTGGCGTTGTTCTCGTCGCGACTGGGCGGGCTCTCCGCCCGCTACGGAGCGCGCTGGCTCCTGACGCTCGGGCCGATCCTCATGGCCGGCGGCGTCCTGTGGCTTTCCCGGATCCCGTCCGCGAGCCCGGCGTGGGCCCTGAGCGCGGCTGCTCGGACGTTCACACCGCCATCCGGCTACGTGACCAGCGTCCTGCCTGGGCTCCTGGTGTTCGGTCTCGGCGCGACGCTCATGGTCGCCCCGCTTACGGCCACGGTCATGGCGTCCGTTCCGGTCGAGCGTGCCGGCGTGGCGTCGGCGGTCAACACGGCGATATCAGATGTGGGCCCGCAGCTGGCCGTGGCGGTGCTGTTCGTCGCGATGACGCAGAATTTCTACGGTGCGCTGGCGCGGGACGCTCCTGGCCTGGACGTCGCGTCTGCGGCGGTGCGCCACGCGGTCGCGCCACTCAACGTGCCGGGCCCCGGGGTGTCGGAGGAGGTCCAAAGGGCGGCGCGCGACGCGTCCACGGGCGCGTTCCGCCTCGCCATGGTTGTTGCTGCCGTCCTGCTGTTCGCGGGAGCGGTAATCAATGCTGCGGGGTTGCGCTTACCCTCCGGCGCGCCCGTGGTACGGGTCGCGTCGGCTGACCCGTTGTGGCGACGGTGTCGTCATGTCGCCCAAGAGAGGCCCGCCAACCCTTAGGAGCGTAGCTAGGGATCCGTCTTTCTTGCCTCGAGCAGTGTGAAACGCTCGTCGCTACTCGTGCAGCACCTGGTGCACCGCGGCGATCGCGACCGATCCCTCGCCCACGGCTGACGCCACGCGCTTCAGGCTTCCGGAGCGGACGTCGCCGATCGCGAAGACCCCGGGACGGCTGGTCTCGAGCAGATGGGGAGCGCGGGCGAGCGGCCAGCGCGCGGCGGCCAGGTCCTCCGGCAACAGGTCCGGTCCCGTCTTGATGAACCCCTTGTCATCGAGCGCGACGCACCCCTCCAGCCAGTGCGTGCTGGGCACCGCGCCCGTCATGGTGAAGACATGCCGAATGCCGTGCGTCTTGAGGCTCCCGGTCTGGTTGTCGCGCCAGCCCACGCGCTCGAGGTGACCGTTGCCCTCGAGGCTCACGATCTCCGTATGCGCGTGGCGGACGATCGCTGGATGGTCCTCGATGCGCCGGATCAGGTAGCGCGACATGGTGTCGGCCAGCCCCGACGAGCGAATCACCATGTGCACCCGCCGGGCGGTCTCGGCCAGGAACACGGCGGCCTGGCCCGCGGAGTTGCCGGCGCCCACGACGACCACTTCTTCACCGGTGCACAGCTGCGCCTCCATAAACGTGGCGGCGTAATACACGCCCGAGCCCTCGAACTGCGACAGGTTGTCGATCTGGAGGCGCCGATACTCCGCTCCCGACGCGATGATCACCGCGCGTGCCGGCAGCCGGTGCCCATCGCCGATCTCGAGCGCGTACGGCGTGCGGCCGCAGGCGAGCCGACTGGCCCCGGTCCCGATCATCAGCTGGGCCCCGAACTTCTGTGCCTGGCTCGTGGCGCGGGACGCGAGCTCCAGGCCGCCGATCCCAGTGGGAAAGCCGAGGTAGTTCTCGATCCGCGAGCTCGAGCCGGCCTGGCCTCCGGGAGCGGTCGACTCGACGACCAGCACATCCAAGCCTTCCGACGCCCCGTACACGGCCGCGGCGAGCCCCGCGGGTCCCGCCCCCACGATGACCAGGTCGCGGAGCTGGGTCTGATCGATCGCGTCGTTGAAGCCCAGCGCATCGGCGATCTGCTGATTGGTCGGGTTGCGGAGCACGACCTCGCTACAGGTGATCACCACCGGGATGTCGGCGGCCGTGACGTGGAAGCGATCGAGCAGCTCCTGGACGCCGGCATCGCGGTCCAGGTCGAGCATCGTGTGCGGATGCCCGTTGCGGGTGAGGAACTCGCGGACGCGGAGCGTCCCCTTGCAATGCGGCGACCCGAGGACGACTACGTCGCTGACGCGGCGGGAGATCAACTCCACGCGCCGCAGGATGAAGGCGCGCATGAGGATCGCGCTCAGCTCACTGTCGGTCTGGATGAGCGCCAGCAGGTCGTCGCGAGCGACCTCGATGACCTCGCCGTCCATTCCCGCCCGGACCTGGGCGAGCCCGCGGCGGCCCGACAACATGGTCGCCTCGCCGGTGAACATCCCCGGGCTGAAGGACACCACGACCTCTTCGGTGGCCGAGGGGCGGATGACGTCGATCCGGCCCGCTAGGACGACGAAGATCCGCGCCGCGGTTTCCCCCGCGTGCACCAGCACCTCGCCCTGCGCAACCTGGCGCGGGCGCCCGTGCGGAGCGATGCGGGCGAGTTGCGCCGGCGTGAGCGTCGGATAGAGGCGGTCGGGGCGCGACGCGGGCGGTGGCGAGAGCCCGTCTGTCAACGGTGGAGTAGTAGCGCTGGTCATCTCGGTCTCCCGATCAAGTGGTCACCGCTGTGGGGTTGGTTGAAATCTAATGTCACTCGAGCGGTCCAGACCGACATCATTAGTTGCGCGGTGAGACCCTTCGGAGTCAGAAGGTGAACGTGGTTGAGACGAGCAAGTAGTTCATCGCCAGCCCCGGTCCGCTATCTGTGATCGCGGTGCCGGGGAAAAAGTGACCGTAGGCTACCTCGGCCCGCAAGTACGGTCCGATGAACCAGTCCAGCTCGCCCCAGGGCTGGGCACCGACGTACCGGCTCGGCGTCGAGAAGGCGGCACGGACCAGCTCGCCATCCGTGGCGTAAATCCCGTCCGTATTACGCGTCCGCCAAAAGACGTCCACGTCCACAAAGGCCGATAGCCGGTGGGTGAGCTGGAGATCGAGTGTGGGATGAACGTTGGTGCGATTCACGGGGCCCCCCATCTCAGACGCCAACTTCGGCGGTCAGCTTCGGGATTTCCGCGAAATACCAGGCGATGACCTCGCGCGCCTTGTCGGCGAGCGGTGACGTCCAGTCGCGGAACAACTCGCACAGGACCGCGAGCGCGGTATTCGGGACGGCGCCCGCGTGTGACAGCCGTTCGATCGCCGTGCGGTGCGCCGTTTGGGATCTCCCACCGACGGCATCGGTGACAAACATCGCCTCGT
>VBOD01000023.1 GCA_005877615.1 Nitrospirota bacterium | reverse complement strand
TTGATCTGTGCGGACCCGCCGACACGGGAGACGGACAGGCCCACGTTGATGGCCGGCCGGATGCCAGAGTAGAAGAGGTCGCTCCCCAGGTAGATCTGTCCGTCGGTGATCGAGATGACGTTCGTAGAAATGTACGCCGACACGTCGCCGGCCTGGGTCTCGATGATCGGCAGGGCCGTGAGGCTGCCGCCGCCCTTCTCCTTGCTGAACTTCGCCGCCCGCTCTAGGAGCCGGGAATGCAGGTAGAACACGTCGCCCGGGTACGCCTCGCGACCCGGCGGGCGCCGCAGCAGCAGCGAGAGCTGCCGGTACGCCGTGGCATGCTTCGACAGGTCATCGTAGATGATCAGGGCGTGCCGGCCCGTGTCGCGGAAATACTCGCCCATCGACACGCCGGCGTAGGGAGCGAGGTACTGCAACGAGGCCGGGTCGCTGGCCGTGGCGGAGACGATGATGCTGTACGCCATAGCCCCGGACTCTTCGAGTATCTTGATGACGCGTGCCACCGTGGAGCGCTTCTGGCCGATGGCGACGTAGATGCAGATGACGTTCTGGCCCTTCTGGTTGATGATGGTGTCCACTGCGATGGCAGTCTTGCCTGTCTGCCGGTCACCGATGATCAGCTCCCGCTGGCCACGCCCGATTGGGATCATCGCATCGATGGCCTTGATCCCGGTCTGCAGCGGCTCGCGCACGGGCTGGCGTTCGATCACCCCGGGAGCCCTGACCTCCACCCGGCGGAACTCCTTGGCCTCGATCGGCCCCTTCCCGTCCAGCGGGGTGCCGATCGGGTCCACGACCCGCCCGACGACGGCCTCCCCGACAGGGACTTCCGCAATCCGGCCCGTCCTCTTGACGAGATCCCCCTCCTTGATATGCTCGTCGGAACCCAGAAGCACCGCGCCGACGTTGTCCTCTTCCAGGTTCAGCGCGATCCCCTTGAGGCCGCCCGGGAACTCCAGCAGCTCGCCGGCCATCGCCCCGTCCAGCCCGTAGACCTTGGCGATGCTGTCCCCGACTTGGAGCACGGAGCCGACTTCGGCCACGTCCACCTGCTTCTCGAAGGACTTCACCTGATCGCGGATGATTGAACTGATCTCTTCCGCTTTGATCTGCATGCGTGCTGCTCCTTGGGCTATCGCGTGCGGTTATGCTCGTGTGAGGATGGACCGCAGACGTTCCAGTTGCCCGCGGACCGTTCCGTCGTACACCCGGCTGCCGAAGCGAATCTCCAGCCCGCTGATCACGCCGGGATCGACCTGGACCGCCAAGTCGACCTGGCCGCGCGTCGCCTGCTCGAGCCGTTTCCGGATCGCGGCTCGTTGCGCGTTGGAAAGCGGCCGGGCGGCTACGACCTCGACCGCCTTGCGATTAGAGGCCTGGTCGGCGAGCTTGCCGAAGGCGTCGCTGATCTCCCGGATGAAGGCGATCCGGTTCTTGCGGACGACGTGGGCGAGGAACCGGCTGGTGATCGGCGGGCACCCGGCCTTAGCCGCCACCTGATTGACGACAGCGGCCTTCTCCTCCTTGGTAAAGACCGGACTCAACAGTAGGGCGCGGAACTCGCGGGAGGTGGCGAAGGCTTCGGCCAACAGACGGAGTGCCTCGGCGGTCGGGCCGATCCCAGACGGATCCTGCAAGTCGAACAGAGCCTTCGCGTACCGCCGTGCAACCGCCGTCTGGACCACTGGTCAGCAACCGCCTTGCTGGTGTTGGTTCGTGCTGGCAGGCTCACTCAAGGGAGGCGCACCGTAACACGAAAGCCCAATGCTGTCAAGCAGTTCGCCCTGTTTCAATCCGCGCGACGCCCGGCTTCGATGATCCCGCCGCCCAACACCCGGTCTCCCTGGTAAAAGACCGCAGACTGCCCCGGGCTGAGGGCCCGCTGAGGCGAATCAAACTCGACGCGCAGGCGCCCGTCCGGCAGCGGCCAGACCGTGGCCGGAGCCGCCGGGCTCGCGTAGCGGACTTTGGCCTCGGCGCGAACCGGTTCGGCCAGCCCATCCACGCTCAGGAGGTTGAGATCGCCGACGAGGCAGGCGGCCTCCAGCAGATCTTCCTCCAGACCTACCACGACGGTATTACTCGCTGCGTTCACGCGCACGACGTAGAGGCGCTGTGCCGCCGCGAGCCCAAGCCCGCGTCGCTGGCCCGGAGTGTAGAACGACACTCCGCGATGCATGCCCAACACCGTGCCATCCGTGCCGACGAACGGCCCAGGCCGTGCGGCCTGCGGGGCCTGCTCCTCGAGGAAACTGCGATAGTCACCCTTCGTCACGAAGCAGATCTCCTGGCTCTCCTTGACCTCGTCCGCCGGCAGCCCGATCGCTTCCGCCTTGGGCCATACGTCCTCCTTGCGCATGCCGCCGACGGGAAAGAGGATGCGGGGCAGCCATGCCCGGTTCAGGCGGTACAGGAAATAGCTCTGGTCCTTCCGGGGATCCCCTCCCTTATGCAAGTGCGGTCGCCCCGTGTCGTCCGGCAGGAGCCGCGCGTAGTGGCCGGTGGCAACGTAGTCCGCCCCCATGTCCCACGCGGCCTCCATGAGGCATCCAAACTTCACCCGCTCGTTGCACCGCACGCAGGGGTTCGGCGTCAGGCCCGCCACGTAGCCGTCGATGAAGTCCTGCACGACCGCCGAGCGGAAGCGATCACGGATGTCGCGAACCTGATGCGGAATTCCCAACTGCTGGGCCACAAAGCGGGCGACGCCGATCTTGCAACAGCCCCGCTCCTGCCACTTCTTGGAGGTCGTCGCATCGTCCTCGGGCTCCCAGGTCTGCAGCGTGACGCCTTGGACTTGATAGCCCTGCTCCACAAGGATCGCCGCGGCGACAGCGCTGTCCACCCCGCCCGACATACCGACCACGACCGTCTTCTTCATCGTTGCAAAGCCTCGCCCCGTTGTGAGACGCGGATCTTCGCCGCGTGCGGCGCGGCCTCTCGCGGCTCTTCCACGCCTTTACTCTTGACTCCCCCCTCCGCCTCGCAGTTCCCGTGCACCTGCACCCCCTCTTCTACTTTCAGCAGGGGCGTCTTCAGTTCCCCGTTCATTGCAGCGGACGGAAGAAGGTGTACCCGTTCCGTCGCCGTCACGTTCCCGTTGATCCTCCCGCTGCTGACAATCGTTCCGGCGCTTATGTCGCCCTCAATCATCGCATGCTCGCCGAGGATCACAGTGCCCTTCGAATAGATGGCGCCGGACACCATGCCATCGATGCGGACCGTGCCCTCGAAGGTCAGGGTTCCCTTGAACTCAAACCCGCGCGCCAGAAAGGTGAACGTCTCCTCTCCGGCCATTGCTAGCTCTTTGTGCTTGCTGGTCGATCCGAACATGCTGTCCAAAAGCCCGTTTCAGGCCCCGCGCACCCGCGCGACGCCGGTCAGTTGCTGTTGCTGGGCCGCCTCGCGCGCCCCGTCCAGGGCCCTGACCTCTCCCCGCCCTTCCGCATCGCACATCCCGTGCAAGCGGACTCCTTCCTCGACGGAGAGCAAGGGGGTCTTGATGGTGCCCGTCACGACCCCGGTGGACAGGAGTTGGACCTTCTCGGCGGCGACGATGTTCCCGCTGATCTGGCCCCCGCAGACCACGATATCGGCGTTGATGTCCCCTTCGATGACCGCATGCTCGCCGACCATCAGCGTGCCTTTCGTATGGATCTCCCCTTCCAACCGGCCATCAATGCGGATCGTCCCCTCGAAGTGGATGATCCCCTTGAACTGCGCCCCCTTGCCGAGGAAAGTGAACGACTCGTCGCCGTCCATTGTGTACAGGTTGTCCTTGTCGTGTTTTGACCACATAAGTGTTCCCGCTCCTCCCTAGCCCACCGTCTTCATCGTGGCGCTGACGCGGATAGGCGTGACAGACCCGCCCGCGGGCGCTCTGCTCACCTCAGGCTGCTCCACTTTCTTGGCCATCTCGAGGCCCCCGTTAAAGAGCACACCTTCTTCGATCGAGAGCAACGGCGTCTTGACCGACCCATTCAAGACGGCCGGCGCCAGCAGCCTGACCTTGCCGGACGCGACGACGTCCCCGGTGATCTTGCCGCGGCTGATCACTGTGCCAGCGGTCACCTGGGCTGTGATGACCGCAGCCTCCCCGACGACCAGCACCCCCTCCGTGTGGATTTCCCCTTCCAGCCGGCCATCGATGCGGACCGTCCCATCGTACGTGATCACGCCTTTGAACTCCACCCCGTGCCCCACAAAGGCGATGACTTCGTCTTCTCCGGCTCCGGAGGACTGCTCCTCCATCTCCTCATCCAGCTTCTCCGTCATCTCACCCTTTCTCCACATTGTAGGATCTCCTTAAATTATAATACTTGTTTAGTATACCTTATGTTTCTATCCCATGATCAGATCGATGACTCGCTCCAGATCAGCCGGCGAATAATATTCGATGACGATCCGCCCTCCTGTTTTCCCCTCGATCAGCCGCACCTTGGTGCCCAGCCGCCGCGTCATCCGCTCCTCGATCTCGCTGGGACGGCGGCCCTTGCGCGCTTGGGCCGAGCGGCCTGCGCGGTGGTTGGACCGCACCAACCGTTCGAGGTCCCGCACTGACAGTCGTTCCGTCACGGCGCGCCGTCCCAGGCGAACCTGCTGGTCCGGATCGGAAACCGCCAGCAGAACCTTCGCATGCCCCAGGGACAACTGGTCGTTCTCGACCCACACCTGCACCTCCGACTGGAGCGACAGGAGCCGCACGGTGTTGGCGATCGACGAACGCTCCTTACCGAGTTGCTTGGCGACCGCCTCCTGCGTGAGCCCGAACTCCTTGATGAGGCGCTGGTAGGCCCGGGCAGCCTCCAGCGGATTGAGATCCTTGCGCTGGAGGTTTTCGATCAGCGCCATCTCCATCGCCTCGGCATCCGTGGCCAGACGAACGATGGCCGGAATTTTTTTCAGGCCCGCGAGCTTGGCCGCGCGCCAGCGGCGCTCGCCAGCGATCAACTCGTAGCCGCCGTCCCCCAAACGCCGCACCAGGACCGGCTGCAGCACCCCTTTCACCTTGACCGAGTTGGCCAGCTCTTCGAGCTCGGCCGCGTTGATGGCCCGGCGCGGCTGAAACGGGTTGGGCGAAACGAGGGAGAGCGGGATCTCCTCGATTTCATCCCGTCCCCCAGTGGCGACGGGAATCAGCGTTTGCAGGCCTCTACCGAGCGCCTTTTTTTGCATGTGCCAGGACTTCCTTGGCCAGGCTCAGGTACGCCTGCGCCCCGGAGGATGCGACGTCGTACATGAGCACCGGCGCTCCGTGACTGGGCGCCTCCGCCAGCCTGACGTTGCGGGGGATGACGGTCTTGAACATCGTATCAGAAAAATGCTTACGTATCTCCTCGGCTACCTGCCAGTGGAGGTTGTTCCGCCCGTCGAACAGGGTCATGAGGATGCCTTCGATGACCAGCGCCTTATTCAAGGACCGACGCACCATCTCGACGGTCCGCATCAACCGCCCGAGTCCCTCCATTGCGTAGAACTCGCACTGGACAGGGACCAGCACGCTATGTGCTGCGACCAGAGCGTTCACGGTGAGGAGCCCCAGCGCCGGCGGGCAATCCACCAGCACGAATTCATATTGGCTGGCCGCATCCCCCAGGGCGTGTCGGAGAATTAACTCCCGGTTTTCCACCGGAGTCAGCTCGACTTCCGCCGCAGCCAGGTCCGCCTCGGAGGGGACCACGTCAAGCCGGGGAACGGCTGCCTTCACGAGCACTTCCGAGACCTTCCGACCTCGGACCATAACGTCGTACGTCGAAAGCGAGATGCCCTCCAAGTCGACCCCCATGCCGCTCGTGGCATTGGCCTGCGGGTCCAGGTCCACCAGGAGGACGGTCCGTTCCGCCACCGCCAAGGACGCCGCCAAGTTGATGGCGGTCGTGGTCTTGCCGACCCCGCCCTTTTGATTGGCAATGGCGATAATCCGCCCCATCGAGGAAGCCCATGCTAGCAATTGGGCGAGAAGGTGTCAACGAAACGACACTGTTCTACGTGGAACAATGAGGGCAGAACAAACGCGGCCACCAAGAGCGGGTCCTGTCGCTGATCGGCCGCTGCCGTGCTGCGCTCCGCCAAGGGCAAGCAAGTCGCGGCGCGCGTCGCGGCCTGGATCAGCGCCACCCGCAAGAAGGAAACGATACGTCTCGTCTGATTAGCTTCCTGGGGAGAGCTGGAGGAGGGTGAGGGTGCGGGGATCGTTCGTGAAGGGAAGCGTGAAGGATTCTTGCCGGATGAGCCGGTACCCAGGCGGGACGGCCTCCAGGGGGCTGGCTCGAAACAGCAGCACCGTGCCATTGGGGGCCAGCAACCGGGGCGATTCGGCTAACAGCAGTCCCGGTTTCAAAGCCCGGGTCGTCACGAGGTCAAACGGCCCAGTCTGGCCCGCTGTGAGGTCCTCGATCCGGATGATCAAGACCGATACGCCGGTCACCCCCAACAGGCCGATCATATGGTGGAGAAAGGCCGCTTTCTTCTGGGAGGGTTCGAGCAGCGTGATCGCCAACTCTGGATCGTGAAGTTTCAGCACCAACCCGGGAAACCCCGCGCCTGTGCCCACATCCAAGACGCGGAGCCCTGGACCCGGCCGGATCAGCCCAGGACCAACCTTGAGGACCTTGAAGGCGGCGAGCGAGTCGAGGAAGTGCTTGGTAATGATGTCGGCTTCCTCGGTCAGGCCGGAGAGGTTAACCTTGGCATTCCAGCGCACCAGTTCCTGGAGATAGAGGACCAGTCTGGCGACGGTATGGGGGGACAGGGGGACGCCCAGTTGGAGTCCGCCTTCCATCAGGACTGAAGCCGGCGAGGGCGACTGCTCTGGAGCCGGTAGGCTAGGGGGCATGTTCCACGTGGAACATTGAGGCTACTAGGCAGCGTTGCGGCGGGACCGCTCCAGTGAGACCTGGAGGAGAGAGATGGCGGCAGGGGTCACCCCCTCGATCCGCGAGGCCTGCCCGAGAGAATGTGGGCGGACTCTCTGGAGCTTCTCTAGGACCTCCCGCGAGAACCCTTTGACGGAAGTGTAGTCAAAATCAGGAGGGATTCTGCGTGACTCCAGTCGCTTGAAGTTATCCACATCATGGGATTGACGGTGGATATATCCCTCGTACTTGGCCTGAATCTCGACCTGCTCACGGACAGCGGCGTCGGGGTGGCCTTCCACCGCGGCCAGCCCGATCACGGCCTCGTAGTCCAGCTCGGGCCGCCGCAGGAGGCCCTCCAGGGTGATGGCGGCCCCTAGGCTTTGCAGCCCCAGTGCCTCGGCGCGAGCCAGGAACTCGGAGGTCTGCTTGGGGCGGATCGTTCGGAACCGCTCCCGCTCCCGAGCGATGGCATCCCGCTTCTCGCAGAACATCCGGTATCCGCTCTCCGGGATCAGCCCCAACCGGTAGCCGGTGTCTGTCAAGCGGAGGTCGGCATTATCCTGGCGCAAGAGCAGACGGTATTCGGCCCGCGAGGTAAACATGCGGTACGGTTCACGCGCGTCCTTGGTGATGAGATCGTCGATCAGCACCCCGATGTAGGCCTCCGAGCGGTCCAGGATGCAGGGGGCCTGGCCCCGGATCTTGAGAACGGCGTTGATGCCGGCCATGAGCCCCTGCGCGGCCGCCTCTTCATATCCCGACGTGCCGTTGATCTGCCCCGCGTGGAAGAGCCCTTCGACCCGCTTCGTCTCCATCGTGGGATGAAGCTGGCGCGGCGGGATGTAGTCATACTCCACGGCGTACCCCGGCTTGAGCATCCTGGCTCGCTCAAGGCCGGGGATGGTCTTCAGGAAAGCGGCTTGGACGTCCACCGGCAGGCTCGTCGAGATGCCGTTCGGGTAAAACTCATGCGTGTCGAGTCCCTCCGGTTCGATGAAGATCTGGTGGCGGGGCTTGTCGGCGAACCGCACCACCTTGTCCTCGATCGACGGGCAGTAGCGCGGGCCGGTGCCCTCGATCACGCCGGTGAACATCGGCGAGCGGTCCAAGTTGTCCTGGATGATACGGTGCGTCTCGGCATTCGTGTACGTGAGGTGGCAGCAGACCTGCGGCATCGGGATCCGTTCCGTACGGAAAGAGAACGGAGACGGCGGGTCGTCGCCCGGCTGCGGCGTCAGGACCGAGAAGGCGATGGTGTCCCGGTCCAGGCGGGGCGGGGTGCCGGTCTTGAGCCGCCCCACCTCGAAGCCGAACTCGCGCATGCAGTCGGAGAGGTGCTCGGCCGCATCCTCACCGGCCCGTCCGGCAGGGAAGTGGTTTAACCCTACGTGAATTAAACCCTTAAGGAAAGTACCTGTAGTCAGGATGACGGCCGTGGCAGCGAGCCGGGCACCCGCGCCGGTGACGACCCCGCTGACCCGCCCGCCGACCGTCTCGATCCGATCCACGGTCCCGCGGTAGATCGTGAGGTCCGGCTGCTCCCGCAGCGTGGCCTGCATCGCCAGCCGGTACTGCTTCTTGTCGCACTGCGCCCGCAGCGAGCGCACAGCGGGCCCGTTCCGCGTGTTGAGCATGCGGAACTGGATGCCCGTCTTGTCCGTGTTACGGCCCATCTCACCGCCCAGCGCGTCGATCTCCTTCACGAGGTGGCCCTTGGCGATGCCGCCGATCGCGGGATTGCAGGACATCTGCGCGATCTTGTCCTCCTCCATCGTGAGCAGGGCCGTGCGCGCGCCCATGCGGGCCGCGGCCAGCGCGGCCTCGCAGCCGGCGTGGCCGCCACCGACTACGATCACGTCGAAACGGTCGTCGTGCGCCCGGATGATCATTTCCCTATGCAGAACTCCTTGAAGATGCGGTCGAGGATGTCATCCGTCGTCGTCTCGCCGATGATTTCGCCGATCGCGTTGATGGCCACCCGCAGGTCCGCCGCGATGCACTCGGCCGCCATGTGTTGCTGGATCGACACAAGGGCCTGATCGAGCGAGGTCTTGGCCCGCTCCAGGGCCGAGCGGTGCCGCAAGTGGGTGATCAGCACACCCTCGCTCGGCTCCAATCCCTGCCTGAGCACGGTGTCGCGGATCGCGTCCCGCAGTTCGTCCAGGCCGGCCCCCGTGGTCGCCGAAGTCCAGACGATCCGACGTGGCTCGACGAAACCCTTGAGGTCCGCGGGCTCCACGCGTGGTGGAAGGTCCGCCTTGTTCACGACCAGCACCGCCGACTTCTCCTGGAGCAGCTCCAGCGTACGACGATCTTCGGGGTCGAGCGGCGCGCTCCCGTCGAGGACCGCCAAGACCAGCTCGGCGCGGGCCAGCGCGTCGTGCGTGCGGCGCACCCCTTCGCGCTCGACGACATCCTGGGCCTCCCGCAGGCCAGCCGTGTCCTGCAGGCGCACAGGGATGCCGCGCACATTGACGAACTCCTCCAGGACATCCCGCGTCGTGCCGGGGATCGGTGTCACGATCGCGCGGTCCGCCCTTGCCAGCGCGTTCAGCAGGCTGGACTTGCCCACGTTGGGCCGCCCGACCAGCGCGACCGTCACGCCTTCCCGCACGATGCGCCCGTCCTCGGCAGTCCTGATGAGCCGATCGACGCGTTCGGCAACCTTTCCAACGCCAGCGGCCAAGGCCTTTGGCGAGATGAACGTGATGCCCTCGTCGGAAAAATCGATGCCGGCCTCAATCTCCACCAGCAGGCGCGTCAGGCCTTCACGAATCCGGCCGAGCTCGTCGGACAGAGCCCCCCGGAGTTGTTCCAGCGCGACCCGCAGGCCGGTCTGCGACCGGGCCTGGATCAGGTCTATGACCGCCTCGGCCTGCGCGAGGTCCAGCCGGCCGTTGAGGAAGGCGCGCTTCGTGAACTCGCCCGGCTCGGCCAGCCGCGCGCCGCTGCGGATCAGCACCTCGAGCCCCAGACGGAGCACCAGGGGCCCGCCGTGGCAATGGAACTCCACCACGTCCTCGCACGTGTAGCTGCGGGGCGCCTTCATGACAGCGACCAGGACCTCGTCGATGCGCTCGCCGGTGTCGGGCGCGCGCAGCTCGCCGTGGTGCAGCGTGTGGGTCTTGTAGTCGCGGACGGTCCGGCCTCCGGAGCCGACGAAGACCGCCGAGGCAATGTCGATGGACTTTTCGCCGGACAGCCGGATGATGCCGATCCCGCCCTCACCAGGCGGAGTGGCAACCGCGCAGATCGTGTCACCGGCATTCATGGGAGGTCATTTGATAGCCGGAACCGCAGTCCTGGGCAGGAGGTACCGGTCCGTGATGACTTGCTGGGCGATCGTGAGCAAGTTGTTCGTCAACCAGTAGAGCACGAGCCCGGCCGGGAAAGTGATGAACAGGAACGTGAGGAACACCGGCAGCAGCAGCATGATCTGCGCCTGCTTGGGGTCCATGGTGGTCGGCTGGATCTTCTGCTGGATGAACATGGTGACCCCCATGAGGATCGGCAGGACGTAGTAGGGGTCCTGCACGGAGAGATCCTTCACCCACAGGATGAACGGCGCCTGCCTG
Organism: Nitrospirota bacterium; assembly: GCA_005877615.1. Lineage (GTDB taxonomy): Bacteria > Nitrospirota > Nitrospiria > Nitrospirales > NS-4 > NS-12. The sequence continues at coordinate 12,568 of VBOD01000023.1, read as the reverse complement.
AGCTCGATAGTCATGTACAGGATATTGAAGAGCGAGACGAACACGGGGATCTGGAAGAACATCGGCAGGCAGCCACCGACCGGGTTCACCTTCCGCTCCTTGTAGAACTTCATGAGCTCCTTGTTGAGCCGCTCACGGTCGTCGGCGTACTTCTTCTGCAGCGCCATCATCTCGGGCTGCACGGCCGCCATGTCCTTCATGGACTTGTAGCTCTTGTACGCGAGGGGGGCGAGCAGCAGCTTGATGAAGACCGTGATCAAGATGATCGCGACGCCGTAGTTGTGCGTGATCTCGTGGAGGTAGCGGATCGCGTAGAACAGGGGCTTGGCCACCGCCCGCACGATGGACCAGCTCCCGTAGATGAACCAGCCGAAGTCGATCGTCTCCTCCAGTTCGAGCTTGAGGGCTGCCAGCGTGTCGTATTCCTTAGGGCCGACAAAGAGGCGGTACTTGCTGAGCAGTGTCCCGGCGGTGGCCGGGGTGCGCAGGCCCACCGACACCAGCTTCTCGCCTTCCTTGCGCACGATGGCGATGCGGGTCCCGGAATCGGCCGGGATCATGGCCACCAGGAAGTACTTGTCCTGCAATGCGGCCCAGGTCACCTGCCCCGCCCGGAGATCTTCCTTCTCCGGCGTGTCCTTGGCGAGCTTGCCGCTGATGTAGGTGGCCGGGCCGATAAAGCCGACGAAGCCTTCCTGCCACTCATGGATCCCGAAGTTCGTGCCAAGCGACAGGGTGGTCGAGCTGCTCACGCCGGTCGTCTCAAGGGTAAGATCCACCAGATAGCTGCTCTGGTGGAAGGTGAGGCGCTTGCTGACCCGCACGCCAGTCTCCGGATCCGTGTAGGAGAATCCGATGTCGGCGGCCGGCTGGGTCGCGCTGAGGGCGACGTCTTTGCCGGACACTGCATAGAGCCCTCGAGAGAGCCGCTCCTGCAGCTTGGCGTCCGGGACCTCCACGGTCAACGGGAGCGTGAGCGGCACGTCCTTCGCCATGGCGGGCACGAGCTGGATGGGCTTAGGATCCCTGGGGTCGCTCGTCAGATACCGTTTGAGCTCCCAGCGCTTGATCACTCCGCCGCGGTTCGAGAGCACGACCTTGACAAGGTCGGTCTCGACCGTCGCCTCCTGTTCGCGCCCCTCAGTGGCCGGTGTCGGCACCCTGGCAGACGGGGCGGGGGTCGGCAGGATCTGCGGGGAAGGCGTGGCGGGCGCCGTCACCGTGGCAGGGGCGGCGGTGTCCTTCTTCGGGGCAACGGCCCGGGGCGCCGCCGGAGCCGGCCGTTTGGCGAGGCCCAGCTTCTCCAACAAATACGGATAGAGCACGATGACGGCCATCGAGAGGACGAGGAAGAGGATGATGCGCTTTTCCATGATGACTCTTCCTCAGCGGACTGGGTCGTAGCCCCCCGGATGAAACGGATGGCACTTGAGCAGGCGCCACGCCGCCAGGATGAGGCCCCATGCCAGACCATGGCGCACCAGCGACTCGCGCGCGTAAGTCGAGCACGTGGGTACGAATCGGCAGCAGGGCGGACCGAGCGGTGAGAGCCACCGCTGATAGAAGGCGATCAGAGCCACGACGAGTCGGGTCATTGGATATCCCCTGGGACTAGTAGCTTCGCCCGCGCCAAGAGCGCCTGCCAGCTTTCGCGCAGGTACTGAGCGGGCTCGGTCACGGATTCCCGTCTCGGCAAGATCAACAGGTCCAGTCCGGCCGGCAGCTGGGGCAGGCTCAGGCGGGCCAGCTCCCGGAACCGTCGCTTGGAGCGGTTGCGCCACACTGCACCGCCCAGTTTCTTGCCCACCACCACCCCGACACGCGTGCGGTCCAAGGCGTTCCGGCGGTAGAGCAAGGTGAATAGCGGGCACGACACCCGCCTGCCTTCCTTGAGGACCAACCGGATCGCGGCGCTGTTACGAAGGAGATACTGGGAGCGGGCGGAGCGGGGCGAAATCACCGATCTCCAAGTCAGACGGTCAGCTTGTGCCGTCCCTTGGCCCGACGGCGTGCCAGAACCTTGCGGCCGCCTTTGGTCTTCATCCTTTCGAGAAACCCGTGCGTGCGTTTCCGCGCCAAATTCGAGGGCTGCCGCATCGTGCCAGACATGCGAAACCTCCCAGCCGACCTTGTTGGACCGGCACTTCATGGACCCGCTGCATTTTGAAGAGCAACGAGTACCCCCTGTGCCGGACAGTCAAGAACCCTTCCCGTGCATCTATCCGATGCCGAAGGCGCATTATAAGAAGCGTTCCGGTGGGTGTCAATCGCGTGGCCGAGCTAATCCGGAGCCAGTTCCCGGATCGCCTGCAGCAATTCCACCGGATCGATCGGCTTGTGAAACGTGCGCTTGGCTCCCAGGATCCTTGAGACGTCGAAGAAGAACTCTCGCCGCGCCTCCCGATCCGAACCGGAGATGGCGATGATCTTCGCCTGGGGAAAGTCCCGTTTCAATTCATTGATGACTTCCATGCCGTCTTTCACCGGCATCATGATGTCGGTGATGATCAGGTCGGTGGGGTCTTTCCGGTAAAGCGCGATCCCTGTGACCCCATCCCGGGCGATGATGACCTCGTGGCCCGCCCCTTCGAGAATCTGCCCGAAGAGGTCCACGGTCTGCTCGTCATCATCAATGAACAGAATCCTGGCCATTCTTCCATCCGCGCTACGCCAGTCAGCCTCCCTCATCCGGCGCGCCGCCGGATCGGGCCAGGTCGTCAATCCTGATCGTGTCGGGGTTCAGCTTGCCCGCCGCTTTGGTCATGCGGTCGAAGGTCTCATCGAATGAGAGCGGTTCGGCCTCCTTGGGCCGGAAGCGAATCGGATTGACCCGCGCGACGACGAAGCTCTTGAGGTACGGGCTGGTGAGGCCCCGGGCCTTCAACGCCTCGACCTTCTGGGCGACCAGATCGTCCAGCGCCAGCACGGTTTTGGCCCGCGCCTGGCGGGCCTCCAACGCAGTGCGCAAGGAGCCCTTCATGAACTGATCCACGCGCTTGAGCACCGGATGGTAGGCGCCGCCGCTGAATCGCGGCCGCTCCTCGTAGCAGAGGCCCAGCGTGATGAAGGCTGGCTCCTCGAACTCCAGCGCGTAAGTCTCCTCCGTGGCGCTGTCGAGCCTCGCCAGCTCCTTGTACATGCGGATGACCTCCAGCGCCTTCTCCCGCAAATTGTGTGCCTTCTCAGTGTTCAGCGCGAGGATCTGATAGGCCGCAGCGGCCTCCGGCACCACAATCGCCGTGATGCTCTTCGCCCCCAGGGTTTTCATGGCTGAGAGGCGATGGTGGCCGTTCGGCGTCCAGTATCTGGCCGTGCCTGCCTGCGGCGCGCGCACCGCGATGATCGGATCAAGGAAGCGCCCGAGCTTGCCGATCACGGCCTCGAGCCTGCGGACGTGCGTCTCCGACAGGTTGCGTTGGTAGGGGGTGGGCTCCACCTTCTCAATCGGGAGCGCGGCCATGAGGAGCCAGCGTCCGCCGAAGGGCTCACGGTATACGGCGAGCACCTTCCCGCCGTCGTCCTCGATCGCGCGATGGAGTTCGGCGACCTCTCCCGGCGGCGCCGCCGCCAGCAGTTCCACAGCCGCCAGCCCAGTCGAGACCCCGGCGGGCTTCCGCCGCCGCACGGTGCCCGGTTCCTTTGCTTTCCGTGGTCTTCTTTCCGCCATAGGGAGCACCTATAGTAGAGGAGCCGGTCGTAAAAGAAAAGCGCGCGGCACCACCCGTGCTTGCTATCGTCTCCTGCTTTCTGTAGCCTACGCTCTGCTTTGCTGTCCTGCCAGGGGAACTCATCCGTGAAACGCCCCGTGCTCGCCCGTTCGGTGATAGTGGCTCTTACCGTCTTGCTCACCGCGCCGGTCGCGCCGGCAGAGATCCAGAACCTGGCGCTCCCCCCACAGCCCGCCGGCGGGCCGGCCACGGGCGAATACTGGGCGTTGATCATCGGCATCGACAACTACCAACACGGGCTTCCGTTGCAGACCGCAGTCAGGGACGCGATGGAGGTGCGCGACGACCTCGCGCAGCGCTACGGAGTCCGGCCCGAGCGGCTCATCGAACTGTTCAACGAGCAGGCCACGCTACAGAACATTGCTTATGCCCTCTTTCGCCTGAGCAGCGAAGCCAAATCTGACGATATTGTCCTGATCTACTTCGCCGGCCACGCGCAATACGACAAGGACGGCCGTATGCAGTGGTGGTTGCCGGTTGAGGGGGCGCCCATGGAGCCGGAGACGTTGCTGACGGACGCCGCAATCCGCCAAGAGCTGCAGGGCATGAAGGCCAAGCAGGTGCATCTGTTTCACGTGACGGCCGGGGTCGCGAGGGAGCTCCGTCTCGCTCAACCAATTCTCCAGGCTGAACGCGAGGCCCTAGAACAAGAACGACGGCAGGCGGAAGAACGCATCCGTCTCTCCGCAGAAGAAGCCCAGCGCGCTGCGGAAGTACAGGCCCGGTTGGATGCCGAACGGCTGGCCGGCGAGAAGGAAGAACGCGCCAACCTGGGAGCCGAGCGCCGAAAGCTGGAGGCAGAGCGTCAGCGTCTTGAGGAAGCGCGCGCCAAGCTGGAGGCAGAGAGACAAGAGTTACAAGAGGCGCAACGGCTGGCCCGCGAGCGGGAAGAACAGGCCAAGCAGGAAGTCGAGCAAAGACGATTAGAGGAGGAGCGCAAACGCCTTGCGGAAGAAAAAGCCCGGCAAGACGCCGAGGAGCAAGCCCGTCGAGAAGCGGAGGAGAATGCTCGACGGGACGCCGAACGGCTGGCCCGCGAGCAGGAAGAACTCGCCAGACGACAAGCCGAACAAAAACGGCTGGAAGAGGAGCGCCTGCGCCTAGCGGAGGAGCAAACCCGGGAGGAAGACGAGAGGCACGCCAAGCGGGAGCGCCTGGCCCGCGAGCGGGAAGAGCAGGCCAAGCAACAGGCCGAGCAACAGCGGTTGGCAGAAGAGCGCAAACGCGCGGCCGCGGAACAAGCCGTCCGCGAAGAGGCGCAGCGCAAGCTTGCGGAAGAGCGCCGCCGCGCGGAGGAGCAGGCCAAAGCCCGCGCGGAGCAGCGTTCGAAGCCGATTGAAGAGGCTCGCGTCCGTCCCTTTACGCCTCCGCCTGCAGGCCGGGAGCTGATCGGTAAGGACGGCGCACCGATGGTGCTGGTGTCCGCCGGCGAGTTCACGATGGGAGGCGACAGTATTGATAACCCCAGGCACCCGGTCTATCTCGACGCTTTCCATATGGATAAGTACGAAGTGACCGCCTCGCGCTACGCCAAATTCCTGCAGGCGACCGGGCGACAGCTGCCGTTTAAATGGAGCGAAATGAGCCTGGTGAGCCACGGGGACCGGCCCGTGATCGGCGTGACCTGGGAGGATGCTGACGCCTACTGCCGATGGGCCAGCAAGCGACTGCCAACCGAAGCCGAATGGGAGAAGGCCGCCCGGGGCACGGATGGCCGGGAATACCCCTGGGGCAACGAAGCGCCGACACCCCGACACGCGAACTTCAACAAGTGCTGCGAGTGGAAAGGCTACGGCGTGCTTGCCATCGTCGGGAGTCTAGAGGCCGGTCGGAGCCCCTATGGGATCTACGAACTGGCGGGAAACGTCTCGGAATGGGTGGCGGACTGGTACGACAATACCTCCTACAAGTATGAGCTGGAGCGGAATCCGAAAGGGCCTCGAGACGGCGAGGAGAAAGTTGTGCGCGGCGGGTCGTGGTACGATTCAGCGCTGCTCCAACGCTCCGCGCTCCGGTCGCGGAGTTACCCCTCGGCCCCCAGCACCGACCGCGGGTTCCGCTGCGCCAAAGACGCCAAGTAAAGATGGTGGAGGCGAGGGGAGTTGAACCCCTGTCCGAAGACCGTCAGCGAAGGGCTTCTACATGCATAGCCGGCGATTTGGGGTTTCGCTTCCGTCCACGCCCTCCGGCAGGCTTAGAACGGTTGCTAGTTCAGTATTTCTCGCCCGTCGCCGCTGAGCACCAGCGCCGGACCAGCCCGCTATCGTCGTCTCTTCCCCCTCGCGGGCGGCGAGAGAGAGACGTCACCGCTTAATTAAGCAGCGAGTGCCAGTTGTTCGTTGGCAGTTGTTGTTTCCGGACTTTTACGAGTTCCCGGAGCTCGGCATGCCACCCTGGCGTCATGATCCCCGTCGAAGCCGGTCGCCCCCTTCTCTATGTTTTTAGGTCGTTCCTTCTAGTTGCAAAAGAATAGCATCTGCCGTGCTCGCATTCAAGGCGGTGAGTTTTTGCGGGTGGCACCGTCAATGTCGCCGAAGGCGGAGGGGTGACGCCGAGCGGGCGACACCGCATGGGCGCCCTGTTACATTCATTTAGGGGCACCTCTGCGTGGGTGCCCTCTCTGGGCGGCCACATAGGGCCGCCCCTACATTGAACCTAGATTCGTCCCTTCGTCCGCTCCCCCTTGCGATGCCCCCTCCCCAGCAGGAACACCGCAAACTCCCGCGCGCCCCTCATGCGCTGCTCCAGCGGATTCTGCTTGATCCCTTCGTTCTTCAGGTGCAGCTCGAATTTCTCCAGGGCTTGCCCCATGAATTCCTCGAAGAGCGAGTTGTCGAAGAGGGTCTTCATCTTCATGGCGGGCTCCTCCGTCTTGACGGGCATGCAGCAGCGGGCTACGATGGCTTCATGGCCAGGCGTCCCGGCTTGATCGCGATCCCGGATGTCCTCGGCCAGCTTCTCAAAAATCACGGTATGGAGTCCCGCATGCTGGAGTGCACGCTCCAGCAGCACTGGCCCAAGATCGTCGGCGCGCACATCGGACACCATACCTGGCCCGAATCCATCCGCCACCGAAAACTCTACCTGATCGCCGAGAACTCGGTCTGGCTGCAGCAGCTCCGGTTCCTGAAACCGGAGCTCCTGGCAAAGCTCTCAGCGTGCGCCGGCGGTGACGCCATCACCGACATCGTCTTACGCGTAGGAACGCCGCCTGCTCCGGAAGTCGAAGCAAGCGCTTCAGCCCAACTTCCTCCTGCCACGGCGGAGACAAGGGCCACCGTGCCTGATGACGTGCAGGCTTCGATCGAGGCCGCCGTCCAACCAGTCCACGATCCGGCCCTCCAAGCGCGTCTCCGCGCCCTGTTAGAGAAATCGGCCTCCTCCTAACCTTTTCCCGCCGTGCCTTGAAAGAGGATGCGCGAGCCCACGGATGGTCTCTCGCCCTTTGCGCCCGATTCCGGCACGAACCCCATGGCGCCAAGTTCCTTGTCGGCCGTGAGACGATACAGACCTCGTACGGCACGTTCGAAGCCGGCGCGGGCCAGCGGATCTCTGCCGCTCAGATACTCTTTCAGCGAAGCTTCTTCCGACAGGCCCGGATTGTCGAACACGTAGATCGTCACGCGCTGGTACAGGCCGGACGGGTCGCCGGGCGTAGTGGGCTTGATCTTGAGACGCGCGAACTGGTTGCGGTCGCCGTGGCCCACGGTCTGGAACCGCACGAGGAGCGCTTCGATTTCAGGGTCCGTCGTGCTGGGCGGCACGTCGACGGTCACGATCTCTCCCTGCTGCGCCATCACGCTATAGGGGGGGATGGAACGGTCCGGCGCGGTCAGGATCATGCCGCCCACCGTGATGACGATCAGGCCGATGCAGAGCGTGAGCGCGGTCTTGACAAGGGGGTCGAGGGGTTTCTTGGGCTGCTCACCCTCCATTGTTCCCGGTGGCGGGGCCGGGCTCATCCCCGTTCGAACCCGCGCCGCTGCCCTCGCCGGCCCCCTCGACCGACGACTCGGCCAGCTTGGCCACGCCCACGACACGGTCGGTCTCCGTCATGTCGATCAGCCGCACCCCCTGCGCGTTGCGGCCGATCTCGCGCACGTCGTCCACCCGGGTGCGGAGGATCTTGCCCTCGGCCGTCATGACCATGATCTCGTCCCCGTCGCGAACCTGATGGAACGAGACCGCGGGCCCGTTCTTCTCGGTCACCTTGACGCTGATGATGCCCTTGCCGGCCCGGCCCTGGAGCCGATACTCGCTCACGAGCGTGCGCTTGCCGTAGCCGCGCTCCGTGACCGTGAGGATGGACGTGGTGGAGTCGGGGGTGATCGTCTCCATACCGATCACGTAGTTCCCCTCATCCAGGGTGATGCCGCGCACGCCGTGGGCGGTGCGGCCCATCGGCCGGACGTCCTCTTCCTTGAAGCGGATGACGATCCCGTCGCGGGTGCCGAGCAAAATCTCACGCTGGCCGTCCGTGATCTCAACGCCGATCAGCTTATCGCCCTCGTCCAACGTCAGCGCGATGATCCCGCCCTGGCGCGGATTCCCGTACGCCGACAGCTCCGTCTTCTTGATGGTGCCCATCCGCGTCGCCATGACCACGTAACGGTCCTCGCGGAACGCCTGGACGGGCAGGGTGGCCGTCACCTTCTCGTCCCCGGAGAGGGCGAGAAGATTGACCATCGCCTTGCCCTTGGCGGCCCGGCCGGCCTCGGGAATCTCGTGCACCTTCAGCCAGTACACCTTCCCGGCATCCGTGAAGAACAGGAGGTAGTCGTGTGTCGAGGCCGTAAAGAGGGTCGCGACGAAGTCCTCCTCTTTGGTCCCCATCCCAATCTTCCCCTTGCCGCCGCGCCGCTGCGCCCGGTAGAGGGAGACGGGATTGCGCTTGATGTAACCGGCGTGGGAGATGGTCACCACCACCTCTTCCTGCGCGATCAGGTCCTCGATGTTGATCTCGGCCTCTTCCGGCACGATGAGGGTCCGCCGCTCGTCCTTGTACTCCTCCTTGAGGGCCAGGAGCTCGTCCTTGATGAGCTGCCGGACCAGGGCCTCGGAGGCCAGCACGGACTTGAGGTAGGCGATCTTCTTGATGGTCTCCTCGTACTCCTGGATGAGCTTCTCGCGTTCGAGCCGTGTGAGGCGTTGCAGTTTCATGTCCAGGATGGCGTTGGCCTGGATCTCCGTCAGGCGGAACTGCCGCGAGAGGCCGGCGCGGGCCTCCTCCGGCGAGTGCGACCGCTTGATCAGGGCGATCACGGCGTCCAGGTTGTCCAACGCGATCTTGAGGCCTTCGAGGATGTGGGCCCGCTCTTCGGCTTTGCGCAGGTCATAGGCGGTCCGGCGAAGCACGACCTCGCGCCGGTGCTCGATGAAGGCCTCCAGGATCTGCTTGAGGTTCAGCACCTCGGGGCGGTTGTTGACCAGCGCCAGCATGATCACTCCGAACGTGCTCTGCATCGGCGTGTGCTTATAGAGGTTGTTCAGCAGCACGAGGGGGATCTCGCTCTTCTTGAGCTCGATGACGATCCGCATGCCGTCCCGGTCCGACTCGTCCCGGAGATCTGCCACGCCGTCGATGCGCTTCTCCTGGATCAACTCCGCAATCTTCTCGATCAGCTTCGCCTTGTTGACCTGGTAGGGGATCTCTGTCACGACGATCCGGTCGCGGTCCGTGCGCTCGTCGGTCTCGATGACGGCCTTCGCCCGCAGCGTGAGGAGCCCCCGCCCGGTCGTGTAGGCGTCCCTGATCCCCTGGGTGCCGTAGATGTAGCCGGCAGTGGGGAAGTCTGGCCCCGGGATGACTTCCATAAGCTCCTCGACCGTCATGCCCGGGTTCTCGATCAGCTTGATGAGGCCTGCCACGACCTCGCCCAGGTTGTGGGTCGGGATGTTCGTCGCGTACCCGACTGCGATCCCGCCGGCGCCGTTGACGAGGAGGTTCGGCGCCTTGGCCGGCAGGACCAGCGGTTCCATGCGCGACTCGTCGTAGTTGGGGCGAAAGTCGACGGTCTCCTTGTCGATGTCGGCGAGCATCTCCTCGGCAAGCTTCGTGAGGCGCGCCTCGGTGTACCGCATCGCGGCCGGGGGGTCGCCGTCCACCGAGCCGAAGTTGCCCTGGCCATCCGCCAAGGGATAGCGCATGTTGAAGTCCTGCGCCATCCGCACGAGGGTGTCGTAGATCGCCGCGTCGCCATGTGGGTGGTAGTTCCCCATGATCTCGCCGACGATCTTGGCGGACTTGCGGTAGGCCCGGTTGTGGACCAGGCCCATCTCGTGCATGCCGTAAAGGATCCGGCGGTGAACCGGCTTGAGTCCGTCCCGGACGTCCGGAAGCGCGCGTCCCACGATCACGCTCATCGCGTAATCGAGATAGGACGAGCGCATCTCGTCTTCTATCGCGACCTGCGTCAGGCGTTCATCTACCGGCATGCGCTATCTCCTTATGCAGGATGCTGACATCTTGCGGGTGGTGCCGCATGGGACCCGGGCGGAGCGGAGTGCGCCTGCAGCCGAGTCCGCGGGGCCGCGATGGCGAACGGCGCATGAGCACGTCCGGGTAATGCGGCGACAGGACCCGCTCTTCGATTTCGTTACACATCCAAATTCCTCACTTCGAGCGCGTGCTGCTGGATGAAGTCGCGCCGCGGCCCCACCTCATCGCCCATGAGGATCGAGAAGATGTCCTCCACGCCGGTGAAGTCCTCGAGCTTGACCTGCAGCAGGATGCGGGTTTCCGGGTTCATCGTGGTCTCCCAGAGCTGCTCGGGGTTCATTTCGCCGAGACCCTTGTACCGCTGCAGCCCGATCCCTTGCTTGCCGATCTCCAGGATCGTGCGGACCAGTTCGGCTGTCCCGGGGCACCCCTTCTCCTCCCCCTTCGCCTTGAGCTTGTACGGGGGCCGCCCCAACCCGATGGCGGAGGGGGCGAGCTTCTGCAGCTCGCGGAAGTTGGCCGATCCGACCAGCTCATGGGTGATCTCCATGGTGTGCGCCATCCCGTTCGACTGGATCTGGCAGATGACCTTGTTGGACTCGTGCTCCTCGTCTTCGGCGATGTCGAGCGCGATCTGTGCCTTGGGATAGGCAGCCGTCAGCGCCTTCTTGGCGGTGGCCACCACTTTCTTGAGCGCCGCCGCGTTCTTGAGGAGGTCCCGATCGAGGCCCGGCTCGTCCACGAAGGCGCGCAGGATGCTCGCCTCGTGCTGCTTCTTCCCGAAACGGGTCAAGAGCCCTTCGAAGGCGATGAGCTTCTTGAGGATCGGCAGCAGGCGCCGCCCGGTGACGAAGGCCTGACCGCTCTCGACGTAGACCTCCACTTCTTCGACCGCCAGGTCCGCCAGGTACTCGTTGAGGGCGTTCTCGTCCTTGAGGTACTTCTCGGTCTTGCCCTTCTTGACTTTGAAGAGCGGCGGCTGCGCGATGTAGATGTACCCGCGATCGATGAGCTCGGTCATCTGCCGGAAGAAGAACGTCAGCAGCAGCGTCCTGATGTGGCTCCCGTCCACGTCAGCGTCGGTCATCAGGATGATCTTGTGGTAGCGGGCGCGGGCGATGTCGAAGACTTCCTTGTCGTCCTTGCCGGAGTCGCCGTCTTCCCGTTGGCGCCCAATGCCGGTGCCGAGCGCCATGATCAACACCCGGATCTCTTCGTTGGAGAGCATCTTGTCGAACCGCGCCTTCTCCACGTTGAGAATCTTGCCCTTGAGGGGCAGGATGGCCTGGAAGCGACGGTCGCGGCCCTGCTTCGCGGAGCCGCCGGCCGAATCGCCCTCCACGATGAACAGCTCGCTGTGGGCCGGATCCTTCTCCGAGCAATCGGCGAGCTTGCCGGGCAACGAGCCGCTGTCCAGGGCGCTCTTGCGGCGGATCAACTCCTTGGCTTTGCGGGCCGCCTCGCGCGCCCGCGCGGCGTCGACGGCCTTGCCGACGATCCGGCGGGCGATCGGAGGGTTCTCCTCGAAGTATGCTCCGAGGGCCTCGTTGACGGCCGCCTCGACGATCCCCTTCACCTCGCTGTTCCCCAGCTTGGCCTTGGTCTGGCCCTCGAACTGGGGGTTCCGCAGCTTCACGCTGATGACGGCGGTGAACCCCTCGCGGACGTCATCGCCGGTCAGCGACTCTGCGTCCTTCTTCAGAAGGTCGTTCGCGTTCGCGTAGTTGTTGATCGTGCGGGTAAGCGCCGCTTTGAAGCCGACCAGGTGGGTGCCGCCCTCACGTGTGTTGATGTTGTTGGCGAAGGAGAAGATGTTCTCCGCGTAGCCGTCGTTGTACTGGAGGGCGACCTCCAGGAGCATGTCGCTCTTCTCGACGCTGATGTAGATGGGCTTGTGCAGCGGGGTCTTCGCCTCATTGAGGTGCTCGACGAACGACACGATCCCGCCCTTGTAGCGGAAGACCTCCTCCTTGGCCGGCTCCTTGCGCTCGTCCTTGAGCGAGATCTCCAGGCCCTTGTTCAGGAAGGCCAGCTCGCGCAGGCGTTGGGCCAGGATGTCGAAGCTGAACTCCGTGCTTTCGAAGACCTCGGGGTCAGCCTTAAACGTGATCATCGTGCCGCGCCGTTTGGTCTTGCCGGTGACCTTCAGGGGGGCGGTGGGCTTGCCGCGCTCGTAGCGCTGCTCGAAGACTTGGCCCTCCCGCCAGATCTCCATCTCCAGCCACTCGGAGAGCGCGTTCACGACCGAGATGCCCACGCCATGGAGGCCGCCCGACACAGTGTAGGCGCCCTGCTCGAACTTCCCGCCGGCATGGAGCACGGTGAGCGCGACCTCGGCGGCGGACTTCTTCTGCGTGGGGTGCATGCCCGTCGGGATGCCCCGGCCGTTGTCCACCACCGT